>NZ_CP088251.1:3085000-3385000 GCF_021117405.1 Frateuria edaphi
TTCCTGCTGCTGTCTGCTGCCGGCTGCGCGGGTGCCATGCCGAAAACATCGACACCAGCGGTGGAACTGCACGGGCATCGCTTCACCACCGAGCTCGCAACGGACGAAGCCAGCCGCGAACACGGCCTGATGATGCGCGCGGAGCTGGCGGCCGATCACAGCATGCTGTTCGTCTTCCCCGACACGCAGCCGCGCTGGTTCTGGATGAAGAACACGCTGGTGCCGCTGGATATCCTGTACTTCGATGCCGACCGCAAGCTGGTGTCGATGCAGCTGGATGTACCGCCGTGCAAGGCCGATCCCTGCCCGAGTTATCCGAGCGACGCGCCGGCGCGCTATGTGCTCGAGCTGCCTGCCGGGACGGCACGACGCGTCGGCGTGGAATCAGGCGACGAGCTGAAGGTGGAAGGCGACATCGGTCCGGTACGCTGACCGGCGCCGCGCTGACAGGGAAGCCCCACCTGGTAGGGGACCAGCCGCGACGGGTCGAGCCGCTCCAGCACCGCCCAGTCGTCCTCGAACGGAATGAACTGTTTCATGGGTGTCTCCTGTGCCGGGTACGAAGACAGGAAAGCAGACGGCCCGGTCCGCACGATGACGGAACCGGGCCGTTTGATGACATGCGCGAGGCGCGCGTCAGTCGGTCTCGACCATCTCGAAGTCGTCCTTGGTCGCGCCGCAATCAGGGCAGGTCCAGGTGTCAGGCACGTCTTCCCAGCGCGTGCCGGGCTCAATGCCTTCCTCGGGTACGCCTAGCGCCTCGTCGTAGATGAAGCCGCACACCACGCACATCCATTTGCGCGTCGCGGGGGGTTGGGCGTCGGTGCTCATCGGATCGTGTCTTCGTCTGCAGTTGAATGGGCCATTCTCGCAACTCCCCTGCCCGAGCGAAAGCGCGGCGACCTGAAAGAAGGACTTCCATGCCCTGTCTCCCATCAAGTGGCTTGTACGCGATCACCGATGGTCCGCGTAGCGACCTGGTGCAGGTCGTCCGGGACGCGCTGGCCGGCGGCGTGCGTCTGCTGCAGTACCGCGACCTTGGCGATGACCACGCACGCCGCCATGCCGAAGCGCAGGCGCTCAAGCGGCTGTGCGACGAGCATGGCGTGCCGCTGTTGATCAACGGCGACGCCGCGCTGGCGCAGGCGGTCGGCGCCGCTGGCGTACATCTCGGTGAGACAGCCGAGGACCTGGCCAGCGCGCGCGATCGGCTTGGTCCCCAGGCGATCATCGGCGTGTCCTGCTTCGATTCGCTCGAACGCGCACGCGGGATGGTCTCGGCAGGTGCCGATTACGTTTCCTTCGGCGCCTTTTTCCCCTCGTCGACGTTGCCGCGCGCGCGCATGGCACCCCTGGAGTTGCTGAGGCAGAGCGCCGCACTCGGCGTGCCGCGGGTGGCGATCGGCGGCATCACACCCGAGAATGGCGCGGCCCTGGTCGACGCTGGCGCCGACTACCTCGCGGCCATCTCGGCCGTGTTCGGCGCCACCGACGTGCGCGCGGCCGCGCGCCGCTTGGCCGACCTCTACCGTTTTCCTTCCAGCGAGTCCCATCCATGACCACCAACCATGAACTTTTCCAGCGCGCGCAGCGGCTGATGCCCGGCGGCGTCAATTCGCCGGTGCGCGCGTTCAAATCGGTCGGCGGCGAGCCCTTCTTCACCGCGCGCGCCGACGGCGCCTACCTGTGGGACGTGGAAGGCACGCGCTACATCGACTACGTGGGTTCGTGGGGCCCGATGATCGTCGGTCACAACCATGCACACGTACGCGGAGCCGTCGAGCGCGCCGTGCGCGATGGCCTGTCCTTCGGCACGCCTTCCCGAGCCGAGGTGACCATGGCCGAGACGATCACGCGTCTGGTGCCTTCGGTGGAAATGGTGCGCATGGTCAACTCCGGCACGGAGGCGACGATGTCCGCCATCCGGGTGGCGCGTGGCGCGACCGGGCGCAACAAGATCGTGAAGTTCGAAGGCTGCTACCACGGCCATGGCGACAGCTTTCTCGTCAAGGCCGGCTCCGGCGCCCTGACCTTCGGCGTGCCGACCTCGCCGGGCGTGCCCAAGGCAGCCGCCGACCTGACGCTCACCCTGCCCTACAACGACCTGCCGGCGGCCGAGGCCCTGTTCGCCGAACACGGGGCCGACATCGCCGGCCTGATCATCGAACCGGTCGCTGGCAACATGAATTGCATCCCGCCGACGGACGGCTATCTCAGGGGCCTGCGGGAGCTGTGCACGCGCCACGGCGCGCTGCTGATCTTCGACGAGGTGATGACCGGCTTCCGCGTGGCGCTGGGTGGCGCGCAAGCGCATTACGACGTGACGCCGGATCTCACGACTTTCGGCAAGGTGATCGGCGGCGGCATGCCGGTCGGTGCCTACGGCGGGCGGCGCGATCTGATGGAGCAGGTCGCGCCAGCCGGCCCCATCTACCAGGCTGGAACGCTCTCGGGCAATCCGGTGGCCATGGCGGCAGGCTTGGCCATGCTGGAACTGATCCAGGCCCCGGGCTTTTACGACGCGCTGGCCGCACGCACGCGGCTGCTCTGCGACGGCCTGCAGGCGGTGGCAGACGCCGAAGGCGCGCCGTTCACCACCAACCGGGTTGGCGGCATGTTCGGGCTGTTCTTCACGGGCGAGAAGGTGACGAGCTACGCACAGGCCACGGCGGCCGATGCGGCGCTGTTCAACCGCTTCTTCCATGGCATGTTGAAGCGCGGCGTTTACCTGGCGCCGAGCGCGTTCGAGGCGGGATTCCTGTCCAGCGCGCACAGCGAGAAGGACATCGCGGACACGCTGGAAGCCGCCCGGGGCGCGCTGCGCGAGGCCAGGCAACAGGGGTGAGTACAGACATTCGCTGCGTGCTGTTCGATCTCGACGGCGTGCTCGCCGACTACGATCGCGGCAGGCGGGTCGAAACCTTCGCGCGGCATCTCGGGCACCGGGCCGAAGCCGTGCACGCGGCGATCTACGCGTCGGGCATCGAGGATGCCGCCGACGCCGGCCTGCTCGATGCGCCCACCTATCTGTCGGCGCTTGGGCGCGAGCTCGATCGCGACATCGATGCCGAGGCCTGGGTCGATGCGCGTCGAGCGGCAAGCTGCGTCCGACCACCCGTACTTGAACTTGCGGGTCGGCTCCGCGATCAGGGGATCGCGGTGGCCGTGCTGAGCAACAACGGTTTATTGATGGCCGAACGCTGGCCGGTGATCGTGCCGACACTGCTGCCGTTGTTCGAACGCCGGTTCTTCTGTTCGGCCCAGCTGCAGGCGGCGAAACCTTCGCCCGCTGCCTACCTGCGATGCCTCGAGGCGCTGGCCATGCCGCCCGCGGCCACGCTGTTCGTCGACGACAGCGACGCGAATGTCGCCGGCGCCCGCAAGGCCGGGCTGGTCGCGCACCACTTCACGGACCTGCAGCAGTTGCGTTCCGCGCTGGCGAACTGCGGCCTGGCCTGAGGCCGCCTACCAAGTGCCGGTGTTGGGCATCGACGACCACGGCTCCTGCGGCGACAGGTGGCCGTCCTGCAGCAGCTCGATCGAGATCAGGTCGGGGGAGCGGACGAACGCCATGTGCCCGTCGCGCGGCGGGCGATGGATCGTGTAGCCCATGTCCTTCAGACGCTGGCAGGTGGCATAGATGTTCTCCACGCGGAAGGCCAGGTGGCCGAAGTTGCGCGCCGAGCCATAGTCTTCCCGGGAGTCCCAGTTGAAGGTGAGCTCGATCTCCGCCTCGGGGCTGTCCGGCGCGGCAAGGAACACCAGGGTGTATTTGCCCTCGGGAACCTCTTTGCGGCGCGCCTCGCGCAGACCGAGGCCGTCGCAGTAGAAGCGCAGCGACGCGTCGAGGTCACGCACGCGGACCATCGTGTGCAGATACTTCATGGCGTGTCTCCGGCAGGGGTCGCGAGGAAGTCGGTGAATGCCGCGCGCAGGCGCTGCAGGCCTTCCGCCAGTTCCTCGTCGGTGATGGTCAAAGGCGGAAGCAACCGCAGCACGTCGGGCCCGGCCTGCAACAACAGCACACCGTGTGCAGCGGCGACGTCGAGGATGGCGCCGGCCTTGCCGCGATGCGGCGCGGCCAGCGCCGCGCCCAACATCAGGCCGCGGCCGCGCACTTCATCGAAAAGGCCCAGGTCGGCATCGATGGCCGCCAGGCTGGCACGCAGTTCGTTGGCCTGGCGCTCCACGTTGAGCAGCACCGCGGGCGAACCCAGCTTGGCCAGCGCCACGCGCGCCACGGCAGCGGCCAGGGGATTGCCGCCGAACGTGGAACCGTGCGCGCCGACCTGCATGGTCTGCGCAACCTTCGGACCGGCCAGCATGGCGCCGATAGGAAAGCCCGCGCCGAGCGCCTTGGCCAAGGTCACGATGTCCGGCGCCACGTCGTCCTGCACGTGCGCGAACAAGGTGCCGGTGCGGCCCATGCCGCACTGGATCTCGTCCAGCACCAGCAACGCCCCATGCCGGTCGCATTGTTCTCGTACCTGCTTGAGGAAGCCGGGGGCCGCCGGTCGCACGCCGCCCTCGCCCTGCACGGGCTCCACCATCACGGCGGCCACGTCGTCGTGCGCGAAGGCCATCTGGAGCGCTTCAACGTCGTTGAACTCGATGTAGCGGAAACCACCCGGCAGTGGCTCGTAGCCTTCCTGGTACTTCGGCTGCGCGGTGGCCGTCACCGTGGCCAGGGTGCGTCCATGGAAGGAGCCACTGAAAGTGACTATGGTGCGCCGCCCGGCATCGCGCCCCTGCGCGGCCGCCCAACGGCGCACCAGCTTGATCGCAGCCTCGTTCGCTTCGGCCCCCGAGTTGCACAGGAACACGCGCTCGGCAAAGCCGGATGCCTCTACCAGTTCCTGCGCGAGCTTCAGCGGCGGCTCGGTGTAGAACACATTGCTGCTGTGCCACAGCTTGTGCGCCTGTGCAGTCAGCGCGGCGAGCAGGTCCGGGTCCTGGTGGCCCAGGCTGTTGACCGCGATGCCCGCGCCGAAGTCGAGATAGTCGCGCCCCTGCGTATCCCAAAGCCGCGCGCCGAGGCCATGGTCGAGCACGAGCTCGCGCGGACGGTACACCGGCAACCAATAGCGCCGGGCCAGGTCGATCAGGGAAGCGTCTTGCGGGGACATGGCCTCTCCGGCGGCGCACGGGCGCCGTCGCAACGTGCGTGGGAATGCGACCGGGGCGTCGCCCGCACATGCTAGCACCGCGACCCCGGCGGCCCGAACGGCTCCGGCTGTAACAGCCGCACAAGGTGTATCACTGCTGTTACACCCCGCGCCAAGCCCGATTCTATGCGGCTTGCGACCGCCGAAAGGCTCTCGGCGCGCGGCTGCCTGTAACACCCGTGCGGGATTCGTTTGCCTGCATCCGCTCAAAAACCGCGCAGTGGCGCGGTCTGGCGGCCTTCGGAAGCTTTGGCATGGCGCTTGCCACCAGGGCTCTCACCGAAGGAACGAGCGTGCCATGGAATCCGCAGTCGCCCCCCACCGCCTTCTCGCGCTCCCGCCGTTCGCGGCCATGATCGCGCTGGTTGGCATGCCGTTCGCCAGCCATGCGGCGGACGCGCACCGCGCGGTCGACGCCAGGCCGGGCGACATCGTGTTGTTGCGCACTGTCTCCACGCGACCGGCCGCGCGGCCGGCACCGCCGGGGATGGCGCTGATGGTCTCGCCCTCGCCACAGCCCGAGATCTTCGCCTCGCTCGACAGCAGCGAACTTTCCGACGACGACATCGCGCAATTGGGCGCCACGCCCTCGCCCACCGCGCAACTGCAGTCGACCGTGGGCCAGACGCTCGACGGCATGCTGGTCCGCGGCGGCGGCAGTAACACGGTGGCCGGCAACGGCGTGAGCAACACGGTCGCGGCGCCGATCGGCGCGGTCGGCAACGCGACCGGCGGCATCGGCGACCAGGTGCAGGGCGCGCTGGCGCAGTTGCCCTTCGGCAACGGGCATTGATCGCCATGCGCCGCGCGACCGTTCTCACCTCTCTCGCCGCGCTGGCTATGTTGAGCACCGGCGTCAGCGCGGGCGATGACGACTACGCCGCCATGCTCGGCTACCTCACCAGCAGCCGCCTGGATGGCCATGTCTTGAAGGGTGCCGACGGCAGCGTCGCGGTGAACCTGGCGGCGGGCGACCTCAACAGCCAGGCCAACCTGCGCGCCTTCGCCACCGGGCCGGATGCGCAGGCCTGGATCGACGCGCGCCAGCGAACGCTTGGCAACCAGGCCAATGCGCCCACGCACGCGCAGGCCACCATCGCCGGCGACGTCCTCGCCGGGGCGCACGGGCTCGTATCGATCAACCAGGCCAGCGGAACGGCGAACACGCAGCTCAATGCGGTCGCCGCGGCGCTGGCCAGCCAGGGCATACGCGAAACGACGGACGGATCCCTGTCCGCTGCCGTTTCGGCGTCGGCAGAAGTGCAGCCGGGAGCGGGCGCCGGCGTACCGGGCGAAGGCACGCGCAGCGTGTCGGTCGCCGCGGGCGCCATGCAGGGCTTCCGTGGCGTGCTGCAGCTCAACCAGACCGCGGGATCGGGCAATGCCACGGGCAACGTCCTTTCGCTATCCGTGTCGGAGCTACCGCGGTGACCACCATAAGAATCGGAGTGAGGACACCATGAACGCATCCAAGAAGACCCTGATCGCCCTGGCGGTCGCCACGCTGTTCGGCAGCCCGATGGCTTTCGCGAATGGCCATGACCAACACCACTCGCCGTTCGATTCGGCGGCGGTCGCCACGGTCGACAACAACCAGTCGGTGACCGGCAACGTCACCGCCAACAACAAGCTGAAGAACACCAGCTCCATCGATGACCGCACGGCCGCCCAGGCCTCAGGCAACATCGGCATGAACGTGGCTTCCGGCGACAACAACGCCCAGGACAATGCCGCTGCGCTCGCCGCCACGGACGCCGACTTCGCCTTCGGCCTGGCCGATTCCGAGATCGACGTCGGCCAGTCCGGCATGGGCAACGTCACCGTGAACGAAGGCGTCAAGAACGATGCCTACGTCACCGACAACGCCTTCCGCTGGGCCTCGGGCAACATCGGCGTGAACGTCGCCTCGGGCAACAACAACCAGCAGAAGAACGCGCTGGCCGCCTCGGTCGCGACGACCAAGTTCGCCCATGCCGGCGTGAGCGTCGACCAGGCCTCCTCGGGCAACATCGTTAGCAACGCCGGCCGCGTGGAGAAGTACTACGACACCACCACCGTGCACATGAGCGGCACGGTGCAGGGCTACTCGCTCGGCCTGGGCGCGGGTGGCTATCAAGGCCAGACCAGCAGCACCTCCTACGGCGTCGAGGGCGGCCTGTGGACCGTCGGACCGTTCCCGGCCGGCTTCTACGGCGGCCTGACCGCCAGCGAGTCGCAGGGCCAGGAGCAGGGTCAGCTGGGCTTCGTCGAGGTTTCCGCCAGCGACCTGCTGGCCGATCTGTGCGGCACCGTGCAGACCGCCCGCTACGTCGTGGTCAACGCTACCAACGACGCCAGCCTGTCGGGCAATGCCTTCCAGCATGCGACCGGCAACATCGGCGTGAACGTGGCCTCCGGCACCGGCAACCTGCAGGCCAACAGCCTGTCGCTCGCCGTCGCGCAGCCCAGCCCGTAACAACTTCGGCCAAGGCAGGCCAACGAGGGCGGTACCCGGCTGTCCGCAGCCGGGTTCCTATGGAACCCCCCGGCCCGGCCCCTGCGGGCCGGGGGGACTTCCTCCCACTGGTGACATCCATGCGACTGATGACCCGCACCTTCCTGCTCTGCAGCCTCGCGCTTGGCACGCTGGCCTCCGCGCGCGCCGGCGAGGTGCGCTTTGGTGGCGTGCTGCCCAATGGCGGGCTGTACGCACATCCCGTGGAGAGCATGCAGGAGGCGCGCTACCGCAACCTGGTGCGGCAGGAAACCGACTACAGCTGCGGCGCCGCCGCGCTGGCCACGATCCTGCGCTACGCCTACCACCTGGACGTGGACGAGGCGGTGGTGATCCAGGGCATGCTGGGTCTATCCGACGAGAATCTGGTCAAGCAGCGCGGCTTCTCGCTGCTGGACATCAAGCACTACGTGGAAGCATTGGGCATGCGCGGCCGCGGCTACCGCGTGGACGAATCACGCCTGCGCAGCCTGCGCGTGCCCGGACTGGTGCTGATGGACGTGCGCGGTTTCCGTCATTTCGTGGTGCTCAAGCAGGTCCAGGGCAATACCGTGGAGCTGGCCGACCCGATGCTCGGCAACCGCAGCCTTTCCATCGCCGAATTCCTCCAGGCCTGGCAGTCCCGGGCCGTGTTCGTGGTGATCGGCAACGACTTCGATCGCAACACGGTGCTGCTACAGCCGGAGGGCAAGGCCAGCGCGCGTGCCCTGTATGCCCGGCAAGGACCCATTACCGATGCCGAACTGCTCGACTTCGGCTTCAGCAGCGTCGATCTGTTCTGAGAGGAACTTAAAGCCATGCTTCGCCGTTCCCTCCCCTTTCTCGCCGCCGCGCTGCTGCTGGCCCCGGCGCTGGGCGCGCACGCGGCCGACAGTGCACCCGGCACCGGGCTGCACGAGCTTGCCGACACCGAGCTCAATGCCATGCGTGGCCGTTACACCGTCGACGACCACACCGTCGCCTGGTTCGGCGTGACCATGATCTCGACCTGGCAGACCGGCAGCGGCCAGCTGCTGCAGGGGACGCTGGCCTTCGGCATGGATTTCGGCAACGGGAAAGGCCAGCCCACGCTCAACTTCACCCCAAGCGTGACCCTCACCAAGGCCGATGCCCCGGTACCGATGCCCGCCACCGGCACCCGCAGTGTCGATGGCAGCGGGCTGGCCCACGTCGGCGGCCTGCTGCAAAGCGTGCAGGTGGCCGGCGACGGCAACCTCGCCAACAACGTGGCCCGGTTGACCATCCGCGACGGTAACGCGCCCGCCACCACGGGTAGGGCCACCGGAACCGGCGGCGCCAGCGTGAGCGACGGCAACGCGAGCGTCTCGGTCGGCTTCGACGGCCAGTCCGCCGGCGTGCAACTGTCCATCGACGGCCAGGGCACGGTGCAGCAATGGATCCGCAACGGCAGCCTCGGCCAGAGCGTGCAGCTCGCCGCGGACGGCCAGAGCGTGAGCAACCGGCTGGAGATCGACCTGGTACGCCAGGTGTCATCGGCCAACACGCCGCTTGCGCTGAACGTGGCGCAGGCGATCGGCCTCACCCGAGGCATTGCAGGGAACTGAAGCGCGCGCCACCGCCCGGCACGCCTCCGGTCCAGGGGAGCAACACCATGCACAAGACCTTGTTAGCCACCGCCGTGGCCTGCGGGCTGCTGATCGGCCTGCCCTTCGACCTAGCCGCCCAGGCGGCGCCCATGCCGCAGGACGAAGCCCAGGTGCAGACCTTGCTGGCCCAGCTGCAGGCGCTCAAGGCCAGCTACGCGCAGCAGGTACGCCAGCTTCGCGAGCTGGACATGCAGGTGCAGGCGCTACAGGCGAAACTGGCCGGCAAGACCGCGCCACCCTCGCTGCCTGCACCGGGCGGCACGCCACCGACGGACCGGGTGGCGCAGGCCGGCACGCCGCCGGCCGACGAAGGTACACGTGCCGGCAGCGCCGCCCAGGCCGAAGCCGCGCGCCAGGAAGCGCCCACCCGCAGCCTGAAGGATGCGCTGCAGCAGGAGCACGCGCTGTTCGACCGCAAGTTCACGCTGGAAAACAGCGTCAGCTACGCCCGCTACGACCGCAGCCAGATCACGCTCAACGGCTTCCTCGCACTGGATGCGATCTTCCTGGGCAACATCGCCATCGAGGACGTCAAGTCCGACTCGCTCACCTACAACCTGGCCGCGCGCTACGGCGTCAGTCCGCGCCTGACATTGAACCTGGACGTGCCCTACCTCTGCCGCAAGACGGTCTACCAGAAGGGCGGCGCGGGCGGTTCGGCGGCGGCCATCGCGGAGGAGGACACCACCGGCGCGGGCCTGGGCGACGTCGGGTTGAGCGCCAACTACAAGCTGTTGGACGAGACCGGCTCGCGGCCCGACACGGTGCTGACCCTGGGCATCACCGCGCCGACCGGGCAATCGCCCTACGGCATCGACTGGAAGGTGCTGCAGCGCGACGACGACCAGTACATCAGCTTCGCCGTCCCGGACAAGCAACCCACCGGCAATGGCGTATGGCAGGCGAACCTCGGCCTGTCGGCGGTCAAGACCATGGACCCGGCGATCGTGTTCGCCAACCTCGGCTACATCTACTCGAAATCGCGCGACTTCGACGACATCAATACCGATCCGGAAACGCGGAACCCGGGCACGGTCAAGCTCGGCAACACCTATTACTTCGGTGCGGGCGTGGCCTTCGCGTTCAACGAGCGCACCAGCCTGAGCCTGTCCTTCGCCGACAAGCTCAGCGCCAAGGCCTCGCTGCGCTACAAGGGCTCGCCCTGGTCGAAGGTGATCGGTTCGGACGCCCATGCCGCCACCTTCAACATGGGCGTGACCCATGCATTGAGCCAGCACACCACGCTGGTCACCCTGCTCGGCATCGGGCTGACGCCGGACGCGCCGGATTTCAGCCTGAGCTTCAAGGTTCCCTACATGTTCTAGCCGCGGCGGACCGGGTCGGACGACCCGGTCAAAGCTGCTCAGGGCGCGGCCTGCGCCAGCTCGTCCAGCGCCAGGCCGTGCTTCTTGCACAGGCGGTAGACGGTGACCCGGGCGATGCCCAGCCGCCGCGCGCATTCGCTGACGTTGAAGCGGGTCTCGCGCAGGCACGCGACCAGCGCATCGCGCTCGGCCGACACGCGCACGCGTTCCAGCGCGGCCGGCGCATGGCCCGGACGCACGGGCAGGTCCAGGTCGTGCACGCTGATCAACGAATCCTCGGCGACCACGGCGGCCCGTTGCACCCGGTTGACCAGTTCCCGCACGTTGCCTGGCCAATGGAATGCGCGCAGCGCGCGGCGTGCGGCCGCGCTGAAGGCGAGCGCGCGGCAGTCGTGTTGTTCGCGGAAGGCGTCCAGGAAGTGCTGCGCCAGCAGTTCCATGTCGCCGCCGCGTTCGCGCAGTGCCGGCATCTGCACGCGCAGCACGTTGAGCCGGTAGTAGAGATCCTGGCGGAACCGGCCGGACGCGACCGCCTTTTCCATGTCCACGTGGGTGGCCGCCAGCACGCGCACGTCCGCGTGCAGGCTCTGGCTGCTGCCGACCCTCACGATGGTGCCCTCCTGCAGGAATCGCAGCAGACTGGTCTGCGCGTCCAGTGGAAGGTCGCCGATCTCGTCCAGGAACACGGTGCCGCCGCTGGCGCTTTCGATATGGCCGATGCGGCGGGTGGTGGCGCCAGTGAACGCGCCGCGTTCGTGGCCGAACAGTTCCGACTGCACCAGGTTGCCCGGCAGCGCTCCGCAATTGATCGCGACGAACGGCCGCCCTGCCCGCGGCGACAATTGGTGGATGACGCGCGCGGCCACTTCCTTGCCGGTGCCGGTTTCGCCGGTGATCAGGACCGGCAGGTCCACCGGCGCATACTTGCGCAGGCCGATCCGCAGCGCCCGCATCGCGTCACTGGTGCCGACCAGGCCGGGCATGTCCGGTTCGCTGCGGGCGGGCATCCCGCCCACGGCCAGGCGATCGAGCGCCTCACTTAGGCGCGGGAAGTCGATGGGGCTGGTGAACACCGCCATGCAGTCGCGCAGGATCGATGTCACGCGGGGCTCGTGCGCGGGCGTCTCGGGCGAAACCAGCGCGATCCAGGGCACGCCCGGATGCTCGGCAACCATGACCTCCATCGCTCCAAGCGTGTCCAGGTCTCCCTGGCGGAGGTCGGCCAGTGCGACCACGACATCGCCGTTGCGGGCGCCCACGCCGCTGGCCTGCACGTCGGCCACGCGCACCGGCCAACCTGAACGCGCCAGTCCGTTGCGTTCGGCGCCGTCGGGCCGTCCGAACCAGACGACACAGCGCCTGGGTAATGCCAATGCCGCGGTCATCGCCACCTCCGCCCCTGAACGGATGTCCTGTGTCGATCAGCCGGTGATTACCGGCTGCGATGCCGCCCCGTCCGGGGGCGGCGGACTGTGATGAATATCACAAAACCGGGTGGAGGACCTAACGACAACTTCCGTGAAGGAGAAGTCAATCCAGGAAGAGATCCGGCAGGAGGGGCGCGCCCGGCTGCACCGCGTACGGGTCGAAATCGACCACTCCTCGCGCCCGCAGAACGTCTTCGTCGAGGGCGAAATGCCCGCTGTAGTCCCGCGCCGGGCGGGTAAGGACGGCATGGGCCGCGTCGGCCACGATCTCGGGCCGGCGGCACTGTTCCGGCCGCACGCCCTCGATCATGCCGATCGCCGCCGTGGCGATCACCGTGCGCGGCCACAACGCGTTGACCGCGATGCCCAGCGGTGCGAACTCGGCGCTCATGCCCAGCACGCACAGGCTCATGCCCATCTTGGCGATCGTATAGGCCGTGTGCGGCGCGAACCATTTGGGATCGAGGCTGGGCGGCGGCGCCAGCATCAGCACGTGCGGATTGGCCGCGCGCTTCAGGAACGGCAGGCAGGCCTGGGTGACCAGGAAGGTGCCGCGCGTGTTGACCTGGTGCATGAGGTCGAACCGCTTCATCGGCGTGCCTTCCACGCCGGCCAGCCAGATCGCGCTAGCGTTGTTGACCAGGATGTCGATGCCGCCGAAGCGTTCGGCCGCCTGCGCCACGGCGTCCCTGACCTGGTCCTCCTCGCGGATGTCCACCTTGAGCGCCAGCGCCTTGCCGCCCGCCTCCTCCACGGCGGCCGCGGCGGTATGGATGGTTCCGGGCAGCCTCGGGTTGGGCACGCCGCTCTTGGCGGCGATGACGATGTTGGCGCCGTCCCGCGCCGCGCGCAGGGCGATCGCCAGGCCGATGCCGCGCGAGGCGCCGGTGATGAACAGGGTTTTGCCGGCCAGTGTGGTGTCCATAGCGATGCATGCGTCCCGGGGAACGGCAGGATACGCCGGCGACGCCGACCCGGATGACAACCATCACTGGACGATCGTGCCGCATGCCTCCACAGTGCGACGGCCTCCACCGGAACTTCCGCCGATGGCCACGCTCTTGCCCTTTCCTGCTCCTCCCGCGGTTGCCGCTGCCACGGCCGCGCCGGTCCTGCGCGTTCACGGCCTGCGCAAGGCCTTCGAAGGTCGCGAGGTGTTGCGCGGGGTGGACTGGCAAGTGCCGGCCGGGCGCGTGATCGGTCTGCTCGGCCGCAACGGCGCCGGCAAGACCACGCTGTTGCGTTGCCTGCTCGGGCTGGCGCCGATCGACGCGGGCACGATCGAACTGTTCGGCGCGCCGATGACCGAACCGGGCGGCGAGCGGCTGCACAGGGTCGGCTTCGTGCCACAGAATTTCGAGCTGTTCCCGTGGATGAAGGTGCACGCGTATCTCGACTTCACCGCCGCCTTCTACGCGCGCTGGAACCACGCGCTGGCGGAGCGCCTGCTGCGGGAGTGGGAGCTCGACCCCAAACAGAAGATCGGCCGGCTCTCGCAGGGGCAGCGGCAGAAGCTCGCCATCGTGCGGGCGATCGCGCCGGAACCGGATCTGCTGGTGCTGGACGAGCCGGTCGCGAGCCTCGATCCGCAGGCGCGGCGCGCCTTCATGGCCGAACTGCTCGCGCTGATGCGCGGGCCGGGCAAGACGGTGATCTTTTCGACCCACATCACCGCCGACCTGGAGCGGGCCGAGGCTGACATCGCGTTACTGCGCGACGGCCATATCCAGTTCACCCGCCCGCTGGCCGAACTCAAGGCGCGGCTCTCCCACGCCGTCCTCAGTCGCCCGGCCGGCTGGACGACGGCGCCGGCGCTGGCCGGCGTGATCAAGTCACGCATCGCCGGCGCCAGCCTGCACCTGCTCTTGGAAGACGTGCCAGCGGAGCGATTGCATCAACTGGCCAAGGACGAGGACGCCAGCCTGCGCATCGAGATGCCCACGCTGGAGGACCTGTTCGTGGAACTGGCATGAAGGCGATCGTCCAGCTGTGGCTGCTGCCGAGCCGGCAGATGCCGCTGCTGGGCGTGCTTGCTCATCTCTTGTGGCTGGCCGCGCTGGGCTGCCTGGCGTGGATGACGCCGCACGCCGATGGCGCGGCACTGGCCGCCGGCCTGCTCGCGATGGGCAGCTGGTTCTGGCATCTGGGTCTGGCCACCACACTGCGCAGCGCGTGCAAGCCTGAGACCTTCCTGCTGCCCGCGTTCCGCCGGCATCTGGCGGCCTTCGGGCTGCTCGACGCCATGGTCTGGGTCGGCCTGCCCGCGATGTTGGCGCTGATCCTGGGCGTGCCGCACGTGCCGCTCGGGAGCGCGTTGCTGTTGCTCGCCGGGGCGATGGGTTTCGCGATGGGCGTGGAACGCTGGGTGAGCCTGCTGTTCTGGCCACTGCTGGTGCTCGCCGGCTGGATGCCGGGGCTGGTCGGCGCGATCGTGCACGACGCGTGGCGTTCGCCGCTTACCTTGCCGCTGTTGCTGCTCCTGGCCGTGTTGCTTCTCCGCCTAGCGCTGCATCCCATGCTGCGGGTGACCGACCGGCCGCCGGACACCTCGCCGCTGGAGGGACTCAGCCTCGGACGCAACGCCAGCGCCGAGACGGCGCCCCGGCGCAGCGCGCTGGGCCGGCGCTTCGAGGGCTGGTTCGACGCGATCGCGCAACGGGCGATGGAGCGCGCGTTGATCCGCTACCGCGAACAGCCGACCGCTGCACGGCGCCGCACGCTCGTACGCCGGCTGCTTTTGCCGCACGACAACGTGGCGGCGATCGGGCTACGCATCGCGATCATGGCGGTGTTCGCAACGCTGTACGTGGTGGTCGCCCTGCACCGGAAGCATTTCAACGCGACCGTGGTGGGTGCCTACGCCGTGCTGATCGCGCTGGCGCGATTCCCGCAGATCGGCCGCGGCATGGCGCGCATGCGTCCCAACCTGGCCGACCTGTACCTGACGCTGGCCCCGGTCACGCGCATCGAGTACCAGCGGGCGCTCGCCGATGCCCTGACGGTGCTGATGCCGGTCGGCACCGTCACCGCCCTGGCGTACACCGTGCTGGGCATCGTGCTGACCCATGCTGCGCAGCCGGGGCTGATGCTGATGGTGACGCTGATCGTCGCCACCAGTGGGGGCCTGGTCGCGCTGGCGGTGCATCTGATCGGACCGCAGAACGCGGTCGGCCGGCACCTGGTCAACGCGGCCGTGCTGATCGGCACGATGGCAACGTATTGGGCTGGCGTCTGGCTGATCGACGTCTTGGGCTACCTCTTCGGCGGCGGGCTGCTGGCGCTCCTGACGCTGGGCTTCGGACTCGGCGTGTGGTTTGCGGCGCAGCGCGAGTACCAGCGACGCGAGCCCTGCTTCGACGCACCGCTGGCGTGATGGCTTGCGCCCTCTGCCCGGGCGGGCTGTAGGACGCGGCTCGCACACTTTTCCGCAAGCCTTGTTCCCACCCCAGCATCCGCCGAAGGAGGGAACAGGCTAGTTCAACGCGTCGACGAAGCGGCGCGGCGCGTTCTCGAAACCGCCGTTGGACATGAACACGACGTGGTCGCCCGGACGCGCTTGCGCACGCAGGGCCTCGACCAGGGCATCCACCGTCGGCGCCGTCCGGCCACGGCCCTGCAGCGCCTCGGTCACGCGAGCGGCATCCCACGGCAACTCGGGGCGGTGCAGGAATACCACCGCGTCCGCATCCGCCAGCGAGGGCGCCAGTCCCGCCGCGTGCGCGCCCAACCGCATGGAATTGGAGCGCGGCTCCAGCGCGACCAGGATGCGCGCCTTGCCAACCCTGGCGCGCAGGCCGGCAAGCGTGGTCGCAATTGCGGTCGGGTGATGGGCGAAGTCGTCGTAGACGCGCACGCCACCGGCTTCGCCGACCAGTTCCATCCGTCGCTTGACGCTCTGGAAGGTGGCGAACGCGGGCAGCAGCGCGCGCGGGTCGGCGCCGGACGCGCTGGCGGCGGCCAGCGCAGCGAGCGCATTGAGCACGCTGTGGTTGCCCAGCAGCGACCAGCGTACCTCGCCGATCGTCTCGCCCCGGTACTGCACGGCGAATACCGAACCATCCGTCTCGACCAGCCGCGCCTGCCAGTCGCCCTGGCCGATCCCGAACGTCTCCACGGGCGTCCAGCACCCCATCGCCAGCACGTCGGCGAGGTTCGTGTCGTGCGCGTTGACGATCAGCCGCCCATTGCCCGGCACGGTGCGGACCAGGTGGTGGAACTGTCGCTGGATCGCGGCCAGGTCCGGAAAAATGTCCGCGTGGTCATATTCGAGGTTGTTGAGGATGGCGATACGCGGGCGGTAGTGCACGAACTTCGAGCGTTTGTCGAAGAAGGCGGTGTCGTATTCGTCGGCCTCGATCACGAACGGCGCGGCCTGGTCGCCCAACCGTGCGGAGACGCCGAAGTTGCCCGGCACGCCGCCGATCAGGAAACCCGGCGCCAGCCCTGCCTGATCTCTGGAGGCGTGGTCCAGCAAATGGGCCAGCAGGCTGGTGGTGGTGGTCTTGCCGTGGGTGCCGGCCACCGCCAGCACCTCGCGTCCGGCCAGCACGGTCTCGCCCAGCCACTGCGGGCCCGACACGTAGCGCAGGCGCGCATCGAGCATGTGCTCTACCGCCGGGTTGCCGCGGGTCATCGCGTTGCCGACCACGACCAGGTCGGGCGGGGGCGTGAGGTGCGCGGCCGTATAGCCGTCCATCAGACGGATGCCGAGGGCTTCGAGCTGGGTGCTCATCGGTGGATAGACAGCGGCATCGGAGCCTTCCACGGTCAAGCCGAGTTCGCGGCCGAGCGCGGCGACGCCGCCCATGAAGGTGCCGCAGATGCCGAGGATGTGCAGACGCATGCGTTTCGAAACCCCTCCCTCTCGCCAGTTGGGCTCCCCTCTCCCGCCGGGAGAGGGGCTGGGGGTGAGGGTGTCGGGCTTGCGGTGAGCGGAGCTTTCAAACGGCGGCAAGCTCTCGCTTCGCCCGCCCCTCGCCCCGATCCCCGCCCCCGTGCCTGATCAGAAGGGGCAGCGGGAGCAGATTGCGTCAGCCGTTGGCGGCGGCCGACTCGCTTTCCAGCGCGCGCTTGATGCGCGCGGTCACTTCGTCCAGCTCGCCGACGCCGTCGACCACCTGCAGCTTGCCGCGCTTGGCATAGAAGTCGGCCACCGGCGCGGTCTGTTCGGCATAGACGCCCAGGCGCTTGCGCACGGTGTCGGGATTGTCGTCGGCGCGGTTCTCGGCCTGGAATCGGATCTGGCAGCGGCCGACGATTGCCTCGTTGGGCACCTCGAGCTTGACCACGGCGTCCAGCGGCTGGCCGATGCGCGAGAGCAGATGGTCCAGCGCGTCGGCCTGGGTCAGGTTGCGCGGGTAGCCGTCGAGGATGAACCCGTTGCGCGCATCGTCCTGCGCCAGGCGCTCTTCCAGCATGCCGAGCAGGATGTCGTCGGAGACCAGCTGGCCGGCATCCATCACCGCCTTGGCCTTCACGCCCAGCGGCGTACCCGCCGCGACCGCGGCGCGCAGCATGTCGCCAGTGGAGATGTGCGGTACGTTGAGGTCGGCCTTCAGCCGCGCGGCCTGCGTGCCTTTGCCCGAACCGGGCGCACCGAGTAGGACGAGTCGCATAATGCTCCAGGGCGTGTGGTCCGCACGCACGCTGCGGCGGTTCGTCAGATTTCACCCAAGGGGCGTCAAAGTACCGTCTGGACCCGGTAGCGTCAAACCGAGCCGCGCTCCGATGCGCGGCAAGTCGCTGTTTCTCAAGGGTACATGCCCGACCTTGCCAAGGAGATCGCCATGAGTCCTGCTTCCCGTTCCGGCCGACTGCTCTATGCACAGTCCGGCGGGGTCACCGCGGTGATCAACGCCACCGCCGCCGGGGTGATCGAGACGGCGCGCGCGCGGGGCGTGCCGGTTTACGCGGCCCGCAACGGCATCCTGGGCGCGTTGCGCGAGGAGCTGATCGATACGACGAAAGAGTCGAGAACCGCCATCGCCGCGCTGCGCCACACGCCCGGCGGCGCCTTTGGCTCGTGTCGCTACAAACTCAAGTCGCTGGAGGACAACCGCGCCGAGTACGAGCGGCTGATCGAGGTGCTGCGCGCCCACGACATCCGCTGGTTCCTCTACAACGGCGGCAACGATTCGGCCGACACCGCACTGAAGATCTCCCAGCTCGGCAAGGCGATGGGCTACGACATCCGCTGCATCGGCGTGCCCAAGACGGTGGACAACGACCTGGCGGTGACCGACTGCTGCCCGGGGTTCGGCTCGGTGGCCAAGTACACCGCCGTGTCGGTGCTGGAGGCCAGCCTGGACGTGGCGTCGATGGCCGACACCTCGACCAAAGTATTCGTGCTGGAAGTGATGGGCCGCCACGCCGGCTGGATCGCCGCCGCCGCCGGCCTCGCCGGCGAAGGCCCGGACGCGCCGCCGCACGTGATCCTGTTCCCCGAAAACGTGTTCGAGGAAGCGGCGTTCCTGGCCAAGGTCAAGGACACGGTCGAGCGGGTGGGCTGGTGCACGGTGGTCGCTTCGGAAGGCGTGCGCGACGCGGCTGGCCGTTTCCTCGCCGAGGGCGGCACGCGCGATGCCTTCGGCCACGCGCAGTTGGGTGGCGCGGCCTCGGTGCTGGCGCAACTGGTCAAGGACAAGCTCAAGTACAAGGTGCACTGGGCGCTGCCTGATTACCTGCAACGCTCGGCCCGCCACCTGGCCTCGGCTACCGACGCGCTGCAGGCCTACGCGGTCGGCCGCGCGGCGGTGGAGTTCGCGCTGGCCGGGATGAACGCGGTGATGCCGGTGATCGTGCGTACCTCGGACTCGCCTTACCGCTGGAAAATCGAGCCGGCGGAGCTGAAGAAGATCGCCAACCGCGAAAAGAAACTGCCCAGAAGTTTTGTCCGCCGCGACGGTTTCGGCATCACCGACGCCGCGCGCCGCTACCTGTCGCCGCTCATCCGCGGCGAGGCACCGCCGCCCTACGGCAAGGACGGCCTGCCTGCCTACGTTTCCCTGCGCAACGTGGCGGTAGCCAGGCGCCTGCCTGCCTTTCCCTGAGGCGACAGGCACCCGTTTCCTTGCTGAGCGTCACGTGAAGGCCGTGTGGAGGTGGCTACCATGCGTTCAGTCGCAGATTCCTACGCTGCGAATCACCCGGGCCCCGCGCCCGGCCAAGGGAGAGACACGATGAAATTCCTGCTGAGCGCCCTGTTTGCCCTGCCGCTGCTTGCCGCCAGTGGCGCGGCGCTGGCCGACCATGACCACGGCCGCGGGCGCGGCCACGACAAGCACGGCCACGACGAGGGCTGGCACGGCCACGGCCATCACCACTGGGAGCGCGGGAGCCGCTACGAGGGCACGGTCGTGGTCATCCACGACTACGAGCGCGTCCGCCTGCGCCCGCCGCCGCGTGGCTATCACTGGGTGCGCGACGACAACAACGATTACGTGCTGGTCGCCATCGCCACCGGCATCATCCTGGACTACGTGCTCAACTGAGCCTTCGTGGGCTCTGACGCGGCCGGGGCGCTTCGCCCCGGCCGCGTGCGTTTCCGGCGCCCGCTGCGGCGCACAACGATCAATCACATCTCCCCTGCCTATACTCGCCGAGGCCGCTGTCGAAGCGGCCTGGGGCGAGCTGCCCGTGAGGCAACCCGCCTGTCGCGGTATCCACTCACCTGGGGAGGCACCGAATGCAGATGCAGGACGGTATGTGGTTGTGGATCGCGCTGGGGTGCGCGGTCCTCGCGATTCTCTACGGTTTGGTCTCGGTACGCTGGGTTCTCAGCCGCTCGGCTGGCAACGAACGCATGCAGGCGATCGCCGCGGCCATCCAGGAAGGCGCTCGCGCCTACCTCAATCGCCAGTACGGGACCATCGCGCTGGCGGGGATCGTCCTGCTGGTTCTGATCGGCTTCTTTCTCAGCTGGTACACGGCGATCGGCTTTTTGATCGGCGCGGTGCTCTCCGGCGCCACCGGCTACATCGGCATGAATGTCTCGGTGCGCGCCAACGTGCGTACCGCCGAGGCCGCGCGCAGCGGCATGCGGGCCGCGATGGACGTGGCGTTCCGCGGCGGCGCGATCACCGGCATGCTGGTGGTCGGCCTGGCGCTGCTGGGCGTGACCGGCTACTGGTTGATCCTCAACACCCTGCACGTGCCCGACCCGCTGCACCCGCTGGTCGGCCTGGCCTTCGGCAGCTCGCTCATCTCGATCTTCGCGCGCCTGGGTGGCGGCATCTTCACCAAGGGCGCGGACGTGGGCGCCGATCTGGTCGGCAAGGTTGAGGCAGGCATTCCGGAGGACGACCCGCGCAACCCGGCGGTGATCGCCGACAACGTGGGCGACAACGTCGGCGACTGCGCCGGCATGGCCGCCGACCTGTTCGAAACCTACGCAGTGACGGTGATCGCCACCATGCTGCTGGGCGGCCTGATGTTCGCCAACGACCCGCACGCGGTGCTCTACCCGCTGGTGCTCGGCGGCGTATCGATCATCGCCTCGATCATCGCCACCTTCTTCGTCAAGGTGCGCGAGGGCGGCTCGATCATGGGCGCGCTGTACAAGGGCGTGATCGTCTCGGCGGTGCTCTCGGCGATCGGCTTCTGGTTCGTCACCCGCGAGTTGCTCCCGCAGGGCCTGCCGACCGCCGACGGCGGCATCGACAGCATGGCGATCTTCTGGTGTGCGTTGATCGGCCTGGTGCTGACCGGCCTGATCGTGTGGATCACCGAGTACTACACCGGCACGCAGTACAAGCCGGTGCGGCACATCGCGCAGGCCTCGACCACCGGCCACGGCACCAACATCATCGCGGGCCTGGGCGTGTCGATGAAGTCGACCGCGTGGCCTGTGATCGTGGTCTGCGCTGCGATCTGGGGCGCGCATTACCTGGCCGGCCTGTACGGCATCGCCATCGCCGCCACCTCGATGCTCTCGATGGCCGGCATGATCGTGGCGCTGGACGCCTACGGCCCGATCACCGACAACGCCGGCGGCATCGCCGAGATGGCCGACCTGCCGCCGGAAGTGCGCGGCATCACCGACCCGCTCGATGCGGTGGGCAACACCACCAAGGCGGTGACCAAGGGCTACGCGATCGGCTCGGCAGCGCTCGCGGCGCTGGTGCTGTTCGCCGACTACACGCACAACCTGGCCGTGAACAACGCGGGCCAGACCTTCGCCTTCGACCTGTCCGACCATATGGTGATCATCGGCCTGCTGATCGGCGGCCTGATCCCGTATCTGTTCAGCGCCATGGCGATGGAAGCGGTCGGGCGCGCGGCCGGTGCGGTGGTGGAGGAAGTGCGCCGCCAGTTCCGCGACATTCCCGGCATCATGCAGGGCACTGGCAAGCCGGACTACTCGCGCGCGGTGGATATGCTCACCCGCTCGGCCATCCGCGAGATGATCGTGCCCTCGCTGCTGCCGGTGGCGGTGCCGATCGTGATTGGCCTGCTGCTCGGGCCCAAGGCGCTCGGCGGCGTGCTGATCGGCACCATCGTCACCGGCCTGTTCGTGGCGATCTCGATGACCACCGGCGGCGGCGCCTGGGACAACGCCAAGAAGTACATCGAGGACGGCAACCACGGCGGCAAGGGCTCGGAGGCCCACAAGGCGGCGGTCACCGGCGACACCGTGGGCGACCCCTACAAGGACACCGCCGGTCCCGCGGTCAATCCGCTGATCAAGATCATCAACATCGTGGCGCTTTTGTTGATCCCATTGCTGTAGGCCGCCTCGAACCCGCTCCCACTCTTCTCCGGGGAGAGGATCGGGGACGGGCCGCTCTTGCGACTGACCCACTGCCGAAGGCCCTTCACGGGCCTTCGCTTTTGTGGGACGCACTAGCGGGGTTCTCCGCGAGGCCCCGCACACGTCCCAGCCGTCTTCCGGAGGCCAGAGGGAGCAAGGCGCGCCCGACGTCCCTCACAGGCACTGCATCGCCCCAACGGCCACACTCACCCGCTCCACAGGGGATATCCGATATGACCCACACACGCTGGCTCGCCCTTGCGCTGGGCCTCACACTGGTAGGCATGACACACGCACAGACCTCCGCGCCGATCGGCGCACACGCCACCGGCGACGCGTACCTCTGGCTCGAGGACATCGATGGCGTCCGCGCCATGGACTGGGTCAAGCAGCAGGATGCGGCCACGGTCGCCGACTACGCCCAGTCACCCGAATTCAAGCGGCTCGATGCCCGACTGCTCGAAGTGCTCGACTCGAACGAGCGGATCCCCTTCGTGGAGAAGCTGGGCGGGCACTACTACAACTTCTGGCGCGACAAGTCCCACCCCAAGGGTCTGTGGCGGCGCACGACGCTGGCCGAATACCGCAAGGCGGACCCGGCCTGGGAAACGGTGCTGGATCTGGACGCGCTGGCCGCGACCGAGCACGAGAACTGGGTCTGGCATGGCGCGCAGTGCCTGAAGCCCGACTATCGCCGCTGTCTGCTCTCGCTCTCGCGCGGCGGCGCGGATGCCGATGTCGTGCGCGAGTTCGACCTGCATGACAAGGCGTTCGTCGAGGGTGGCTTCATGTTGCCCGAAGCCAAGAGCCAGGTGGCCTGGGCCGACCGGGACCACATCTTCGTGGGCACGGACTTCGGTCCTGGCTCGATGACCGAATCGAGCTACCCGCGTATCGCCAAGCTGTGGACCCGCGGCACGCCGCTGGCCGAGGCGAAGACGATCTACGAGGGCAAGTCGGAGGATCTCGCGGTCAGTGCCTACCGTGATCTGACGCCCGGCTACGAGCGCAGCTTCGTGCAGCGCGCACTGGCCTTCTACGACAGCGAGAGCTACCTGCTGGGCAAGGATGGCAAGCTCACGCGCATCGACGTGCCCACCGACGCCGAAACCAGCGTCGAGCGCGAGTGGCTGCTGATCGAGCCACGCAGCGATTGGGCCATCGGCGGCCACACCTACAAGGCCGGCTCGCTGCTGGCGACGAACTTCGGCGATTTCATGGCGGGCAAGCGCGACGTCACCGTGCTTTTCGAGCCGACCGACACCACCGCGCTGGACGGCTTTTCCTGGACGCGCCACCACCTGATCCTCAACGTGATGGACGACGTGGTGAACCGGCTCGAAGTGCTCACCCCGCAACCGGGCGAATGGAAGCGCCAGCCGCTCCGTGGCGCGCCGGCGCTGTCCTCGATCGACGCCGGCGGCATCGACGCGGACGAAAGCGACGACTACTTCCTCACGGTCACCGGTTTCCTGCAGCCGACAACGCTGTACTACGGCACGCTCGGCAACGGCGATGCCGAGGCCATCAAGCACAGCCCGGGCTTCTTCGACGCCTCGAAATACCAGGTCAGCCAGCATTTCGTGCATTCGAAGGACGGTACCCGCGTTCCGTACTTCGAGATCGCGCCGAAGGAGCTGAAGCTCGACGGCAACAATCCCACGCTGCAATACGGCTACGGCGGCTTCGAGATCTCGTTGCAGCCGAGCTACAGCGGCAGCATCGGCCGCGCCTGGCTGGAGCACGGTGGCGTCTACGTGATCGCCAACATCCGCGGCGGTGGCGAATACGGCCCGCGCTGGCACAAGGCCGCGCTCAAAGCCCATCGCCTGCGCGCCTACGAGGACTTCGCGGCGGTGTCGGAAGACCTGATCCAGCGCAAGGTCACTTCGCCGAAGCACCTTGCCGCGATGGGCGGCAGTAACGGCGGCCTGCTGATGGGCAACATGCTCACGCTCTATCCTCAGCTCTATGGCGCGATCGTCAGCCAGGTCGCGCTATTGGACATGAAGCGGTACACGCATCTGTCCGCAGGCGCATCCTGGATGGCCGAGTACGGCGATCCGGACAAGCCGGCCGAGTGGGCCTGGATCAAGACCTTCTCGCCGTACGAGAACGCCCGGCCGGGCAAGGCGTACCCGCCGGTGCTGTTCACTACCTCTACCCGCGATGACCGCGTGGGTCCCGCGCACGCGCGCAAGATGGCAGCGAAGATGCAGGCGATGGGTTACGACGCGGACTTCTACGAGAACATCGAAGGCGGCCACGGCGGCGCGGCGGACAACAAGCAGTCGGCTTTCATGCACGCGCTCGAATACACCTGGCTGTGGCGGCACGTAAAATGAGGCGTCCGGCGGCCGCCCGGCCGCCGCAACCAACCGCATCGAGCTCATGAAGGCTTCTTCCGGCAACATCGCCCCCCAGTTGCGCGAGTGGATCCTTGCCACCGCTCGCGCGGGCCACGGCGTGCCGGAAGTCCTCAAGCTGCTCAAGGACGCCGGCTATCCGCCGGCGCAATGTCGCAGCGCGGTGGCGGAGGTGCTGAAGATCCCGCTGAGCTCGATCAACGCCAGCGCGCCCGGCGGGCGGCGCACCCGCGCGCCGGCCGCACCTCGGCTGTCCGTCGACGGCCATGAGGTGCGTGTGAGCGCCGGCATGGAGGCGCCAATCGTGCGCGTACTGGACGGCCTGCTCGATGCCGGCGAATGCGCCGCGCTGATCGAGTCGGCGCGACCCAGGCTGGATCGCGCGATGACCGTGGCCGACGACGGCAGGCACCAGGTCGATGAGCGGCGCACCAGCGCCGGGATGTTCTTCAAGCTCGGCGAGACGCCGCTGGTGCGCAACATCGAAGCACGCCTCGCCAAGCTGCTCGACCTTCCGGTCGAGCACGGCGAGGGCCTGCAGGTGCTGCATTACCTGCCCGGCCAGGAATACGAGCCGCACTACGACTGGTTCGACCCCACCCAGCCAGGCTACGCGGCGGTGACGGCGCGCGGCGGCCAGCGCATCGCGAGCGTGGTGATGTACCTCAACACACCCGAGGAAGGCGGCGGCACCGCGTTCCCGAACGTCGGGCTGACGGTCACCGCGCAGACCGGGTCAGCCGTTTATTTCGCCTACGAAGGCGGCGACACCAGCTCGCTGCATGCTGGTTTGCCGGTGATCCGCGGAGAGAAGTGGATCGCTACCAAGTGGCTGCGCGAGCGGCCTCTGCGATAAGCGGGCTGCGACGGGCGATTCCAGCACCCGTTCGCGCTGAGCGTAGCCGCCGGCGAGGTCGAAGCGCCTCGAACCCCAGGATCGAACCCATCTCTGCCTGGAGAGGAGGTGTCGACAGGCTCGAGCGAGAGGCATGACACGCTTTTTGGCATGTCCTCGAATAGCCGCCCGCTAAACAGCCGCCGCTCGCTTCGCTGCATTGCAGCAGCGTTTGCCGTATCCTTTCGCGCCTCGCTTTTTCGTTCCCCCCGAAGGATTCCCATGGGTCTGCATCACGTCCCCGCCGGCCGCAACGTGCCGGACGAAATCAACGTCGTCATCGAAATTCCCAAGGACGCCGAACCGGTCAAATACGAAGTGGAAAAGGAAAGCGGCGCGATTTTCGTCGACCGCATCCTGTCCACCCCGATGCGCTACCCGTGCAACTACGGCTACGTGCCGGGCACGCTGGGCGGCGACGGCGATCCGCTGGATGCGCTGGTGATCCTGCCGCTGCCGCTGATCCCCGGCTCGGTGATCCGCTGCATCCCGGTCGGCATGCTCAAGATGTCCGACGAGGCCGGCAGCGACGAGAAGCTGATCGTGCTCCCCGCGCCGAAGATCTTCCCTGGCTACGCGCACATCAACGACATCAAGGGCGTCTCGCCGCACTGGCTCGAGCGCATCGGCCACTTCTTCGAGCACTACAAGGACCTGGAGAAGGGCAAGTGGGTGAAGGTCGATGGCTGGGTCGGCGCCGAGGAAGCGAAGGCCGAGATCCTTGCCGGCGTCGAGCGCTACAAAGCCGCGAAGTAAACCGCTTTGCCCGAGGCGCGCCGCCAATCACGGCGGCGCGCCTTTTTCATGCCTTGTGCGACGGGGCACGCTCCCACGGCGGCACCTCGCCCAGCTGTTCGGCCAGGAAATCCACGAACGCGCGCACCCGCGGCGGCACCAGCCGGCGTTGCGGCATCACCGCCCAGATCGCGCTTTCCGGCAGGGAGTAATCGGGCAGCACCGCCTCCAGGCGACCGCTACGCAGCGCCTCGTGCACATGCCAGTGCGAATGCAGCGCGATGCCCTGCCCGGCCAGCGCGGCATCGCGGACCAGTTCGCCGAGCGTGCTTTCGAAGCGCCCGCGCACGCGGACCACGTGCTCCTGGCCCTGCCCATCGGTCAGCCGCCAGGTGTCCTGCCGCCCATGGCGGCCAGCCAGCAGCACGCATTCGTGATCCACCAGTTCCGCCGGCGTGCGCGGGCGGCCGTGCCGCGCCAGGTACGCGGGCGAGGCGCACAGCAGGCGCCGGTTGGAGGCGAGCCGGCGCGCGATCAGGCTGGAGTCGTCCAGGGCGCCGATGCGAATCGCCAGGTCGTAGCCCGCGCCTACCAGGTCCTGCATCTCGTCGCTCAGGTGCGCAGACAGGCGCAGCTTCGGATGGCGCGCGAGGAATTCGGGCAACAGCGGCGAGAGGTACTGGCGTCCGAACGCGGCCGGCAGGGTCATGCGCAATGTGCCCGAGACGCTCACGGCGCTCTGGCGCAGGTCGGTGGTCAACGCGTCCAGGTCCTCCACCAGCGCGCGCCCCTGCTCGGCCAGCAGCAGGCCTTCCGGCGTGGGGTGCAGGCGGCGCGTGGTCCGCTGCAATAACCGCACTCCGAGGCCGCGTTCGAGTCGTTTCAGGCGCTGGCTGGCGACCGCCACCGAAAGGCCCAGGCTGCGTGCGGCAGCGCTGATCGAACCGAGGTCAAGCACGCGCAGGAACAGGGTCAGGTCGTCCAGCCGGTCCATGATCTTCAATCGTTTGTTGAAAGCGATTCGTCATCCTGCTGCTTTCTGTCGAAAGTGCAAGCGCCTAGCCTGCGCACTCGCGGCCGTGGTGATCAGTGACCCCGGCGCCCGACTTCGGTCTCAGCCGCAGGAGCCACCATGCCATTCACCCACGTCGCCATCCCCGCCGGAACGCCACCCGCTGACAAGGCCGCCATCGCCCGCGGCGTGCACGAAGCGATGGTCGCGACCCTCGGTATTCCCGACGACGATTTCTTCCAGATGGTCTGCGAGTACCAGCCTGATGATTTCCTGTTCGACCGCGGCTTCCTCGGCGTGCAGCGCTCCGATCGCGTGGTCGTCATCCGGATCACGTTGCGGCGAGGGCGCAGCGACGCGATGAAGCGCGACCTCTACGCCCGTGTCGCCGCCAACCTCGGCCGGGACGCGGACATCCGCCCACAGGACGTGTTCGTCTACCTGGTCGAGAACGATTTTTCCGACTGGTCGGTCGGCGGCGGTCGGATGAGCATGGAAATCGCCGTGCAGCGGGAGGTTGACGCATGAACGGAGGCATGGAATACCGCGCTCTGGGCACGTCGGGCTTCATGGTCCCCTCGCTGGGTTTCGGCGCCGGCACCTTCGGCGGCAAGGGGCCGCTGTTCGCCGCCTGGGGCGCCACCGACACCGCCGAAGCGCGCCGCCTGGTGGACATCTGCCTGGAGGCCGGCGCCAACCTCTTCGACACGGCGGACGTCTATTCCGACGGCGCCTCCGAAGAAATCCTCGGCGCCGCACTGAAAGGCCGGCGCGAGCAGGCGATCATCTCGACCAAGCTGACGCTGCGCGCCGGCGCCGGACCGAACGATGTCGGCGCCTCGCGCCACCATCTGGTCGGTGGCGTGGAAAGCGCGCTGAAGCGGCTGGGCACCGACTACATCGACCTCCTGCAGTTGCATCACTTCGACGCGATGACTCCGGTCGACAGCGTCATGGCGACGCTGGACGATCTGGTGCGCGCCGGGAAGGTGCGCTATCTGGGCGCTTCCAACTTTTCCGGGTGGCAACTGATGAAGTCGCAGGCCGCCGCGGACCGGCACGGTCGTGCGCGTTTCGTCGCCAACCAGGCCTACTACTCGCTGGTCGGCCGCGACTACGAGTGGGAGCTGATGCCGCTGGGACTGGACCAGGGCCTGGGGGCGGTGGTGTGGAGTCCGCTGGGCTGGGGCCGGCTTACCGGGAAGATACGTCGTGGACATCCGCTGCCGGCCGGCAGCCGCCTGCACGAGACCGCACAGTACGCACCGCCGGTGGATGAGGAGCGGCTCTATCGCGTGGTCGATGCGCTGGAGGCGGTCGCCGCCGAAACCGGCCGCAGCGTGCCGCAAGTCGCGATCCGCTGGTTGCTGCAACGGCCGACCGTCTCCACCGTGCTTATCGGCGCGCGCAACGAGGCGCAGCTGAAGGACAACCTCGGCGCGCTCGGATGGACGCTGGACGCACAGCAGGTGGCCCGGCTCGATGCAGCCAGTGCGGTCATGCCGCCCTACCCCTACTACCCGTATTGGAACGGCATGTTCGCCGAGCGAAATCCGCCGCCGGTGCCGGCCACCCTGCCCGCCGGAGACGCGTTGTGAAAGCCGTCGCCCTCACCCGCCATCTGCCCATCGACGATCCGGAATCCCTTCTCGACCTGAATCTGCCCGAGCCCGCCCATGGCGCGCACGACCTGCTCGTACGCGTGGAGGCAGTCTCGGCCAATCCCGTCGACACGAAACTTCGCGCGGCCGGACCGGAGATCGAGGCCTCCCCGCGCGTACTCGGCTTCGATGCCGCCGGCATCGTCGAAGCTGCAGGCGCGCGCGCCAGGGGCTTCGCAACGGGCGACCGCGTGTATTACGCCGGCGACGCCACGCGCCCGGGCAGCAACGCGCAGTTGCAAGCCGTCGATGCGCGCCTGGTCGCGCATGCGCCGCGCACGCTCGATCCCGCGCAGGCGGCGGCGCTGCCGCTGGTCTCGCTGACCGCGTGGGAACTGTTGTTCCAGCGCATGCCCTTCGACAGCGAACAGGGCGGCCGCGGACGCACGCTGCTGGTGATTGCGGGTGCGGGTGGGGTCGGTTCGATGGCCATCCAGTTCGCGCGACGGGCAGGCTTCCGCGTGATCGCCACCGCGTCGCGGCCGGAGACGGCCGCGTGGTGTCGCCAGCTCGGCGCGGCCGCGACGATCGACCATCGTGAGCCGTTGGCGCCCCAACTAGCCGCACTCGACCTCGCGCACGTCGATGCGGCGATCAACCTGGCCGACACCGACCGCTACTGGAACACCCTGGGCGAATTGGTCGCGCCGCAGGGGCATGTCGGCCTGATCGTGGAGCCGCGTGGGCCGTTGGCGATCGGCGGCCCGTACAAGGCCAAGTCGATCGGCATCCATTGGGAGTCGATGTTCACCCGTTCGCGCACCGCCGCCGCAGACCTGGCCGAGCAGGGCCGCATCCTCGCCCGCGTCGCGGCGCTCGTCGACGCCGGTCAGGTGCGCGGCATCGCCCGGGAAATCCTCTCGCCGATCAACGCGGCGAACCTGCGCGAAGCGCACCGGCGTCTCGAGGCGGGAAGGAGCATCGGCAAGCTGGTGCTCGCCGGCTGGTGAATCAGTGCTGCCAGCCGGAGCCGGCGTTCGAGGACGGCTTCGCCGGGGGCTGCGGTTGCGCCGGTCGCGCCGGCTCACCCTGCTCGCCCAGTTGTGCCAGCAGCGTGGCCATGTCCTCGGCGTGCTCCTCCTCCTGCGCCAATACCTCTTCCATGATGCGGCGCGTGGTCGGATCGTCTCCGCCGATGTACTCGATGATCGCGCGGTAGGTGTCGATCGCGATGCGTTCGGCCACCAGGTCCTCCTTGATCATGTCGACCAGGTTGGCGCCTTCGGCGTAGTCCGCGTGGGCGCGGCTGAGCAGGCCATCGGGATTGAAGTTGGGCTTGCCGTCCAGTTGCGTGATGCGCTCGGCAATGCGGTCGGCGTGTTCCTGCTCCTGCTGCGCGTGCTCGAGGAACTCGGCCTTAACCGCCTGGGAGTGGATCCCGGAGGCCATGAAGTAGTGGTACTTGTAGCGCAGCGTGCAGACGATCTCGGTGGCCAGCGCCTCGTTGAGCAGCTTGATCACGGTCTCGCGGTCGGCGGTGTAGCCGGCGGTGATCGCACCCTGGTCGATGTGCTCGCGGGCACGTTTGCGGATGGCCTCGATGTCGGTCAGGAATGGCTTGCTTGCCATGTCGGTCCCTCGGTGGTGGGTACCGGCGCAAGCTAGTGGAGACGGCGCGAAACGCCGGTGAAGCATGGCTTGCCCGTTTCCGCAGAGGGGCTTCGGCCCACCGTGGATCTTGGGGCGACGTCGATGGTCGGCCGAAGCCGACCTCACCTCCGCGCGATCAGCGCGGCAGGTAGGCGCGCAGGAACATCTTCACGCCGGCGCGGGCGGTCGCCTCGATCTCGGCGGCGTAGCTGTCCGGGCATTCGCAGCAACCGAACATCTGCCGCATCATCAGGTTGCCCTTGATCAGCGTGAGGAACTGCACGCAGGCGCGCGGCACGTCGTCGATCTGGAGCTTGCCGGCGTCAACCGCCTGCTGCAGCAGGCGTTCCATCAGGCCATGCGTGCGCGTGGCGCCCTCTTCCCACATCAGCCGGCCGTAGCGGGGATTGCCCTGGCGGCAGTCGGAAAGGATCGCGCGGAAGGTGCCGACGGTCTCGGCATTGCAGTCGAGTCTCGCGTGGGTCAGCGCGACGCGCAGCAGCGTATCGGCGATGTCCTCGTGCGGATCGAAGTGGTACGTCTCTTCCGGCAGCAGGTCGTTCACGCGGGCTCGGATGACTTCGCGGAAGAGATTGTCCTTGTCGCCGAAGTGGCTGTAGACGGTGAGCTTGGACACGCCCGCCTCGGCTGCCACGGCGTCCATGCTGGTGCCGGCGAAGGCATTGCGGATGAACAGCGCCTTGGCCGCCTCCAGGATCGCCGCGCGCTTCTCCATGTCCTTCGGACGGCCGGGGCCGGGAGTCTTGGCGTGGGCGGGACAATTCATGGTGACACCTTGGGCGGGAACAGCTTCACAAGAACGAGCGGGAACTTTATTATACGGATCGGTTTACTTATTTCCAGTTTCCCTGGAAGCGGCCTTGCGTTGAACCGCTCTTTCGTCCCTGTGCGCAGTGTACCGCCATGCAGGGCGCGTGCCGGGTGGCGGGCAGCGGCGCGCTTGCCTGGTTACAGGGGGGCTGTGTCCGCGGACACCGCGCCGGGCATGACTTCCGTCAATCCGGCGCGGTGACTTCCGGCACTTCGGGCACCGGCCACGAGGCCGCACGCTAAACATCACTGTCGCGGCGGCCTCCGAACGCTTATCCTTTTGATCTTTTTGATTCTTGCGGACGTTAGACCATGGCGATGAATTTCGAACAGGCACGGCAGAACATGGTCGAGAACCAGGTGCGCCCCTGGGATGTGCTCGATGCACGCGTGCTCGATGCGCTGGCGCAGGTGCGCCGCGAGGATTTCGTGGCGCCGGAGCACCGCCAGCTGGCGTTCGCCGACCTGTGCCTGCCGATCGGTCATGGCCAGGTGATGATGAAGCCGGTGATCGAGGGTCGCGTGCTGCAGGCGCTCGACCTCAAGGCCACCGAAAGCGTGCTGGAGATCGGCACCGGTTCGGGTTTCCTGACCGCGTGCATGGCCACGCTCGCCGCGCACGTGACGAGCGTCGACGTACATGGCGATTTCACCGCGGCCGCACGGTCGCGCCTGGACACGGCCGGCGTTGCCAACGCCACCCTGGTGATCGCGGACGCGGTGCAGGACTGGCAGCCGCAGGACCGGTTCGACGCCATCGTGGTTACCGGGGCCGTGTGGCAGGTCCCGCAGCGTTTCCTGGGCTGGCTCAAGCCGGGAGGCCGCCTGCTGGCGATCCGCGGCGAGTCGCCCGTGCAGCAGGCCGTCCTGCTGACCCAGGCCGGCGCCGGCGGCTTCCGCGAGGAATACCTGTTCGAGACCGACCTGCCGTACCTGGCTCACGCCGAGCCGCCCCGCCGTTTCGTTTTCTGACTTCCTATCGATTGCATGAGGCAACCCCGATGCGCTTGAAGCTGCTGACCCTTGCCCTGGCCCTGTCGGCGACCTCGCTGCCCGGTCATGGCGAGGACCTGATGGACGCATACCGCCAAGCGCGCGCCAACGATCCGGTGCTGTCGCAGGCCGAGGCGCAGCGCCTGTCGGTGGGCGAGACCGTGACGCAGACGCGCGCCCTGCTGCTGCCGCAGCTGTCCGGCCGCGCCACCTTCAGCCAGTCCAGCGGCGCCAATGCGCAGACCGTGACCGAGGGTGGCGCGCCGATCAACGCCGGCCACCTGCGCAGCCGCGACGAATCATTGGAACTGAGCCAGACCATCCTGGACCTCAGCAAGATCGCCGACCTGCATGCCGCAGAATCGCAGGCCGATTCGCAGACCGCCCAGTACGATGCCGCGCAGCAAGAGCTGCTGGTGCGCGTCACCGCCGCCTACTTCGGCGTGCTGACCAGCCAGGACGAGCTGGCCTACGCCAAGGCCAACGAGGACGCCTTCCGGCAGTCCTACGAACAGGCCGAGCAGCGCTTCAACGTGGGCCTCTCGGCAGTCACCGACGTGTACCAGGCCAAGTCGTATTACGAACTGGCCAAGGCGCAGACGGTCGCCGCCAACAACGCGCTGAACGATGCGCGCGAGGCATTGGCGCAGATCACCGGCAAGCCGGTCGGCGACCTGAAGCAGCTGCGCGACGACCTGCCGATGGTGCCGCCCAAGCCGGCCGATCCGAACGCCTGGGTGCAACAGGCGCAGAAGAGCAACCCCAACGTGATCGCCCAGCAGTACAACGTCGAGGCGGCCTCGCACTCGGTCAATTCCGCCCGTGCCGGCCACCTGCCGACGATCAACGCATCGGTCAGCCGCGGCACGTCGTCGAACTGGCTTGAGAACATGGGCGGCGCCTTCGCCGATCGCAACGGCCGCTATGGCACCACCGTGGGCATCACGCTCAACGTGCCGATCTTCTCCGGTTTCGCCACGCAGTCGCGCGTGCGCCAGTCGATCTACCAGCGCGATGCCGCCGAGGATTCGCTGGAAGCCCAGCGCCGCCAGGTCACCCGCGACACGCTCAACTTCTACCGCTCGGTGATCGCGGGCATCAGCCAGGTGGAGGCCAACAAGGCCTCGGTCGAGTCCGGCCAGAAGGCACTGGAAGCCACCCGCGCGGGCTTCGACGTCGGCACGCAGACGATGCTCAACGTGCTCAACGCGATCCAGACGCTGACCCAGGCCGAGAGCAGCTACTCGCAGTCGCGCCACGCGCTGATCCTTGACCAGCTGCAGCTCAAGCAGGCCGCCGGCACGATCGACGTGAAGGACCTCGAGGCGGTCAACTCGCTGCTCCAGTAACACCTATGCCCGCAGGAGCCCGTTCGCAGGCTTCTGCAGGGTTATTCCTCCAGCACGCGGTCGACCAGTTCCATCACCCGCCCTACGGCACCCCGCTCGCTGTCGAACACGCGGCGCGCCTGGCGCCCCATCCGCTCGCGCTGGCGTTCGTCACGCAACAGATCGAGCACGGCGTGGCCCAGCTGGTCCACGTGTTCGACGCGGTTGGCACCGCCCTCGCGGATCAGCGTGAGGGTGATCTCCTCGAAATTGAACGTATGCGGACCGACCAGCACTGGCCGCGCCAGCGCCGCCGGTTCCAGCACGTTGTGCCCGCCGATCGGCACCAGGCTGCCTCCGACGAAGGCCAGGTCCGCGGCTGCGTAGAACGGCATCAGTTGTCCCATCGCGTCGATCACGAACACCTGGTGCGCGCCGGGCACCTGCTCGACGCTGCGCGTGGCGACGGTGAAGCCCAGGCTGCGCGCCGAGTGTTCCACCAGCTTGAAGCGCTCCGGATGCCGCGGCGCGATCAGCAGCAAAGCGTCGGGCAGCCGGCGCAGCACGTCCAGGTGCGCTTCCAGCACCGCCAGCTCCTCGCCCTCGTGCGTGCTGGCAGCGATCCATACGGGCCGGCGCGGGCCCCATTGCACGCGTAGCGCGGCCCCCTTGTCGACGGCGCCATCGGGTACGGGCATGTCGAACTTGAGGTTGCCGCTGACCACCAGTTGCGCAGGGTCCGCGCCCAGCAGGCGGTAGCGCGCGGCGTCGGTGCGCGACTGGGCGGCGATCTGTCGCACCGTGCGCAGCGCCGAACGGACCAAGGAGCGCAGCGGCCGGTAGCCACGCATCGAACGTTCGGACAGCCGAGCGTTGACGATCATGAGCGGAATGCCGCGACGGCGGCAGGCGAAGTAGAGATTCGGCCAGATCTCCGTTTCCACGATCAACGCCAGTCGGGGGCGCACCCGCTTCAGGAAGCGATGCACCGCGAATGGCAGGTCATAGGGCAGGTAGACATGGAAGACGCTGTCGCCGAACAGCTGGTGCACGCGCGCCGAACCCGTCGGAGTCACGGTGGTAACCACCAGCGGTGCGTTGGGGTAGTCGCGCCTGAGCGCCTTGATCAGCGGTTCGGCCGCATTGACCTCGCCGACCGACACCGCGTGCACCCACAGGCTTCCACTGAACTGCGGCGGCTGGAACAGGCCGAAGCGCTCCGGCCAGCGCCGGTGGTAATTGCCGTAGCGCGCGCCACGGATCATCAGGCGCAGCACGATCAGCGGCGTCGCCAGGTACATCACGAAGGTGTAGAGATAGCGCAACGGGAGGCCAGGCCGGAAGGACGTCAGGAATTATAGGGCCCCTGCTCACTCCGCCTCCGCAGAGCGCAACAACCCGGGCTTGTCGAAGGCGTCGGGTCGAGTCAGTCAAGACTAGCGGGGAGAACCATGCGAACCGGCAGCCTTGATGAAACGCGCCGAGCGTCGCCCAAAAAAAACTCACCGCCGGAAGTGAGAGGGCTTCCGCGCGGTCCATCCCCGTACAATCCCCCGATGCCCGGCATGCCCCGCCCCTCCTTCGATCGCGCCCTGCTCGCCCCGCGCCACTGGCCCGCGTGGCTGGGCGTGGGGGTGATCTGGCTGATCGCCCGTTTGCCTTATCCGCTCCTGTTGCGGCTGGGTTGCGGGCTCGGCGCGCTGATCCGCCACGTGCCCTCGCGTCGTCGCCGCGTGGCCGAGGCCAACGTTGCATTGTGCTTTCCCGAACTGGACGCCCGCGCGCAGGCGGCACTGGTCGATGCGCACCTGACCGACATCGGGCTGATGCTGGTCGAGTTCGCGCTGGGCTGGATGGGATCCGATCGCGCGATCGCACGCATCCCCACGCGCATCGAGGGCCTGGAGCACCTGGAGGCCGCGCACGCGCAGGGCCAGGGCGTACTGCTCGTTGGCGGGCATTTTTCGCATCTGGAGTTGTGCGCGCGGCTGATCTCCCGTCGCATCCCGATCGCCGGCATGTACCGGCGCATGGACTCGGCCGTGTTCGAGTGGACCGTGCTGCGCGCGCGTCTCCACTATGCGGCGGCCATGTTCGAGAAGGACGACATCCGGGGTACGGTGAAGTACCTGCGCGGCGGCGGCACGCTCTGGTATGCCCCGGACCAGGACATGCGCAGCAAGGACAGCGTGTTCGTGCCGTTCTTCGGCGTGCCTGCCGCGACCATCACCGCGACACACCATCTTGCTCGGATGGGACAGGCGCAGGTGATTCCGTTCTTCCACCAGCGCCTGCCCGACGGCGGCTACGCCATGCGGCTGGGCGCGCCGCTGCCGATGGACGGCGACGCGGCCACCGATACCGCACGGGTCAACGCCAGCATCGAACAAATGGTGCGCGCGGCGCCCGCGCAGTACCTGTGGGTGCACAAGCGCTTCAAGACCCGGCCGCCCGGCGCACCCGCGGTCTACCGCTGACGCGGATGGCGCAGCGCCCCGGGCGCGCTGCGCACGCGTGCCTCGTGCAGCTTGGCGTACTTGAGGAAGGCGTAGAAGGCGTGCACGCGCGCCGCGATGAAACCCGCCCAGCCCGCGCGCCAGTGGCCGCGCAACAGGTAGAAGCGCAGAAAGGCGATCGTCGGATAGGCGACCAGTCGCCAACCCAGCCAGGCGCGCTGGCGGCGCGCGTCATCGGCCGCCTGCAACGTGGAGTAGCGGTTGGCCTTGTCCACGCGGCCGGCGATATCCGGTTCGCCAAAATGGTCGAGCACCACGTCGAGCCTGCCGACCGGCCCGTCCACATGGACCGCTTCGTGCACGCTGTGCCCACTCATTTGCGCGCGTTCGCGATCGAACAGCCGCACGTAGTGATTGAGCCGCGCACGCGGCGACTGCCAGCGCCAGAACACCCATTCGCGCCGCCACAGCTGGTACCCGGCGCAGGCCGGACCTTCCAGCGCGCGCAGCATGGGCGCGACGGCATCGGGCGGCAGCGCCTCGTCCGAATCCAGCAGCAGCACCCAGCGATGCCGGGCCAGGTCGATCGCAGCCTGTTTCTGTGCGCTGTAGCCGGCGAACGCCTGTTCGTGCACGCGCGCGCCGTGGCGCCGCGCGATCGCCGCGGTGGCGTCGGTGGAACCCGAATCGAGCACCACGATGTCGTCGGCCCACTTCACCGATCCCAGGCAGGCATCCAGCGTGTCCGCGCTGTTGAAGGTGGTGACCACCACCGATAACGGCTCACGCATCACCGTCCTCCATGACGACATCCTCTATCACGTATAGCGCCGCGCACCAGAGCCCCAGCAGCCAGGCGAACAACAGTCCCCACCACGCCGAGTAGAAGGCCAGGTGGGTGTTGAACGGAAACAGCATCACCGCCAGCGCCACCGTGGCGGGGAACGCCCGCGCGCGTGCCGCCGCGCCCTGCCGGCGCCACGCGCGAAGCCCCCAGAACGTCGCGGCCAGCCAGAGCATCAGCCCGATCGCGCCGGTCTCGCTCAGCACCTCCAGCACCAGCTGGTGCGCGTGGCAGGCGCCCTCGCCCGAGCCGCAGGCCTCTTCGACTAGGAAGTGGTCGTTGGCCGGCGCGTAGTCGGGATAGGCGTAGCGGAAGCCGCGCACGCCCACGCCGTTCCAGGGATGGTCCGCGACCATCCGCGCGCTGGCGCGCCAGATCGCCGGCCGGCCGGTGAGCGCCTCGTCCAGCCCCTGGGGTTCGTCCGCGAACACCGCGAGGGTGCGTTCCATGCGATCCTGGAAGCGACCGGACGTATGCCAGGCCACCGTGCCGGCCAGAACCACCATCACCGCGCCCAGCGCGCACCAGAGCGCGAAGCGATAGGCCGAGCCAGCCTCGCGCCAGGCGAATGCGAGCGCCACCAGGCCGTAGCAGAGCCAGCCCGCGCGCGAGCCGGCCAGGAGCACCGGCCCCAGCACCAGCAGGAAAGCCAGCATCAGCCCCGGGCGTCCCCAGCGCTCGCGGGCTGCCCACAGCGCGAACGGTGCGAGCACCGCCAGCGTCGGCCCGAGCTTGAGGTTATCCGCGCCGAAGATGCCCGACACGCGCTCGGCATCGGCAGGACCGCCAAGGCTGAAGCCGGTGAATGCCTGCAGCCAAGCGTCGGCCACCCACACGGCGATAACGGCGGCGACCGCGAAGAACAGCGCGCGCAGCCTGGCATCACGACGGATCGCGAAGCAGGCGTACAGCCCCAGTGGCACGTACCGCAGCAGGCCGGCGGTGGCGCCCCAGCTCTTGCCCGGCGCCACCGCATCGAACGAGGACAGCAGCGCGGCGCCGACGTAGCAGGCCAGCAACACCAGCAGCAGGCGCGCACCGGCGTGCCCATCCAGCGCCCGCGGGTGGCGCACGAACAAGAGGATGGTGCCGATCAGGCACAGCAGCGTCCCCAGTTCCGAACTTCGCCCGACCGGCAGCAACGCGATCACCAGCCAGAATGGCAGCAAGGGCGAACGCAGCGCGGCAGCTATCGGTCGGATCGCGGGCATCCGGGGATTGTAGGCGCGGCGGCTCCGTGCCTGCTGGCAAGCCTTGCAAGGATGTGCCGGCGGGCGATGTTTCCAGCCGCGGGCGCCGCCATGAGTCGCATGGCTCCTCGTGCGGCCCGGAACGGCGGCAGTCGATCAGCCGGCCACTTCCCCATACAGTGCCAGTACCGCCTGTTGCATGTCCGACAGCCGGTAGCTCTGCAGCATCGGGATCGGCGGCGCCACGCGCAGCAGTTCGGCGGCACGCTCGACCAGCTTCTGGCGGTCGCCCACCGGCACGCGACCGGCCGGGTACAGCTCGGCCAGCAGTTCGCCGACGCCGCCGTGGGCGTAGCCAAGCACGGGACGACACAGCGAGAGTGCCTCGACCACGGTGCGCCCGAACGATTCGGGCTTGGTCGACAGCTGCAGGATCAGTGCGGACACCGCGTAGATGTCGCGCACGTCGTTGCGGGGCGCCGTCAGCACCACCTGCGCCTCGACGTCGCGCTCGCGGATCAGTTGCCGGAGCTCTTCCACGTAGGCCTCGCGGCCCGGCTCGATCACGCCCAGCAACAACAGGCGCGCCTCGATGCCGCGGCGCTTGAGCTCGGCCATCAGCTCGATCGCCTCGTGGTGGCCCTTCAGGCGCGTGCCACGGCCCGGCAGGGTCAGCAGCGGTGCGCCGGCCAACTGCGGGTACTCGGCGAAGAAGGCCTTCTGCCAGGCGTCGTCCGGACGATGGCCGTACGGGAACGCCTCCGGGTCGATGCCGCGCGGAATCACTTTCACTCGCGTCGGATCCAGCCACGGATAGTGGCTCAGGGCGTAGTCGCGCATCGTCTGCGAGACGGCGATGACCCGCTCGCCGCGCAACAGGATCGAGCTGTAGCGGCCGGGCGAGTTGAGCCCGTGCACGGTGGTGACGAAATGCGGACGCGGATTCAGCCCGCGCAAGGCCCACCAGCCCATCCATCCGGGCAGGCGCGAGCGGGCATGCACGATGTCGGGCTTCAGTTCGCGCAGCCGACGGCGCAGCGCGCCCAGGTGCAACAGCGTGCGCGGCGACTTGGTGCCGATGTCCAGGGTGACGTGCTCGCTGCCCTCGGCCTCCAGCTGCGCCACCAGGCGGCCGCCGGAGGAGATCACGATCGAGCGGTGCCCCGCTTCCACCAGCGCCCGACCCACTTCCAGCGTCGAACGCTCCGCCCCGCCCGTATGCAGCGCCGGGATCAGCTGGACGACAACCAGGCGCCGGGTGGGGGTGACGACGGCAGACATGAGGGGTTGTTGGGTGGCCTTCATCCACCTGGGCAAGCAGCGATCGTGCCGAATGCCGCCGTTCAGGAACCGGCCGGGGGCCCGGGTTCAGTCGCGCAGGACGTAATGCGCGCCGCAGTAAGGACAGACGGACTCCCCGCCGTCCTCGACGATCGGCAGGTAGACCTTCGGATGCGAGTTCCACAGCGACATCGCCGGCATCGGACAGGACAGCGGCAGGTCGTTGCGCGTCACTTCGTAACGATTTTCGGCATTCGCCGGGATCGGCGCGGCCTCGGGCAGGGGGCGCGACATGGCAGGCTCCAGGAAGGGGACGTCGAGCCGCCCATGGTAGCAGGGGCACACGCCGGCAACGCGCGGGCGACCACGGCCGCGACCCCGCACTGGACTTCGACGCGCCGTTGCCATCAACTGTGCGCCGGCGTCGCCCGAAGGGGCGGTCGACGCATCGAAGGGGGACGACCGTGGATGGGACGTGGCCCGGCGCCGCGACCCTGACGCTGGCCATCCGTTGCCGCATTCATACGTCGCAAGGGGAACTACCATGGATCTCGGAAAAGCCATCGCGCGCGCAAAAGCCATCCTGGCCTCGCCCAGGACCGAGTGGCCGGTCGCGGCCGCCGAACCGGCCAGCATCGGCGGCCTGTACACCACCTACATCGTCTGGATCGCCGCATTGCCGGCGATCGCCGGCTTCATCAAGAGCAGCCTGATCGGCACCGGATTCATGGGCGTGCACGTGCGCACGCCGATCGGTGCGGGCATCGCCGGCATGGTGCTGCAATACCTGCTGTCGCTGGCCCTGGCCTACGTCATGGCGCTGGTGATCAATGCCCTGGCCGGCACCTTCAATGGCCAGAAGGACATGGTGCAGGCGCTCAAGACGGTCGCCTATTCCTGGACCGCCTCGTGGGTCGCGGGCATCGCGGTGATCATTCCGTGGCTCGGCTGGCTGATCGCGATCGCAGGCGCGATCTACGGCATCTACCTGCTTTACCTGGGCCTGCCCTTCACCATGAAGTGCCCGCCCGAAAAGGCCGGCGGCTACACGGCGCTGGCCGTGATCATCGCCATCGTGCTGAGCTGGATCGTGGGCCTGATCGTGGCGGGCGTGATCGGTACCGCTGCCTACACCGGCGCGGCCATGACCGGCACCCACCTGGGCAGCACCAGCGACAACGTCACCGTCGATCCGGACAGCGCGCTCGGCAAGCTGGCGGCCATGGGCGAGCGCGCCGAACAGGCGAGCAAGGAAATGGACGCGGCGCAGAAGTCCGGCGACAGCGCTGCCCAGCAGGCGGCCATGAACAAGATGATGGGCGCGGCGATGGGCAACGACGGCGACGTGCAGGCGCTGTCCACCGAGCAGGTCAAGGCCTTCCTGCCCGAGACCCTGCTCGGCCTCAAGCGCACCAGCAGCTCGGCCCAGCGCAGCAACGCGATGGGCATGCAGGTCACCGAGGCGCATGCCGAGTACGGCGACAGCAACGGCCGCACCGTCACGCTGGAAGTCACCGACACGGGCACCGCCAAGGGCCTGATGGCGATGGCCGGCGCGATGGCGCCGGAGGAAGAGCGCAGCACCGACCACGGCTACGAGAAGACCTACACCGCCGATGGCCGCCTCACGCACGAGGCATGGGACGATCAGTCCAGGAGCGGCGAGTACAGCGTGGTGGTCGGCCAGCGCTTCACGGTCAAGGCCAACGGCAATGCCGGCAGCATCGACGAGCTGAAGCAGGCCGTGGCCAGCGTCGACCTGGGCAAGCTCGAAGCGATGCGCGAGGAAGGCGTGCGGCATTGACCGCAGGATGGGCTCCAGTCCACCGTCCGGGTCCAATGCGGCGGACTGAAGCCCACCCTGCAAAGAAGAAGCCCGCGCCATCGCGACGCGGGCTTCTTCGTTTTCAACCGGGCACCGGCGCCGTCACTTACCCGCCGAACCCTCGGTCGTGATGCGCAGGCTGATCTCGTCGCTCACGTTGGGCACGTACGCCGACACGCCGAAATCCGAGCGCTTGAGCGTGCCGGTCGCATCGAAGCCGATCGACGGATCGCCGCTCATCGGATGCTTGCCGATCCTGTTGAGCGTGGCATCGAGCACCACCGGTTTGGTCACGCCGTGCACGGTGAGGTTGCCGGTAATGCGGAAATGGTCCTTGCCCAGCGGCTCGACCTTCGTGCTCTTGTAGGTCACGGTCGGGTACTTGGCCACGTCGAGGAAGTCGGGCTTGGCCAGGTGCTCGTCGAGCGCCGGCACGTGCGTGTCCAGCCCGGCCATCGGCAAGGTCACGTCCACGCTGGCCTGCTCCGGATGATCCGGATCGAACACCAGCGTGCCCTGCCCCAGGCCCAGTTCCGCGGTCGGGTGGGAGAAGCCGAAATGGCTCCAGCTGAACAGCACCATCGTGTGGTGCGGATCCAGCTGATAGGTGACCGGCGCCGCCTGGACGAGCGCCGCGGCGCCGAACAACCCGGCGAAAAGAACAGCTTTGAACGTGCGCATGCGTAACTCCTGTGGGGGTTTCAGACGATCCGGCAGACTTCGTCGAACGCGAAGCGGTCCTCGCGCGGACGCAGCACGGCGGGGTTGCCGTAGCCGATGTTGATCATGAAATTCGAGCGGATCTTCGTGCCGGCGAAAAAGGTCTCGTCCACCAGCGTGTTGTTGAAGCCGGACATCGGGCCACAATCGAGCCCCATCGCGCGCGCGGCCATGATCAGGTAGGCGCCCTGCAGACTGGAGTTGCGGAACGCCGTCCCCTCGATCGCGGCCGGTTTGCCGGCGAACCAGTCGATCGCGTCCGGCGATTCCTTGTAGAGCCGCGGCAGGTGCTCGTAGAAGGCGTGGTCCGCCGCCACGATCACGGTGACCGGTGCGGCCATGCTCTGGTCGCGGTTGCCGCGGTCCAGCGCTGGCTCGAGCCTGGCCTTGGCCTCCGGCGAGCGCACGAACACGAAGCGCGCGGGCGAGGCATTCGCGCTGGTCGGCGCGAGCCTGGCGAGATCGTAGATCGCGTGCAGCTGCGCGTCGCTGACCGGCTTGTCCAGCCACGCCTCGGCCGAACGGCGATAGGTGCGCGCGGTGCGGAACAACTGGTCGAGGGCGGCCTCGGAAAGCACTTCGCTCATGAGTATCCTTTGCGTTCTTGGCGCGCCATCCGGCGCGGGCGATCCACAAGTGTAAGCCCAAGGGCGTGGGTGGTCGGGTGAGGAACGGGGAACCCAGCGTGCAGAATCCGACAACAATCGAGCGGGCGGCCATCGCGTGAGCGCACCGCGCGAGGAATGCTGGGTCATCACCGACGCCGCTGCCGGAAACCAGCGCCAGGCGCTGGCGCTGGCCGAGCGTCTGGGCCTGCCGGTCCGGCCACTGGTGATCGCGCCGCGCGGACCGTGGGCCTGGCTGGCGCCGCGGTTGGTGCTGGGCGCCGAACTCGCGGTGCCACCGGCCGAGCGGGCGCGCCTGGCGCCGCCGTGGCCGCGCGTGGCGGTCGGCTGCGGGCGCGCCGCGGCGCTGTTCACGCGTGCGCTTCGGATCTGGTCCGGCGGGCTTTGCCGCACCGTGCAGATCCTCGATCCGCGGGTCGATCCGAAGCACTGGGACCTGATCGTCGCGCCGCGCCATGACGGCCTCGCCGGACCGAACGTGCTTACACCAGCGGGTTCGCTCAACCCCATCGATGACGAATGGCTGGCCGACGCCCGCGACGCCTGGCCGCGCTTGGCCGACCTGCCCGAGCCACGCGTGGGCGTGCTGCTGGGTGGCCCGCGCCACGGCATCCCGCTGGACGAGGCCTGGACCCGCGCCTTCATCGGCGGCCTGCGTGCGGTGCATGAGCGTGATGGCGGCAGCCTGCTCGTCCTCGCCTCGCGGCGCACGCCGCCGAGCCTTGCGGCGGCCCTGCGCACCGCGTTCAGCGCCACCCCGGGCGTGCACTGGCGCGGCGAGGCGGACGGCCCCAACCCCTATCCGGGCGTCCTGGCCTGGGCCGACCGCCTGGTGGTCACGCCCGATTCTGTCAACATGCTCTCCGAAGCCTGCGCCGTCGGCTGCCCCGTCCACACCTTCGCGCCTGCGCCGCTGCCGGACAAGCTCGCCCGTTTCCATCAGGCGCTGCGCGACAGCGGGCTGTTGCACGACCTCCGGGCCGATGCGCCGACGCGCCAGCCACCGTTGCGCGAAACCGAGCGCATCGCCGCCACCGTGCGACGGCGACTCGGGTTGCGCTGAGCCGCGCATCGCCGCGAGCCCCACCCTTACCCCGGCCTCTCCGCCAAAGGAGAGGGAGCAGAAACATCAGGCGAAATCGAAGCCCAAGGCCACGGTCACCACGCGCACTTCGGCGCACATGGCTTCGAGCGCTGCCTCGCGCGGCGCAATCCGCGGCCGCAGATCGAGTGTGCAGGTCAGCGCCCGCTGCAACAGATCGGCATGCACGCGCGCGAGCGTCTCTGCCTGACCGTCATCGAGCAGGGCGGCACGCCGGCACGCATCGATCAGCGACGCGTTGGCCGTGTTGGCCAGCAATTGCGGACACGCCGCCGCATGCGCGAGCACGAGCCCCTGCAACGCGAACTCGATGTCCAGCAGGGCGCCATGTCCCTGTTTGAGATCCAGCCGCGCCTCGTCCGAGCGATCCCGCTCCGCCCGCCAGCGCTGACGCATCTGACTCACCTCCGCCAGCACCGCATCGCGCTCGCGCGGCACCGCGAGCACCTCGCGCCGGACCTCGCCCAACGCGTGGCCCAGTCCCGCGTCGCCCGCCACCGCGCGCGCGCGCAGCAGGGCCTGGTGCTCCCAGGTCCACGCACGGCTGCGCTGGTAGGCATCGAAGGCCTCCAGGCTGCTCACCAGCAGCCCTTTCGAACCGTCGGGGCGCAGCCGCGTGTCCACTTCGTACAGGCGCCCGGCGCGGGTCAGCAGGGACAGCCAGTTCATCACGCGCTGCGCAAGGCGCTGGTACCAGCGCGAACCGTCGATGGGGCGGGCGCCATCGCTGGTGAGCTGGGCGCGCGCGCCGTCGAACACGAACACCAGGTCCAGGTCCGAGGCGAATCCCAGCTCGTCGCCACCGAGGCTGCCGTAGCCGAAGACGGCAAAGCCCGAGCCCTCCCCCGGCAACCGCCCATGCTGCGCGGCAAGCTCGCGCTCGGCCAGCGCGGTGACCGCCTCGACCACGGAAGCGGCCAGCGCGGCCAGGCGTCGCGAGGTGGCCACGGCGTCGGCACGCCCGTCGTTGAAGGCCAGGCCCAGGCGGAAGGCGATGCTCGCCTTGAACTCGTTGATGCGCTCCAGCTCCGCCTCCGCCTCGCGCTCGTCCAGCGTACCGAGCACGCGGCTGATCTCGGCGCTGATGTCGGCGCGCTTGAGCGGGAGCTGGTCGATGCGCGGATCGAGCACGTCGTCCAGCAACAACGGCTGGGCGATCACCCGTTCGGCCAGGAACGCGCTATCGGCGAACAGCCGCGCCAGGCGTGCGCGCGCGGCCGGTTGTTCCTCCAGCAGCGCGAGGTAGGCCGAGCGGCGCGCCACCGCCTGCACCAGCCGGCACAGCCGCAGCAGGCACGGCAGCGGCGCGGCGCTGGCGCGGGCGGCGGCGATGAGGTGCGGCATCAGATGATCGAGCCGCTCGCGCGAGCGCTGCGACATGGCGCGTACCGAAGCGGCCTGCGGCAGCTTGGCGAGGGCTTCGGCCGCCTCGATGCCGGGCACGAAGCCGGCCGCCTCCAGCGCGCCCGGCTCCGGCGTGCCGTGGCAGGCCTGCTGCCACAGCGTGGTATCGGCGACCGCCACGCGGGCCGCGCGTCCGCCGGCGGGCATCAGCACGCTGGCGAAGTCCTCGCTGACGACGGCGCGGTGTTGCGCCAGCTCGGCCTCCAGCGCCTCCCAGTGCTCATGGCCCAGGCCACGGGCGAGACGCTCGCGACTCAACGCATCCTCGGGCAGGTCGTGGGTCTGAGCGTCGCGCAGCATCTGCACGCGGTTCTCGACACGGCGCAGGCAGCGGTAGGCCTCGCGCAACGCCTTGGCGCGCGCTGCGCCGATGTGCCCGCGCGCCTCACAGGCGGCCAGCGCCGGCAACAGGCCACGCACGCGCAGGGACGGTTCGCGCCCGCCGCGGATCAGTTGCTCCAGTTGCACGATGAACTCGATCTCGCGGATGCCGCCGGGACCGAGCTTGAGGTTGTCGGCCAGGTCCTTGCGCGCCACCTCGGCGTCGATCAACGCCTTCATCTCGCGCAGGCCGGCGAAGGCCGTGTAGTCGAGATACTTGCGGTAGACGAACGGGCGCAGCAGTTCCTGCAGCTGCTTGCCGGCCGCGCGGTCGCCGGCCACCGGGCGCGCCTTGATCCAGGCGTAACGCTCCCAGTCGCGGCCTTCGCTCTGGTAGTACTGCTCCATCGCGGCGAACGACAGCGCCAGGCGCCCGGCGTTGCCGAACGGACGCAGGCGCAGGTCCACCCGCGCGCAGATGCCGTCGTCGGTGGGCTCGTTGAGCAGGCGCACCAGGTGGCGCCCCAGCCGCACGAAGTATTCGCTGTTGTCGAGCGAACGCGCGCCATCGCTGTGGCCGGCCTGCGGGTAGGCCAGCACCAGGTCGATGTCCGAGGAGAAGTTGAGCTCGGCACCGCCGAGCTTGCCGAAGCCGATCACCACCAGCCGCTGCGGCGCGCCGTCCTCGCTGCGCGCGTGACCGTAACGCGCGGCCAGCGCGCGCTCGGACCACGCCAGCGCCGCGCCCAGCAGCGCCTCGTACAGCACGCTGGTGGCCGAGAGCGTCTCGGCCAGGTCGTCCAGAGCGTTGACGTCGCGGAACACCAGCCGCAACGCTTCGGCGTGGCGGAACCGGCGCAGCGCCGCCAGCGTGGCGATCTCGTCCTCCGGCAGCGCCAGCGAGCCGATGCGGGTGCCGGCGTCGCCGGCCGAGCGCAGGCGATCCAGGCCGGCCGGCGCCAGCAGTTGTGGCTGCCGTCGCCATACTTCGAAGGCGAAGTCGCTGGCCGCCAGCGTGCGGCGGATACGCTCGGCTACGCCGGCATCGTCGTGCAGCGCCACGCCGGCCGCGCGGCAGCGGGCGGCCAGTTCGGCGTAACGGTCGTCGGTCAGGGCGCGCAGCGCGGGGCTTTCGGGGACGCTCATCCGGCCATTGTGCCGTAGCGTGGGGCCGCATGAACCGCCAGCAACCGCCTGTGGATGGCGAACGCATAGTTCATTTCCGCCCGATTACAGTCACCATTCCATCACGCCGCGCCATCGGACCATTCTTTCCATGATCCTCACCGACCACCCCGCCACGCACTGGCGCGCGCTTGCCGCGCGCGTCCTTGCCGTGGTGCTGATGAGCCTGGCGTTCGTACTGCTGACCGGCCTGATGGATGGCGGTGTGGGCGTGACGCCGCTGCGCATGTTCGACCAGCCGCGTTACCTCCTGGCCAACGCCCTGCCCGGGCTGCTGGCGTCGTGGGCGCTGCTGGCGTTCACCCGGCGGCTGGTGTTTTCGTTCGGGCTGGTGTTCCTGTTCGAGGCGCTGCTCTACCAGATCAACGCATTGAAAGTCGCCAACCTGGGCAACCCGCTGATGCCGGCGGATTTCCTGATGGTCGACCAGCTCAGCAAGGGCGGCGCGCACCTGCTGGTCGGCTACCTGCCGCACAGCCCCTGGCCGTACCTGGGGCTGCTCGCGGGCATCGCCCTGATCGTGGCGATGTGGCGCCTGGAACCCCCGCTGTTCCCGCGCCGCAACTTCGGCAAGCGCTTGCTGGGTGGTGCCCTCGCGGTCGTGCTGCTGGGCAGCCTGCTCGGCGGCGTGGCCGCGTGGGGCAAGCTCTACAACCAGCGCGTCCTGTGGCTCGAGCCCTGGTCGCCTACGGTGACGGCCAACCATTCGGGCCTGGTCAGCTCGCTGCTGCTGTTTCATCAACAGTACGGGCACGGCGGGCACAAGGCCGATCCGGACGCCGCCAAGGCGCTGATCGCGCAGAGCCGACAGGCGCTGGAAGCGCGCCTGGACGCCGCATCGCCCAGCGGCGAGCGACCCGACATCGTGGTGGTGCAGAGCGAGTCGTTCTTCGATCCGAGCATCATGCGCGGCTACCAGGACCGTCACTTCACCCCCAACCTCGACCGACTGGAGAAGCGCGGCGTCAGCGGTCCGCTGCACGTGCCGACGTTCGGCGGCGGCACCATCCGCACCGAGTTCGAAGTGCTCACCGGCCTGTCGCTGCGCTATTTCGACGAACTGCAGTTTCCCTACCTGACGCTCGAGCAGAAGGTGGTGCCCAGCGTGGTGCGCACGCTGCGCGCGCATGGCTACAGCACCACCGCGATCCACGGCAACGATCCGGCGTTCTGGAACCGTGCCGCGGCCTTTCGCAAGATCGGCTTCGATCGCTTCGTTTCGCAGTCCTCGTTCCCGAAGGACTCGCCCAACGACGGCAAGTACATGGCCGACAGCGCGATGACCGACGAGATCATGCGCCAGCTCAAGGACTCGGGCCCGCCGCAGTTCCTGTTCGCGATCAGCATCGAGGCGCACGGTCCCTACGACGTGCCGCCGACGGACGTCGCCGCGCGCGATGCCATCCCGGTCCCGCCCGGCATCAGCGGTCGCGACAAGCAGGAGCTGCAGACCTACCTCTACCACGCCGAGCACGCCGATGCGGAACTGGGCCGGCTGGCCAGATTGCTGGCCCGGCGCGACCGCCCGACCCTGTTGCTGTTCTACGGGGACCACCTGCCCGCCCTGACCAACAGCTACAACGTCACTGGCTTCGTCGACGGCGGCGACATGCTGAGCGAGCCCGGCGTCTGGCTGCTGCTCGACCCGCGCAATCCGGAACCGGCCAAACGCGAGAGCCTGGCCGCCTGGATGCTGCCGGGCAAGCTGCTGGACGCGGCCGGCATCCATGGCGATCCGTACTTCGCGCTGAGCCAGGTGCTGGCGCCGCAGCTGGCCGAACTCACCCGCGCGCCCGGCGCGCCGCAGCCGGAGATGACGGCCGAGCAGAAGGTGATCGACCGCGACATGGCCAGCGTCGCGATGCTGCGCCTGAAGGGCAAGCTGGATGCGCTGATGCCGCAGCTGGCCGCGGCGAGCCATGCGCTGCCACACCCGCAGCCGCCGTCACCCGTGGGCGCTTATGGTGCACGCCCTTGAGCGCGATGGGACGTCCAGACGTCCACCGCTCGTTCACCACGCATGCACAGCGGAGCATTCAGCCATCTGTCCGGCCGCTTAAGCGGACGCAGGCGTATTCATATTGAGGACGGGAAGCCCCGCCTAGGGTCGTGGCTACCGCGGTAAACCCGCGGTTTCCCCACACTGGAGGCATCCCATGCGTAAGACTCTGCTTGCTGCTTTGATCGGTGCCAGCGTGTTCGCCGTCCTGCCTGCCCTGGCGCAGGTCGATCTCGGTGCTGCCAGCCAGGCTGGCGCGGGCGTAAGCGCCGGCGCCAGCGGCGCCGTGAATGGCGCGCCCGGCCAGCTTGGCGCCCAGCCGGGCCAGACCCTGGAGCGGGCGGATCGCCACGCGCACCATGCCACCCGTCACGCGACCGAGCACACTCGTCGCACCCTTGACCGCCATGGCAACGCCAACGTCGACACGACCGCCAGCGGCTCGGCCGGCGCGCGCGAAAGCGATCAGCGAGCCCAGGCGGACGTCGGCGTTCGTGCGGGTGCCCGCGTAGATGCCGGAGCGGCCTCCGACCAGGCCGCCAGCAGCACGCGCGGCGTCGGCGACCAGGTGAGCGATACCGCGCATACCGCAATCGACAGTGCCGGTCGCACCGCGGGATCGGTCGGCGATGCCACCCGCCAAACCGCCACCGAAACTTCGGTCGGTGCCGACGCCAACGCCCGCGCCAAGGCCGACGAGCACGGCCACTGACGGTTCGCCGTAGGGTGGGCTTCCGCCACCGACATTTCCCCCGGGTGGGTTGAGGTCCGCTCTACGGCTGCCACCAGGACTTGCCCGCGCCCGTTCATCCATCTGTCCGGCCGCTTAAGCGCTGTCAAGCCGGTTCAGAGTGCGCTAGGCCGAATGCGCCTAGGGTTACCAAGACCGCGCCAAGACCGCGGGTCGAACCCCGGCGACACCCAAATGGAGGATCCCATGCACAAGACCCTGCTTGCCGCGCTCATCGGCGCCAGCGTGTTCGCCGCGCCTGCATTCGCCCAAGTGATCCCCGGCAGTGCCGGCCAGGCAAGCGCCCATGGCTCGACGCACGCCGGCGCGACCGCGCCGGGCTTGAACGCAAACGCCAGCACCGGCATCGGCACCACAACGTCGACGACCGACGCATCGGGCGCGCAACCGCTCGGCTTGGGCGGCCTGCTCAAGCAAACGCAGGCGGCTGATGCGGCCACCGATACGCCCACCGAAGGCGCCGGTCCGACCGGCGACCTGAACGCGAAAGCCCGCGAGAAGTTGCGCGCCGCGCACGGGCATTGACGCCCCCGGCGGGCAGCTCCGTCTATCGGACTGCCCGCTCAGGCGAGCGCATCTTCCGCGGCGACGAAACCGCCGGTCTGACGCTGCCACAACCTCGCGTACAACCCCCCGTGCGCGATCAACTGCGCATGCGTGCCGCTTTCCACGATCCGCCCCTTGTCCAGCACGACGAGGCGGTCCATCCGGGCGATGGTCGACAGGCGGTGCGCGATGGCGATCACCGTCTTGCCCTCCATGAGCAGGTCAAGGCTTTCCTGGATGGCCGCCTCGGCCTCCGAGTCCAGCGCGCTGGTGGCCTCATCCAGGATCAGGATCGGCGCGTCCTTGAGCAGCACGCGCGCGATCGCAATGCGCTGGCGCTGGCCGCCGGAAAGCTTCACGCCACGCTCGCCCACGTAAGCGTCGTAGCCGCGGCGCCCTTCACCGTCGGACAGCGTCGGGATGAACTCGTCCGCGCGCGCCTTGCGTACCGCCTCGGCAATCTGCATTTCACTGGCGCCGGGGCGACCGTAGAGCAGGTTGTCGCGGATCGAGCGATGCAGCAGCGAGGTGTCCTGGGTAACCACGCCGATCTGCGAGCGCAGGCTTTCCTGGGTGACCCGGGCGATGTCCTGGCCGTCGACGAGGATGTGCCCACCCTCCAGGTCGTACAGCCGCAGCAGCACGTTCACCAGTGTCGACTTGCCCGCGCCGGAAGGGCCGACCAGGCCGATCTTCTCGCCCGCGCGCACGGCAAGATCGAGCCCCGAGATGACGCCACCGGCCTTGCCGTAGTGGAAGTGGATGTCGTCGAAACGTACCTCGCCGCGCGTGACTTCCAGCGGCATCGCGCCCGGCGCGTCCTGCACCGCGCGCGGTTGCGCGATAGTCGTCATGCCGTCCTGCACCGTGCCGATGTTCTCGAAGATGCCGTTGACCACCCACATGATCCAGCCGGACATGTTGTTGATGCGGATCACCAGCCCGGTCGACAACGCGATCGCCCCCACCGTGACCTTGCCGTGGCTCCACAGCCACAGCGCCAGCCCCGAGGTGCCCACGATCAGGAAGCCGTTGAGCGTGGTGATGGTGGCGTCCATCGCGGTGGTCTGGCGCGTCATCGCGCGCGTCTTGTCGACCTGTTCGCGCAGCGCGTCGGCCACGTAGGCCTCCTCCCGCCGCGTGTGTGCGAAGAGCTTGAGCGTGAACACGTTGCTGTAGCCGTCGACGATGCGCCCCATCAGCTTCGAGCGCGCCTCCGAGGCTTTCCACGAACGCTGCCGCGTGCGCGGGATGAAGAACGCCAGCGTGGCGATGTAGAGCAGCAGCCACAGCACCAGCGGCGCCGCCAGCCAGACATCGGCCTGCGCGAACATCACGATGGCGCTTCCGGTGTAGATCGCCACGTACCAGATCGCATCGACGATCTGCACCGCCGATTCGCGCAACGAGCTGCCGGTCTGCATGATGCGGTTGGCGATGCGTCCGGCGAAGTCGTTCTGGAAAAAGGCCAGGCTCTGGCGGATCACGTAGCGGTGGTTCTGCCAGCGGATGCGGGCGGTCACGTTGGGCACGATCGCCTGGTTGACGAGCAGGTCGTGCATGGCGTTGAACATCGGTCGCGCGATGAGCGCCACGAACGCCATCCAGGCCAGCTCGCGTCCGTGCTGACGGAAGAACGCCACGCCCTCGGCCGACTTGGCCATGTCCACCAACCGGCCGATGAAGGCGAACAGCGACACCTCGATGATCGAGACGAAGAAGCCCACCACCAGCACCGCCGCGAACATCGGCCACACCTGGCGCAGGTAGAACAGGTAGAAGCGCCCGGGCGTTGCCGGCGGCATGACATCGACCGGCTCCTTGAACGGGTCGATCAGGGATTCAAACCAGCGGAAGAGCATGGGAGGGCTCACCTGGGGGGAACGCCCATTGTGGACCAGCCGCCGGCACGCCCGCAGTGAACGCTAGCAGCGTCGCCCGAGCGATCCGTGCGGCCACGCTCGCGGGCACGCACGCGTACTGCAATCGCACCTGGCCGCCTCCCTTGCCTTAGGCTCCGAGCGCCCGCGGCAAAGCGGCGGCAGCTCCTCTATGAGCGTCGGATTTACCAGGCAAAGCGAGCTGGCGCCAAGCTCTTCAGCGCCATCGTGTTGCGTCCGGGCCATTTCTTTTGGTTACTTTTCTTTAAGCCAGCCAAGAAAAGTGACTCGAGCGCCGTCGGGCAATCGAAAGCCCGCGGCAGGCGAGCCAGGTCGCGGGGAGCCCACGCCAGAGCAGCCACGCAGCGGACGGTCGGAAGCCCAATCGCCCCAGGCGCGCGCGCCTTTGTCGCGGCAAGGTGCTCCCATGGCCCTTCGCCGGCACAAAAAGAAAACCCCGCGCGAGGCGGGGTTTTCCTGGGTACTGCGGTGAGCGTCGGACTTAGAAGTCCATGCCGCCCATGCCACCCATGCCGCCGCCCATGCCACCGGCGCCGCCGTGGCCTTCGTCCTTCTTCGGCAGTTCGGCCACGATCGCCTCGGTGGTGATCGCCAGGCCCGCGACCGACGAAGCGTGCTGCAGCGCGGTGCGGGTCACCTTGGTCGGGTCCAGGATGCCCATCTGCACCATGTCGCCGAACTCGCCGGTGGCCGCGTTGTAGCCGAAGTTGCCCGAGCCGTCCTTGACCTTGTTGAGGATCACGGAGGGCTCTTCGCCGGCGTTGGCGACGATCGCGCGCAGCGGCGCTTCCAGCGCGCGGCGGGTGATCGCGATGCCGAGGTTCTGGTCCTCGTTGTCACCCTTGAGGCCTTCGACGGCCTTGAGCGCACGGATCAGGGCGACGCCGCCGCCCGGCACCACGCCTTCCTCGACGGCCGCACGGGTCGCGTGCAGGGCGTCTTCGACGCGGGCCTTCTTCTCCTTCATCTCGACTTCGGTGGCGGCACCGACCTTGATGACGGCCACGCCGCCGGCCAGCTTGGCCACGCGCTCCTGCAGCTTCTCGCGGTCGTAATCGGAGGAGGTCTCCTCGATCTGCGCCTTGATCTGGCCGATGCGCGACTGGATGCGCTCGGCTTCGCCGGCGCCGTCGATGATCGTGGTGTTTTCCTTGGTGATCACCACGCGCTTGGCGCGGCCCAGATCGTTGATCGTGGCCTTTTCCAGCTGCAGGCCCACTTCCTCGGAGATCACCTGGCCGTTGGTCAGGATCGCGATGTCCTCGAGGATGGCCTTGCGGCGGTCACCGAAGCCCGGCGCCTTGACGGCGGCGACCTTGACGATGCCGCGGATCGTGTTGACCACCAGCGTGGCCAGCGCCTCGCCCTCGACTTCCTCGGCGACGATCAGCAGCGGCTTGCCGGCCTTGGCGACGGCCTCCAGCACGGGCAGCAGCTCGCGGACGTTCGACACCTTCTTGTCGTGGATCAGGATGTACGGGTCGTCCAGCTCGACCTGCTGGCTGGCCTGGTTGTTGATGAAGTACGGCGACAGGTAGCCGCGGTCGAACTGCATGCCCTCGACGACGTCCAGCTCGTTCTCCAGGCCCGAGCCTTCCTCGACCGTGATCACGCCTTCCTTGCCGACCTTCTTCATCGCAGTGGCGATGATGTCGCCGATGTTGGAATCGGAGTTGGCCGAGATGGTGCCGACCTGCGCGATCGCCTTGTCGTCGGCGGTCGGGTTGGAGAGCTTCTTCAGCTCGCCCACGGCCGCAATGACGGCCTTGTCGATGCCGCGCTTCAGATCCATCGGGTTCATGCCGGCGGCGACCGCCTTGAGGCCTTCCTGGATGAACGCCTGCGCCAGCACGGTGGCGGTGGTGGTGCCGTCACCGGCGACGTCGGAGGTCTTGGAAGCGGCTTCCTTGACGATCTGCGCGCCGAGGTTCTCGTACTTGTCGGCCAGCTCGATCTCCTTGGCGACGGACACGCCGTCCTTGGTGATCGTCGGGGCGCCGAAGCTCTTCTCGAGCACGACGTTGCGGCCCTTGGGACCCAGGGTGACCTTGACCGCGTTGGCCAGGGTGTTCACGCCCTTGAGGATGCGCGAGCGGGCGTCTTCGCCGAAGCGGACTTCTTTAGCTGCCATGTGTCTTTATCCTTCGAATTCGATGGGTAGATTGCGGAGAGTCGTGCGGGAGAGGCTGATCAGCCTTCGATCACCGCGACGATGTCGTCTTCCTTCAGGAAGACCAGCTCTTCGCCGTCGATCTTGATTTCCTGGCCGGCGTACTTGCCGAACAGCACGGTGTCGCCTTCCTTCAGGCTCATCGGACGGACGTTGCCGTCTTCGAGGATGCGGCCGGTGCCGGCGGCAATGACCTTGCCGCGGGTCGGCTTCTCGGTGGCGCTGTCGGGGATGACGATGCCGCCGGCGGAGACGCGCTCCTCTTCCAGGCGCTTGACGATGACGCGATCGTGCAGCGGACGCAGTTTGCTCATGGATGGGACTCCACAGTTCGGGTTGAAAGAAGGTGAGGATCACCGGGACGCTGTTAGCACTCGGTGATGGTGAGTGCCAATTCTAGCGACGCAGTCCGCCCCTGCAAGAGGGTGAAGCGCGATTGGCACAGCAGGTGGGGTGGTGCGGACAGGGTTTCAAGGGTTGCCGCCCACGGCCCGGGGCGCCGCCTCGCATTCGATGCCACGGCCGCCCCTTGCAAGTGCGCACCTGGACGCGACCGCCATGCCTGGCCTGCCATGCGGTTGCGCGCAGGTGCGCTCGGACAGCGCTTTCGGCAAACGGGAGGGACGCGGCGCCGTGCTCGAACCATCTCCGCGCAGGAGAGGGGCTACCATCTCGCGCCATGCCTGGCACCTCCGTCCTGCTCTGCTATTGCACCTGTCCCGACGCCGGCAGCGCCCAGCGCATCGCCGAGGCGCTGGTGGCCGAACGCCTGGCCGCCTGCGTGAACCGTCTGCCCGGCATTGCCTCGACCTACCGCTGGCAAGGCAAAATCACCACCGACAGCGAGCAGCTTCTGCTGATCAAGACGACGGACGCGCGCTTCGACGCCCTGCGCACGCGCCTGCTGGCGCTGCATCCGTACGACCTGCCCGAACTCATCGCCGTGCCCATCGAGCACGCCCATGCGCCTTACCTGGACTGGGTCCGCGACGCCACTGACGAGACAGCGCAAGACTGCTGACAACCCTTGTCAGTGGCATCCCGGCAAACTTGCCTTCCCCGTTGCCCGCTCTCCAAGATGAAGAAGATCGATCTTGCCGTCCTGCTGTCGCTGGGCGCCCTGTGGGGCGGCTCGTTCCTGTTCATGCGCATGGGCGCGGGCGCCTTCGGCGCGCTCCCGCTGGCCGGCCTGCGCGCCATCGGCGCGGCGCTGTGCTTCCTGCCGCTGCTGGCCTCGCGCCGGCGGCTGGCCGAATGGCGCGCCCATTGGTGGCCGATCGCCGTGGTCGGGCTGACCAACTCGGCGCTGCCCTTCCTGCTGTTCACCTTCGCCACGCGCAGCCTGCCAGCCGGCCTGGCCTCGATCATCGACGGCATGACGCCGATGTTCGCCGCGCTGATCGGCTGGCTGTGGCTGGGCCAGCGGCTGGATGCCTGGCGCGGCGCCGGGCTGGTAGCCGGATTTGCCGGGATCCTCTGGCTGGCCCAGGGCAGCCTCGCGTTGGCGCCGGGCGCGGGGCTCGCGCTGCTTGCCTGCATCGCGGCCACCGTGCTTTACGGCTACGCGGTGCACTACACCCACCTGCGCCTGGCGGGCGTCACGCCGCTGGTGGTGACGGTCGGCAGCCACATGGTCGCCGCGCTCGTGCTGCTGCCGACGACGGTGCTGGCCTGGCCGGACCAGGCGCCGCCGATGCAGGCGTGGCTGGCGGCCGCCGGACTGGCCGTGCTGTGCACCGCGCTGGCCTACGTGCTGTTTTTCTGGGTGCTGGCCCGGGTCGGTGCCGTGCGGATCATGGTGATCCCCTACCTGATCCCCGCCTTCGGCGTGCTGTGGGGCGCGCTGCTGCTGGACGAGCCGGTGACCGCGCGCATGGTCGGCGGCTGCGCGATCATCCTGCTGGGCACCGCGCTCACCACCGGATGGGTGCGTCCGCGCCGGGCCGGACCACCGCTGGCGGCCGAGGAGACATAAGGCCGCAACGCCGGCTGGCCAGGCGCGCGATGGGTCCATAATGGATTTCCTTCACCGCGCCGCTGGAGACGCGATGCGCCCGATGATCGGCCGCCTGGCCGCCCGCCTGCCGATGTTGCTGGTGCTGTTCTGCCTGGCCGCGCTGTCGCGTCCGTCGTTCGCGCAGGAAGAGGACGGCCTGCTGCCGGTCACCCAGGCCTACCGGCTCTCCACCGACACCTCCACTCCGGGCGTGCTCAAGCTGCACTGGGACATCGCGCCGGACTATTACCTCTACCGTGGCCGCATGAAGTTCAAGCCGGCCGATGGGGTGACCCTGGGCGAGGCGACGTTCCCGGACGGCGAGAAGCACCACGACGAATACCTGGGCGACGTGGAGATCTATCACCACACGATCGACGCCAGCGTGCCCTACACACTCGCGCCGGGCAGCACGCGGTTGCGGGTTGGCGTGCAGTTCCAGGGCTGCCACGAGGTCGATCCGAAGATCTGCTACCCGCCACATACCGAGCAACTGGACCTGCCGCTACCGGCGGGCACCGCCGCCAGCGGCGGCGGATCGCTCGGCGCCGCGCTGCAAAGCCTGGGCGCGACCCACGGCTCCTCCGGCAGCGATGCGCCATTGCCTGCCGAACAGGCCTTCAGGCTCGAAGCAGTGGCTCAGGATGCGCGCCACCTCCTGCTGCGCTGGTCGATGCCGCCCGGCTACTACCTTTACCGCGACCAGACCCGGCTGCAGCTGCGTGACGCCAAGGGCGTGGAGCTCACGCCGCAATGGCCGGCCGGCACGCGCAAGGATGATCCGCACTTCGGCAGCGTCACCGTCTACTTCAACGAACTGGACCTGCCGGTCACCGTCGCGGGTGACATCGGCGGCCGCACGCGCCTGGCGCTGGAAGCCAGCTTCCAGGGCTGCCAGGACGGCGGCCTGTGCTATCCGATGATGACGCGCGCGCTGGACGTCGAGCTCGGCGGCGCGCAACCCGCGACCGGCATGCCCACGGCCACCACGCCCGAGGCTCCGCCGGCCGCCGCCGGGCAAGGCCCGCTGCAAACCAGCCTGTGGCTAGCGCTGCTGCTTGCCCTTGGCGGCGGCCTGGTGCTCAACCTCATGCCGTGCGTGCTGCCGGTGCTGTCGATCAAGGCCGTCGGCCTGCTGGAGAGCGGCGAGAGCCCGGCCCGCGCGCGGGCCCATGCGATCGCCTACACCGCCGGCGTACTGGTGAGCTTCGTGGCACTGGGCCTGGGCATCCTCGCCCTGCGCTCGGCTGGCCATGCGTTGGGCTGGGGCACGCAGTTGCAGCAACCGCTGCTGGTCGGCGTGCTGGCGCTGGTCATGCTGGCGGTGGGCTTGTCGATGTCCGGGCTGGTGCAATTCGGCGCCTCGCTGGGCAATACCGGCGCCGGGCTCGCCTCGCGCGGCGGCATGGCCGGCGACTTCTTCACGGGCGTGCTGGCCGTGGTGGTGGCCAGTCCCTGCACGGCGCCGTTCATGGGCAGCGCACTGGCCTTTGCCTTCGCCGCGCCGGCCGCATACGCACTGCTGGTGTTCGTGGCGCTCGGTCTTGGCCTGGCGCTGCCGTTCCTGGCAGTCGGCTTCGTGCCCGCACTCGCGCGGCGGCTGCCACGGCCGGGTCGCTGGATGGAAACGCTCAAGCAGCTGCTCGCCTTCCCGATGTACCTCACGGCCGCCTGGCTGGCCTGGGTGCTCGCCAACCAGCGCGGCGCCGACGCGGTGGGCCTGCTGCTGGTCGCGGCAGTATTCCTGGCGCTAAGCCTGTGGTGGTTCGAGCGCAGCCGCGGTCGCGCCGGCCTGGTGCGCGCGCCGGTGCTGCTGGCGCTGCTGGCCACCGCGGTGCCGCTGTACGCGCTGGCCCGGCTGCCGCCGCCGGTGCGCGCGGCGCAGGCCGACACCGGCGTGGTTGCCTACAGTCCGCAAAAGCTCGCCGAGCTGCGCGCCGCGGGCACCCCGGTGTTCGTCGACATGACCGCCGACTGGTGTGTCACCTGCAAGGCCAACGAGCACACGGTGCTGGACACGGCCGCCTTCCGCGCGCTGCTGCAGCGCACCGGCGCGGTCTACATGAGGGGCGACTGGACCGACGTGAACCCCACCATTGCCGCCTTCCTGGAGCACTACCACTCGCCCGGCGTGCCGCTGTACGTGGTGTTCCCGCGCGGTGGCGGCGAAGGGCTCAAGCTGCCGACGGTGCTCACTTCCGGGCTGGTCGAACAAGCCCTGACCGAGGCGGCGCGCTGACATGATGACCCGCGCGAGCTGGCTGATCCTCGCCCTGGCGGTGCTCGCCGCCGCCGCCGGCGGCTGGCTGCAGCACGCTTCGCGCGAACGGCGCGGGGCGGACCTGGGCGGCCAGCCGGCCCCGGCCCTGCAACTGCCCGACCTGGACGGGCGCACGCATACCCTCGCCGACTTCACCGGTCGCCGCGTGCTGGTCAATTTCTGGGCCAGCTGGTGCGGCCCGTGCCTGAAAGAGATGCCGGCGCTGGCCGCGGCGCAGGCCCGCTTCGGCGGCGATCATCCGGTCGTGGTGGGCATCGCCATGGATACGCCGGAGAACGTGCGCGCCTACCTCGAGGCGTACCCGGTCAACTACCCGATCCTGATCGGCCGACTGGAGGACCCCGACAGCGCGCGCCAGCTGGGCGATCACGCCAGCGTGCTGCCTTACAGCGTGCTGCTCGATGCCGACGGCACGGTGCTGGCCAGCCATGCCGGCGTGCTGGATGCGGCGACGCTCGAGCGGTGGCTGGGCAAGCCAAACCCGTAGCAACGCGCGCTGTGCGCGACCGGGCGGTTCGATGCGTCAGGTAGCCGGCGGTCGCGCACAGGTGCGTTCCCGCAAAGGCTGGCGCACATACGGCCACGCACGGTTCGTGCGCCAGTTCTCCTTCAAACATCGCCGATCTGCGCCGAACTGGACAACATAAGTCGGGGCGCGCACACTTCGCTCCCTTGCCGGACCGCTCCGGCTGGCTGCCAAGGTGCCGCGTGGCGAAACTGCTGGTCCTGCACGGGCCCAACCTCAACCTGCTGGGCTCGCGCGAGCCGGAGGTCTACGGGCGTGACACGCTCGCGGACGTCGACGCGCGGCTCGCACAGCAGGCGCGGGTGGCCGGGCATGAACTGGAGAGTTACCAGTCCAACGCCGAGCACGCCCTGGTCGAGCGCGTGCAACAGGCGCGCTCGGAGGGAGTCGACTGGATCCTGATCAACCCGGCCGCGTTCACCCACACCAGCATCGCGCTGCGGGACGCCCTGGCGGCGGTGGCGATCCCGTTCATCGAGGTGCACCTGTCCAACGTGCACGCACGCGAACCGTTCCGCCGGCACTCCTACCTGTCGGACCTGGCGGTGGGCGTGATCTGCGGCTTCGGTGCGAACAGTTACTCGCTTGCGCTCGAGGCCGCCCTTCAGCGGCTCGCGCCGGCCTGATTTTTTTCTTTAAAGACCCGACCGGCCGCCCGCGCGGCCCCGAACAAGAAGGCACTCCCATGGATCTGCGCAAGATCAAGAAGCTGATCGACCTGCTCGAGGAATCCAACCTCGCGGAACTGGAAATCAAGGAAGGCGAGGAAGTCGTGCGCCTCTCGCGCGTGCCGACCGGCGGCATGGCCGTCGCCGCTCCGGTGGCACTGCAGGCGGCACCGGTCGCCGCTCCCGCGCCGGCCGCCGCACCCGTTGCCGCGGACGCCGCGCCCGCCGCCAACGCGCTGCCCGACGGCCACGTCGTGAAGGCGCCGATGGTAGGCACCTTCTATGCCTCGGCCACCCCGGGCGCGGCCGCCTTCGTCAAGGTCGGCCAGCAGGTCAAGGCTGGCGAGACGCTGGGCATCATCGAGGCGATGAAGATGTTCAACCAGATCGAGGCCGACGTCGCCGGCACCGTGCAGGCGATCCTCGTCGAGAACGGGCAGCCGGTCGAATTCGACCAGCCGATGTTCGTGATTGCCTGATCCGGCGGGACTTATCCGATGCTAGAAAAAGTCGTTATTGCCAACCGCGGCGAGATCGCGCTGCGCGTACTGCGCGCGTGCCACAGCCTCGGCATCAAGACGGTCGCGGTGCATTCCACCGCCGATCGCAACCTCAAGCACGTGGGCCTGGCGGACGAGGCGATCTGCATCGGCCCGGCGCCCTCGGTCGACAGCTACCTCAACATCCCGCGCATCATCGCGGCGGCCGAGATCACCGACGCGCAGGCGATCCATCCCGGTTACGGCTTCCTTTCCGAGCGTGCCGATTTCGCCGAACAGGTGGAGCAGTCCGGCTTCATCTTCATCGGCCCGACCGCCGACGTGATCCGCCTGATGGGCGACAAGGTCGAGGCGATCAAGGCGATGAAGGCCGCCGGCGTGCCGTGCGTGCCGGGCTCCGGTGGCCCGCTGGGCGACAACACCGACGAGAACATCCGCATCGCGCGCGAGATCGGTTACCCGGTGATCATCAAGGCCGCCGGCGGCGGCGGCGGCCGCGGCATGCGCGTGGTGCGCACCGAGGCGCACCTGGCCAACGCGATCACCATGACCAAGCAGGAGGCCAAGGCGGCCTTCGGCAACGACATGGTGTACATGGAAAAATTCCTGGAGAACCCGCGCCACGTGGAGATCCAGGTGCTGGCCGACGGCCAGGGCAACGCGATCCACCTGGGCGAGCGCGACTGCTCGATGCAGCGCCGCCACCAGAAGGTGGTCGAGGAAGCGCCGGCGCCGGGCATCACGCCGGAACTGCGTGCGCAGATCGGCAAGGTCTGCGTGGAAGCCTGCCTGCGCATCGGCTACCGCGGCGCCGGCACGTTCGAGTTCCTGTTCGAGAACGGCCGCTTCTACTTCATCGAAATGAATACCCGCATCCAGGTCGAACACCCGGTGACCGAGTTCATCACCGGCATCGACCTGGTGCGCGAGCAGTTGCTGATCGCCGGCGGCGAGAAGCTCTCGATCCGGCAGGAAGACGTGCAGATCCGCGGCCATGCCATCGAGTGCCGCATCAACGCCGAGGATCCGGACACGTTCATGCCCAGCCCCGGCACGGTCAAGCGCTTCGAGGCGCCCGGCGGCCCGGGCGTGCGCGTGGACACGCACCTGTACGACGGCTACCGCATCCCGCCCAACTACGATTCGATGATCGGCAAGCTGATCGTCTACGGCCCCGACCGCGACACCGCGATCTGCCGCATGCGCCTGGCCCTGGCCGAGACGGTGATCGAAGGCGTCAAGTGCAACGTCCCGCTGCAGCAGCGCATCATGGCCGACGCCGGCTTCCAGCACGGCGGCCAGAACATCCATTACCTGGAAAAGCGGATGGCCGAACAGAAGGAACCGAAGGCCAGCGGCGAGTAATCCACGCGAGCGTCACGGAACCAGCGACCTCGCAACCGCAGCGTCATTCCCGCGGAAGCGGGAATCCATTTCGACCCTTGCCACATCGAAGCAGGATGGATTCCCGCCTTTGCGGGAATGACGCCGTGGTGTGTTGAAGGTAACCAGCAAGAACACCCTCATGCCCTTCCTCGAACTCGCCCTCACCCTCCGCGCCGAGCAGCAGCCGCGCGTGGAGGAAGCCCTGGAAGACCTCGGCGCCCTGTCGATCACCCTGCGCGATGCCGATGCCGAAACGCCCGACGAGAAGGCGATCTTCGAGCCGGGCGTGGGCGAGCTGCCGTTGTGGCCCACGCTCACGCTGGACGCGCTGTTCGAGGCCGGCACCGACCGCCGCGGCCTGGTCGAGGCGCTGGGCGAACTGCTGCCGTGGCTCGAACCCGACCAGCTAGCCTTCCGCGACGTCGCGGACGAGGACTGGGAACGCGCATGGATGGACCAGTTCAAGCCGATGCCGTTCGGTCGGCGGCTGTGGATCTACCCGTGGAACATCGAGCCGCCCGCCGACCAGGACATCGTGGTCGTGCGTCTGGACCCCGGCCTGGCCTTCGGCAGTGGCACCCATCCGACCACCGCGCTGTGCCTGGAGTGGCTCGACCACCTCGATCTGGCCGGCAAGCAGGTCATCGACTACGGCTGCGGCTCGGGCATCCTCGCCATCGCCGCGCTCAAGCTCGGCGCTGCCGCCGCGACCGGCGTCGACAATGACCCGCAGGCGCTGACCGCCTCCAACGACAACGCCGAGCGTAATGGCGTGGCCGACCGGCTCGCCGTGTTCCTGCCCGGCGAGGAACCGAAGGCGCCGGCCGACGTCTTCGTCGCCAACATCCTGGCCGGCCCGCTCGCCGAGCTCGCCCCCACGTTCGCCGCCGCCTGCAAGAGCGGCGCGCCCTTCGCCATCTCCGGCATCCTGGCCGGCCAGCAGGACGAACTGCTGGCGCGCTACGCCGAATGGTTCGACGACCTGCGCGTGGACGCGCGCGAGGACTGGATCCGCATCAGCGGCCACCGCCGCTGAGCCGCAATCTCCTGTAGGAGCGCTGCAGCCCACGCGCAACGTGCGCCCACGCACACGCTCCACTCCGACAAACGCCGGCTTTCCCTTTACTCTTGCCGGCATGTACACCCAGTGCCCCGACTGCCGCACGGTCTTCTCGCTCGACGCGAGCGTGCTGGCGCATGCGCGCGGGGCGGTGATCTGCGGCAATTGCGAAACGCTGTTCGACGCACTGGACACGCTCGCCGACCAGTTGCCGCCCGAACCCTTCCGGCAGCTCCCGGGCACCACGCGCTCCGAAGAAGCGCCCAAGCTCGACGTGGCGATCTACCGTCCGCGCGAGGACGTGCCCGTGGCCGCCGTCGAACCGGCGCCGGCGGCGCCCGCGTTCACCCCGCGCTTCGTCAACGATCGGCGCGCCCCGCGCCAGCGCCCGCGACGCTGGCCGTGGCTGCTGACCTGCACGCTGCTGGCGCTGTTGCTGGCGGCGCAGGTGGCCTGGGCCAAGCGCGACGTGTTGATCGCAAACCCGTCCATCGGCGCGTGGTTGCGCCAGGCCTGCGCCTCGCTGGGCTGCCGGCTGCCGCTGGTTCGCGACGTGCATCGCCTGCACCTGGTCGCGCGCGACGTGCAGGCGCATCCCAGCGTGCCCGGCGCGTTGATGATCAGCGCCACCGTCCGCAACGACGCACCGTTCGCGCAGCCCTACCCGGTGGTTTCGCTCACGCTCTCCGACGCCGATGGCCACCGCGTGGCGATGCGCCGCCTGCACCCGTCCGAATACCTGGACGATGACGCGGTGCTGCGCGCAGGCCTGGCGCCTGGCGCCAGCGCTGCGCTGTTGATCGAGGTCGCCGACCCCGGCAATCGCGCGGTCGCATTCGAATTCGGTTTCGAATGAAACGAAAAGCCACGGGCGCCAGCACTTAATTTTATCGGCCGTCGCCGGTACACTCGCCCCTTCGCGCATGCGCTCATCGCATGCCAAGCGCGCCATGCCGGCGAGATCCACCACCACCCTTGCAGCGGCCCACGCAGCCGCCGCGTCGCTCGTGAGGTATTGCCTGTGAACGCCGTCCGATTGCCTGTCAACGAGGCCATCCGGGAGCCCCAGTCGTCGCAGAGCGCGCTGGGCGAGTGCGTCAGCCGTACCGTGCGCCGTTACCTGGCCGACATCGGCGATACCGAATGCGACGAAGGCCTGCACGCACTGGTGATCCGCGAAGTCGAAGGACCGCTGCTGCGCGAAGTGCTGGCGTTCCACGATGGCAACCAGAGCCGCGCCGCGGCCGTGCTGGGCATCAACCGCGCCACGCTGCGCAAGAAGCTGGCCGCGCACGGCCTGCTGTAGTTCCCTTGTTCCCTGTGGGAGCCCACATGTGGGGCGTCGCCGTGGGGGAATCGCGCAAAGGGTATCGCCCGCAAGTGGTCTTACACGAAGACCCGTTCGTGTGCTTTTGGACGTTTGGCCGTCCAAAACGACACGCCATCCCGGCCGCGTTATAATCGGCGGCTTCCCCTACCCTGGAAGCCGCCATGCCCGCCGTCACCCCGATCCGCCGCGCCCTGCTCAGCGTCTCCGACAAGACCGGGCTGATCGACCTCGGCCGGCGTCTCGCCGCGAAGGGCGTGCAACTGCTTTCCACCGGGGGCAGCGCCAAGGCGCTGCGGGACGCCGGCATCGCGGTGACCGATGTCAGCGAGCTGACCGGCTTCCCCGAGATCATGGACGGCCGCGTCAAGACGCTGCACCCGAAGGTGCATGGCGGCTTGCTCGGCCGGCGCGGCACCGACGACGCGGTGATGGCCGAACTCGGCATCGCGCCGATCGACCTGCTGGTGCTCAACCTCTATCCGTTCGAGCAGACCGTCGCCAAGCCCGGTTGCACGCTGGAACAGGCGATCGAGAACATCGACATCGGCGGGCCGGCGATGCTGCGCTCGGCGGCGAAGAACTGGGCCGACGTGGCCGTGCTGACCGCGCCGGAACAGTACGAGGACGCGCTCGCCGAGATCGAGCGCGACGGCGGCCTCTCACGCGCCAGCCGCTTCAAGCTGGCGGTGGCCGCGTTCAACCGCGTTTCCGACTACGACGGCGCGATCAGCGACTATCTCTCGGGCCTCAAGCTCAACGAGGCGCACGACGCCATTGCCGGTCATGAAACCTTCGGCGGCCAGGCCAACGGCCGCTTCGTCAAGCTCATGGACCTGCGCTATGGCGAGAATCCGCACCAGAGCGCCGCGTTCTACCGCGACCTGTATCCGGCACCGGGCACGCTCGCGACTTTCCGCCAGTTGCAGGGGAAGGAACTGTCGTTCAACAACATTGCCGACGCCGATGCTGCGTGGGAGTGCGTGCGCAGCTTCGTCAAGCCGGCCTGCGTGATCGTCAAGCACGCCAACCCGTGCGGCGTGGCGGTGAGCCTGGACGGCATCGGCAAGGCCTACGACCTTGCGTTCCAGACCGATCCCACTTCGGCCTTCGGCGGCATCATCGCGTTCAACCGCCCGGTCGACGGCGCCACCGCACGCGCCATCGTCGAGCGCCAGTTCGTTGAGGTGGTGCTGGCGCCGGGTTATGCCGAGGAGGCACTGAAGGCGTTCGCCAGGAAGGGCAACGTGCGCGTGCTGGAAATCCCGCCCCCCGCGGACGGCGACCTGCGCGCCCCGCACCCGGGCGTGAACGTCAAGCGCGTGGGCTCCGGCCTTCTGATCCAGACGGCCGACACCGGCATGATCGGCGCCGCCGACCTCAAGGTGGTCACGAAGCGTGCGCCCACGCCCGAGCAGATCGACGACCTGATCTTTGCGTGGAAGGTCGCCAAGTTCGTCAAGTCCAACGCCATCGTCTACGCGAAGCACCGCCAGACCATCGGCATCGGCGCCGGCCAGATGAGCCGCGTGTACAGCGCGAAGATCGCCGGCATCAAGGCGGCCGACGAGAAGCTCGAAGTGCGCGGATCGGTGATGGCGTCGGACGCCTTCTTCCCGTTCCGCGACGGCATCGACGCTGCGGCCGAGGCGGGCATCGCGGCGGTGATCCAGCCCGGCGGCTCGATGCGCGATGCCGAGGTCATCGCTGCGGCGGACGAGCACGACATGGCAATGGTGTTCACCGGCATGCGGCACTTCCGCCACTAAAGTCCGGAACCCTTTTCCCGCCAAAAAAAGTTTCTGGGTGGGGGTCCGGACGGAGCGCGTTCCGCGGCGAGATCGAACCCTCATCCCCTCGCTGCGCGCACTCCCCGCGCACGCGGAAGGGACTATACGAAGCGCCGCACCAGCCGTCGCCACTCCTGCTCGGGAGCATCGTTGCAGAACGGCAGCCCGGCCCGCCCGTACCAGTAGCGGGCATTGTCCAGGTCGCCTTCGAGCCGGTGCACGTGCGCGTGGATCGCGGCGGCGCCGGGGTCATCCAGCAACTGCACCAGATGGTGCGCACGCTCGGGCTCGCCGTGGCCCAGCCACCACAGCGCCTGCAGATGGTCGGACAGGCCGGCGGGCGGCATCCCGCCGGCAAGCGACGCTTCGAACCGGGCCTGATCCATACGGTCGCCGATTGTGCGCCCTCACGGCGCCTTGTGGTGTCGATTGCGAGGCTTGCCCGGTTACGCGGAGGCCAAGCCATGACCTACGAGCTTTACTACTGGACCGGCATCCAGGGGCGCGGCGAGTTCGTCCGCCTCGCGCTGGAAGATGCCGGTGCGGACTACATCGACGTCGCCCGCCATCGCGGCGATGCGGTGATGGATCCCTTCCTCAGCGGCGGGAGCACCGAAGATGCGCTGCCCTTCGCCCCACCCTTCCTGCGCGCCGGCCACCTGCTGATCGCGCAGACCGCCGCCATCCTGGGCTACCTGGGCCAGCACCTGCGGCTGGTGCCCGAGGGCGAGGCGCGGCGCATCTACGCCAACCAGCTGCAGCTGACCATCACCGACCTGGTGGCCGAGATCCACGACAGCCACCATCCCATCGCCGCCAGCCTCTATTACGAGGACCAGCGGCGCGAAGCCCAGCGCCGCGCCGCCGACCTGCGCAAGCACCGGCTGCCGAAGTACCTGGGCTATTTCGAGCAGGTGCTGGCGCGTTCGGATGGCCGCCACGCACTGGGTGAACATTCGTATGTCGACCTGTCGCTGTTCCAGCTGATCGCCGGTCTGGACTACGCATTCCCCAACGCCATGCGCGGCCTGCGCAAGGACCTGCCGCGCCTGTGCGCGCTGGCCCAAGAGATTGCGCAACGCCCGCGCATCGCCGCCTACCTTGCCTCGCCGCGACGCCCGCCGTTCAACGAGCAGGGCATCTTCCGCCACTATCCCGAGCTGGATGACCAAGCTTGAGGGCCTGGCGGGCTGAAGCCCGCCATCCTCAGAACAACGCGATGACGACTGCACCGGCGACGATCAGCCCGCCACCGACCAGCACCGGCAGGCTGGGTCTCTCGCCCAGGAACACCAGCCCCAGCACGATCACCATTGCCACGCTGAGCTTGTCGATCGGCGCGACCTTGCTCACCGGTCCGAGTTGCAGCGCGCGGTAGTAGCAAAGCCACGAAAGGCCGGTGGCCACGCCCGAGAGGACCAGGAACATCCAGCTGTGCCAGGGCAGTCCCGCCGGACGCGCCCACTCGCCGCGCAGGCTCAGGATGCCGGCGGTGACGGCGAGGATCACCAGCGTGCGGATGAAGGTGGCCAGGTTTGAGTTGATCCCGGCGACGCCGAGCTTGCCGAACAGCGCGGTGAGGGCGGCGAAGAACGCCGAGCCCAGCGCGAACAGCAGCCAGCTCTGGCGCAGGTCCATGGCCGGGTCAGTCGCCCGTGGAGGACGCCGGCGCGGGCTTGGACTTGCCCCACTCCAGGATCTTGTACATCACCGGGCGCGTGGGCTTCTGGCCGTGCTCGTCGACCAGCCGGCCGCTCGGGTCGACCATGTAGGTCTGCGCGATGCCGTTCGGCGGCGTGACCACCACCATGTAGAGCTGGCCGTTGCGACGGTACTCCTGCACCACGTTCTCGCCCTGCTGGTGCACGCTGACCTCGGGCATCGGCTCGCCGGACCGGATCGGCGCGGGCTTGCGCGGCAGCAGCGAGGTACTGCCCGGCGCCGGGGTCGCGGCCGGCTTCTGGGGCGGCGCCGGCACGGTCGCCTTGACGCCCGGATCGTTCATCCCCGGCGGCGGCGGCACGTTCACCGGCGGCGGCGTGGTCTGGGCAAAAGCAGGCGCGGCCAGGAGCGCGGGGACGAGGACGAGCGCGGCGGAAAGCTTCATGGCTTCGGGTCCGGGGAAATGTGCCGCGAGCATAGCAGCGGCCCTGGCGCGGCCCGGTGAACCGCGACCTCATGGCACGCATGCGAGAATGGGCGGATGGCACAGCTCATCCTGATCGACGGCTCCTCCTACCTCTACCGCGCCTTCCATGCGCTGCCGCCGCTGACCAACGCGCGCGGCGAAGCGACCGGCGCACTGTTCGGCGTGGTCAACATGCTGCGCGCGACGCTGAAAGCGCAGCCGGAGTACCTGGCCTTCGTCTGCGACGCGCCCGGGCGCACGTTCCGCGACGAGATCTATGCCGAATACAAGGCCAACCGCGCGGCGATGCCGGACGACCTGCGCGCGCAGGTCGAACCGATGATGGCGATCGTTGGCGCGCTGGGTTTCCCGATCCTGTGCGTCCCCGGCGTGGAGGCCGACGACGTGATCGGCACGCTGGCGCTGGCGGCCGCGGCGCAGGGCATCGACGTGACGATCTCCACCGGCGACAAGGACCTGGCCCAGCTGGTCGGCCCGCACGTGAAGCTGGTCAACACGATGACCAGCACCACGCTGGATATCGCCGGCGTCACCGACAAGTTCGGCGTGCCGCCGGAGCGCATCGTCGATTTCCTCAGCCTCACCGGCGACAGCATCGACAACGTGCCCGGCGTGACCAAGTGCGGCCCGAAGACCGCGGCCAAGTGGCTGGCCGAGTACGGCTCGCTGGACGGCGTGATCGCCAACGCCGACAAGATCGGGGGCAAGATCGGCGAGTACCTGCGCGAAGCGCTGCCCAAGCTGCCGCTGTCGCGTGAGCTGGTCACCATCCGCACCGATCTCGAACTCGAGCACGGCCCGACCGACCTCACCCTGCGCGATCGCGAAACGGCCACGTTGCGCGAGCTGTTCACCCGCTACGAATTCAAGGCCGCACTCAGGGAACTGGATGCCGAAACGCTCGGCGAACCGGGTCCCGCGCCCGCCCCGCAGGCCGCTCCCGCGCCGGCCACGCCGCCGCCGGCTGCCGCGAAACCCGGCGACTACGAGCTGGTCACCTCGCCCGAACGCTTCGAGCACTGGCTGCACAAGCTGCGCGAGGCGCCGCTGATCGCCTTCGACACCGAAACCAGCGACATCGACGCCATGCGTGCCGAGCTGATCGGCCTGTCCTTCGCGGTGGAGTCCGGCAAGGCCTGCTACATCCCGGTCGCGCACGACTATCCCGGCGCGCCCTGGCAACTGGATCGCGACCAGGTGCTGCATGCGGTCAAGCCGCTGTTCGAGGATCCGGCGCGGCCGAAGCTCGGCCAGCACGCGAAGTACGACATCAACGTGCTGTCGCACTACGGCATCGGCGTGCAGGGGCTGAAGCACGATTCGATGCTGGCCTCCTACATCTGGAACGCCACCGCCACGCGCCACGACATGGACTCGCTGGCCAGCCGCTACCTCCACTACCAGACGATCAAATACGAGGACGTCGCCGGCAAGGGCGCCAAGCAGATCCCGTTTTCGCAGGTCGACCTGGACACTGCCTGCCGCTACGCCGCCGAGGACGCCGACATCACCCTGCGGCTGCACGAGGCGCTGCAGCCGATGCTCGATACCGTGCCGGCGCTTAAGCGTGTCTACGAGGAAATCGAGGTGCCGCTGGCGCCGATCCTCGCCGGCATGGAACGCAAGGGCGTGCTGATCGACGTCGACGAACTGCGCAAGCAGAGCCAGGAACTGGGCAAGCGCATGCACGAGCTGCAGCAGCAGGCCTACGCGGAGGCCGGCTGCGCGTTCAGCCTGGACTCGCCCAAGCAGCTGCAGGCGATCCTGTTCGACCAGCTCGGCCTGCGCGCGAAGCTCAAGACCCCCAAGGGCCAGCCCTCGACCAACGAGGAGGCACTGGAGGCGATCGCCGACGACCATGCGCTGCCGCGGCTGATCCTCGATTACCGCGGCCTGGCCAAGCTGCGTTCGACCTATACCGACAAGCTGGCGCAGATGGTCAACCCACGCACCGGCCGCGTGCACACCTGCTACCACCAGGCCGCGGTGGCGACCGGGCGCATTTCCTCTTCCGATCCGAACCTGCAGAACATCCCGGTGCGTACCGACGAGGGCCGGCGCATCCGTGCCGCCTTCATCGCGCCGCCGGGCTGGCTGGTGATGGCGGCCGACTACTCCCAGATCGAGCTGCGCATCATGGCGCACCTGTCCGGCGACGAAGCGTTGCTGCGCGCCTTCAAGAGCGGCGGCGACGTGCACCGCGCCACCGCCGCCGAAGTGTTCGGTGTCGCACCGGAGGACATCACGCTCAACCAGCGTCGCGCGGCCAAGGCGATCAACTTCGGCCTGATGTACGGCATGAGCGCGTTCGGCCTGGCGCGGCAGCTGGGCATCGACCGCGGCGAGGCGAGCGACTACATGGCGCGCTACTTCTCGCGCTTCGCCGGCGTGCGCGCCTTCATGGACGCCACCCGCGAGCAGGCCCATCGCGACGGCTACGTGGAAACCATCTTCGGGCGGCGGCTGTACCTGGAAAACCTCAAGGCCCGCAACCAGGCGCTGCGTTCCGGCGCCGAGCGGGCCGCCGTGAACGCGCCGATGCAGGGGAGCGCGGCGGACATCATCAAGCGCGCGATGATCGCCATGGGTTCCTATCTCTGCGACCGCACCGATGCGCACATGCTGATGCAGGTGCACGACGAACTGGTGTTCGAGGTGCAGGAAGACGCCGTGGACACGATGCGCCAGGCCGTGATCGAGCACATGTCGGGCGCCGCCGAGCTGGCCGTGCCGCTGGTGGTGGACGTGGGCGTCGGGGCGAACTGGGAGCAGGCGCACTAGCGCACTGCTTTCGAACTCACCCCAGCCCTCTGTCCACACGGAAGCGGGAGCAGGATCTTGCGAATGAACGAACCCTGACCTGTTCCGGCTCTCGCGGGCGGGCTCCTTGAAACTTTCCTACCCCGGACGCATCCAATGTTCCGGATGCACGCAACGGCATCCGCCGGCCCGTCCACCTCCCTGAGCGGGCCACCAGGATGCGAACCTCTCCCCTGGGCTTCGCATCCATCCCCGGCCCCGAAGGTTCCCCCTAGCCTTCGGGGCTTTTTTTCGCCCGTTCACGGCCGCGCCCGCTAAGATCGGTCCGAACTCAACCGAGGAGGGCGGCTCATGCGTGCAGGACTCATCATCGTCGGCATCATCCTGTTGGTCGCGGGCATCTGGGTGACCTTGGGCAACGGCAGCTACTCGCAGACCGATACCGTGGCCCAGCTGGGGCCGGCCAAGATCTCGGCCACGCACGAGAAAGCGGTGCCGCAGTGGGTGGGCATCGCGGGCATCGTGGTCGGTGGCCTGCTCACCATCGGCGGTTTCGTCAAGAAAAGGTAAGGCCGTGGCGCGCCGCGTTCGCGCGGCGCGCCTGGCAGGCGCCGGTACAATGGGTCGATGGATGTTTCGTACCTGATCGACTCGTTGAACGACGCGCAGCGTGAAGCCGTCTGCGCCCCGCCCGGCCACTACCTGGTGCTGGCCGGCGCCGGCTCCGGCAAGACCCGCGTATTGACCCACCGCATCGGCTGGCTGACCCAGGTCGAGCGCGTGCCGCCGTGGGCCATCCTGGCCGTCACCTTCACCAACAAGGCCGCCGGCGAGATGCGCGCGCGGCTCGATTCGCTGATCCCCGGCGGCACCACCGGCCTCACCGTCGGCACCTTCCACGGCATCGCCCACCGCCTGCTGCGTCGGCACTGGCGCGAGGCCGGGCTGCCGGAAGGCTTCCAGATCCTCGACGCCGACGACCAGCAACGGCTGGTCAAGCGCGTCGTCGCGGGCCTGGGACTGGACGAGGCCAAGTTCCCGCCGCGCCAGGCGACCTGGCAGATCAATGGCTGGAAGGACGAGGGCAAGCGCCCGGACGCCATCGAGCACGGCAACCACCCGGTCACCCGCACGCTGGTGCAGATCTACCAGGCCTACGAAGAGGCCTGCCGTCGCGCCGGCCTGGTCGACTTCGCCGAACTGCTGCTGCGCGCGCACGAGCTGTGGCTGAAGAACCCCGCCGTGCTCGAGCATTACCAGCAGCGCTGGCGGCACCTGCTGATCGATGAATTCCAGGACACCAACGCGCTGCAGTACGCGTGGATCCGCGTGCTCGCGGGAAATGTCGGCAAGGTGTTCGCGGTGGGCGACGACGACCAGTCGATCTACGGCTGGCGCGGCGCCAAGGTGGAGAACATGCAGCAGTTCCTGCGTGACTTCCCCGGCGCGCGCACGATCAAGCTGGAGCAGAACTACCGCTCGACGGCCACGATCCTGAAAGCCGCCAACAGCGTGATCGCGCGCAATGGCGGGCGCCTGGGCAAGCAGTTGTGGACGGCGGGCGAGGACGGCGAGCGCATTGCGCTCTACGCCGCCTACAACGAACAGGACGAAGCGCGCTTCGTGATCGAGCGCATCCGCGAATACGTCAACGAGCACGGCAGCGCGAAGGACTGCGCGATCCTGTACCGCTCCAACGCGCAGTCACGCAACTTCGAGGAACAGCTCAGCCAGCGCAGCATTCCCTACCGGGTCTACGGCGGCCTGCGCTTCTTCGAGCGCGCAGAGATCAAGGACGCGCTCGCCTATCTGCGCCTGACCGCCAACCGCCACGACGACGCGGCCTTCGAGCGCGCGGTGAACACCCCGCCGCGCGGCATCGGCGACCGCACGCTGGACGTGCTGCGCAGGCGTGCGCGGGCCGAAGGCAGTTCGATGTGGGAGGCGGCGCTGGGCGAGTTGACCGATGGGCGCGAGCTGGCCGGCCGCGCGAAGAACGCGGTGAAAGCCTTCCTGGCGCTGATCGACCAGATGGCCAGGGACTTCGCTCCCTCTCCCGTGCGGGGAGATGGCTGGGGCGAGGGGTCGAGCTTGCCGGAAGCCCCCGCTCCGGACAGCCCCTCACCCAACCCTTTCCCCGGAGGGGACAGGGCTCAGGATCCCGCAGGCCTTACCCTCGCCGAGCAGATGGACCACGCCATCACCCACACCGGCCTGCGCGACCACTACGAAAAGGACAGCCGCGGCAACGGCGAAGCGCGCGTGGAAAACCTGGACGAGCTGGTCAACGTCGCCAGCCGCTTCGCGATGACGCCCGAGGACGTCGAGGCCGGCCTCACCGAACTGTCCGCCTTCCTCTCCCACGCCGCGCTCGAGGCCGGCGAGGGCCAGGGCGAGGCCTGGGACGACTGCGTGCAGCTGATGACGCTGCACTCGGCCAAGGGGCTGGAGTTCCCGCTGGTGTTCCTGGTCGGCATGGAAGAAGGCCTGTTTCCCAGCCAGCGTTCGACCGAGGACGAGAGCCGGCTGGAGGAGGAGCGCCGCCTGGCCTACGTCGGCATCACCCGCGCGCGCGAACGGCTGGTGGTCACCCACGCCGAATCGCGCCGCATGCATGGCACCGAGATGCTCGCCCGCCCCTCGCGCTTCCTGGCCGAGATGCCGCCCGAACTGGTCGACGAAGTGCGCCCGCGCGTGCAGGTCAGCCGGCCGATGTACGCCGGCCGCTACACCGAGACGACCTCGCTGCAGGAAGACCTGCCGGTCAAGCTCGGCCAGCGCGTCAGCCACCCGAGCTTTGGCGAGGGCGTGGTGGTCAGCGCCGAAGGCAGCGGCGCGCACACCCGGCTGCAGGTCAATTTTGCGGGCAGCGGCAGCAAGTGGCTGGTCGCTGCCTACGCCAACCTCACGCCGCTGTAGGCCGGATCGCGCCCTTGCCGGAGCGCACCTGGGCGCGACCGCCACGTCCGGGCCACGGGAAAACGCCGGCCGCTGCGCTACCCATTCGGGTCAACGCCGCAGGCGCGCGACGGCGGCGGCGGCGTCCACCTGCAATCCATCGGGCGTGTGCTTGCTGCTCTCCAGCAGGATCCGGTGCACCGCCTGCGCGCTCAGCCGTGGATCGAGCGAAAGCAGCAGCGCGACGATGCCGCTCACGTGCGCGGCGGCCATCGAGGAGCCCGAGCTGAAGTCGTAGCCCCCGCCCGGTTCGGTGCTGAGGATGTCGTGCCCGGGCGCACCGAGCACGCCGGCCGGCGCCGGCGTGTCGGCGGTGACGCGCACCACCAGTACGCCGGGCGTGTCGTCGGGGAAGCCGCCCAGGGTGCCGCTGGGCGGCAATGCCGCCACCACGATGCGACCCTCCTCCAGCAACTGCCCGAGCAGTTGCCCCAGCAAGGGATCGGCCGGGCCGCCCAGGCTCAGGTTGATGACGCGGGCATCGGTGTCGATGATCGCCGCCAGCGCCTTGGCCAGGGTGAACGAATTGCAGCGCGCGCCGCGGGCGTCCGCGCCGGCGTACCAACAGGCCTTGTAGACGCTGATCGCCGCGTCGGGCGCGATGCCGACGATGCCCTGGCGGTTGTTGGCGGTCGCCGCGATGATCCCGGCCACCTCGGTGCCGTGGCGATCCTGGCGGAAGGCCTGCGCGTCGTCGTTGACCAGGTTCTGCGTGGCGACCACGCGCCCCTCGAGATCCGGATGGGCTACGTCCACGCCGGTGTCGACCACGGCGACCCGCGTGTCTTGCCCCTGGCTCACGCTGTGCGCGAGCGCGGCGTCGGTCTCGACGAAGCCGCGCTGCAGGTCCGCGTAAGGATCGTTGTAGCGTTGCGGCTGCGCAGCCTGGTCCGCATAGGTGTCGTACTCGTGCAGCGGTTCGGCCAGCGCCACGCGCTCATCCTTCGCCAGCGACTGCAGCATCGCCTGGCGGCTGGTGCCCGGCGGCGGCTGCAGCACGATGCAATAGAGCTTGAGCGCCTTGATCGGCCAGCCGGCGACTTCGGTCCAGCCGTAACGCTGCTGGAGGTCGGTCAGCATGGCCGAGGCGCGCCGCCCGGCGCCGTAATGCGCCGGCGCGGCGTAGCCGAGCAGGCTCGAACCGGCATGCATCGGCGGGGGATCGAGCGGGTTGGCCACGGCCAGGACGATGTCGCGCCCGCTGTCCATCGAGGCGACGCCGGTGGTCGTCGCGACATCGCCCGGCGCGCGCGTTGCCGGTCGGGTCGACGCACAGCCGGCCAGGCCGATCGCGAGTGCGGCCAGCACGAACACACCGGCGTTGCGGCATGTCATGGCCGGGCGTCGGCAGGCTCGGCCAGGCGGATGCCCCGTGCGGCGCGCAGGCGCTTGAGCGTGTCCTGCGCCGAGCCCCGGGCCGCCACTAGCGTGTACGCGCCGACATCGTTGGGTCCGTCGACCACCTTCAGGTCCAGGCCGCGCAGCAGCGCGTCCCAGTCGGCCAGTTTCATGCCGGCATCGGGCACCACGTGGATCGAGCCCTGCATCACCGGCGCAGACTCCTGGCTCAGCGTGCGGTAGACCGGCGCGGGGTTTTCGGACCAGAGCTTCGCGCCGAGGATACCGATGCCGATCGCCTGCACCAGCACCGCCGCGACCAGCGCCCGGCTCAGCCATGGGCTGGCGCGCGCGGGCCGCGAAGCCTCCGCCGGTTCGGGCTGGTCCAGCCGCGCCATCAGGCGATCGAGTCCCGCGTTGGGGTCGAGCCCCACGTCGGCCGGCAGCGTCAGCGCCAGCCGCAGCCGGCTCTGCTGTTCGAATTCGGTGCGGCAGGCCTCGCAGTGTGCGAGGTGCTCGCTCAGCCATTCGTTGTCTTGCGGTGTCGCGGTGCCCTGCAAGACCCAGGGCATGGCCTCCCAGGCACGGGCGCACCTGTTCGGAAATGTCATGGCACGTTCTCTTGATGCGTGATCGACTCGCCCGCCAGCGCCGGCAGCACGTTGCGCAGTTTCACCCGCGCATAGAAAAGACGCGCCTTCACCGTCCCCACCGGGCATTGCATGATGACCGCCACGTCGTCGAGGCTGTGGCCCACGCCGTAGACCAGCTCGACCACCACGCGCTGGTCGACCGACAGCCGTTCCAGGCCCTTGGCCAGCCAATCGCGCAGCTCGCGGTCCTCGCCCGGGTCGTGCGCGGAGGCGCGCTCGTCACGCACCGGGTCGTCCTCGATCGGCTCGTCGCCGTGTTGGCGCAGGGCCTTGAGCCCGCAGCGGTAGGCGATGCCCATGATCCAGGTCGATACGCGCGAGTCACCGCGGAAGCCGCTGGCCTTCTGCCAGGCGATCCAGAAGCAGTCGTTGATGACTTCCTCGATCACGTCCGGCCGTCGGGTCAGCCGTGACAGGAAGCGGCACAGCCGGCCGTGGTAACTGCGATAGAGCACCGCCAGCGCGCCGCGATCGCCCGCGGCCATGCGCTGGAGCAGCATGCGGTCGGTGTCGTCGTCGTGGGTGTCGGTGTCGTTCATGGGACGGCTCAGGCTCCGGTGCGAAGGCGGCCATTTGCCCGGTAGGTGCCCATGCGGGCGGAAAAGGTTGGCTCCAGGCGTCAGAAGGACCAGGACACCGAGGCCATCCAGGGCGACAGGCCGCCGGTGCCGCGCCGGGCGCGGGGTGCACCGTCGGTCGCGATGCGGTCGAGCTCGACGCGCCAGCGGTCCCCGCTCCACGCCAGTCCGACCTGGCCGTAACGGTAATACGCCGAGCCTTCGCCGTAGTAGCGGTAATAGCCGTAGCCCCGCTGGAACCGCGCCACGCCGGCTCCCGCCAGCAGCGAAAAATGGCGCGTCAGTGGCCAGCGCAGGTTGGCCTCGGCCAGCGGGTTGGTGCGTGCGTCGGCGCTGCCGACCGGGCGCCGCGCGGCCAGGTTGAGGGTGAGGATGTCGCGGTAGATCCAGGCCAGGTCGGCCTCCACCCGCTGATAGCCGCGCGCGCGTTCGCGCCGGGGCGCGTCGTAGTAGAGGGCGCTCGCCTGCATCTGCCAGTTGGTCGACACGGGCCAGGAATACGCCACGTGCAGCAGGCCCTCGGCCAGCCGCGTCGAACGCAGTTCGCTGGCCGCCGCCACGCCGAAGGACCAGCCGCTCGGCGCGTCCCAGCGCAGCTCACCCTGCAGGACCGGTCGGGTGGAGGTGAGCGGCAGGCCGCGATCGACCAGTTGCGAGGTCAACGCCACCGTGCCGCCGAACGGCGCGGCCTGGGCGTGCAGCGGCGCACGCGGGAGGGCCAGCGCGAGCGCGGCAAGACCGATCGGCAACGCCCGGCCCGGCCGCGAAAACGGGACGAGCCGGCCCCGGACCCGGTCAGTGCACCGTGCCCAGGAAGCGGATGAGATCGTCACGCTGCTCGGCGTCATCCAGGCCATCGTATTTCATTTTCGTGCCCGGATTGGCCTGCCTCGCGGGCTGCGAGAGGTACCACTGCAGCTTGTCCGGCGTCCATGTCCAGTCGGCGCGTTGTAGCGCGTCCGAATAGTGATAGTCCGGCAGCGCACCGGCACGGCGCCCCACAATGCCGGACAGGCTGGGTCCCTTCTTGTTGCGCCCGGCGCGGATGCTGTGGCATTCGCTGCATTCGGAACGGAACACGTCCTTGCCCGCGTCGACGTCGCCGGCGAGCGCCGGCCGCGGGCCCGCGAGCGTGCCCAGCAGCAGCCAACCCACGGCGATGAGCGGCAGGCGGCGCCGCTGGAACAGCTTGATCACGTTGCACTCCTGATGTCTCGCTTGGGCTCGCTCGCGGCGTACGCGCTAGAACATGACGCTGGCGGAAACGAAGAAGGCGTCGAGGTCCGACGCATCCGTACCCGGCACACCCGGCGGCGCGCCGAAGATGTTGGAACGGCGGCCATTGAACCGGGTGAAGCGGAACCAGCTGACCGCGAGCTTGAGGTTGGCGGCGGTCGTCCACGCGTCCTCCTTGCCCCACGGCGTCCAGTACAGGCTGAACAGGTTGCTGGTCGTGGCCGGGTCGCCCGGCGGTCCATAGCGCACCGGATCGCGCGAGCCGGTGCTCATCAGATGGGTGGCGCTGATGCCATAGCTCTGCCGGAAGGTGTACGTGGCGGTCACCACCTGGTCGTGCACCGTGGCATGCGTGGGCGCGGCCAGGCCCGGAACCGCCAGCGTGCTGCCGTAGCGGCGCCGCTCCATGATGTTCGCGTAGTTCAACTGGACGATGTGCTCGCGGTTGCCCAGGTACTGCCAGGTGAGGTCGTAGCCGAGGTCGGTGATGTCATCGGCCGATGCGCTGCGCGGCAGGCGTCGCTGGGTGGTCAACGCCACCACGCCGGCGGAGAAGAACTGGCGCTTGAGGTCTTTCATCCACGCCAGCCGGAAATAACCGGTGCCGCTCAACCGGCCGGGGTCGCCCGAACGGGAGTAGCCCAGGTCGTCCTGCTGCGAAACCGCCAGCGAGCGGTAGCTGCCGATCTCGGCATACCACTGCGCATCGTAGAAACCGTAGATGCCTCCGCCGATCACGCGATGGGCAAGCGAACCGGGGCTGGACGGATTGAGCAGCGTCCCAGTTACGCCGGGCGGACCCAGGTAGGCCGGCGCCGGCAGTGCGCCGACCGGATCGTCGAAGCCCGGGTTGTTGTTCACGCTCACGCCCACGACCAGGTCGCGCCCGTCCAGTTCGAGGTCGTGCGCCACGTAGCGAAGGTCGACGTTGCTCAGCCTGGTCGCGTAGCCGCCATCACCCTTGTGGTCGGCCTCGATCTTGACGAAACCGCCCACGTGCTCGGTCAGCCGGCCGGCGAGATAGAGGTCTGCCTCGGTGAGGTTGGTCGAGCTGTCGCCGCGCTTGGGGTCGCTGTACTGGGCGATCAGCTGTCCGGCCAGCGGCAGCTTGGTGCCCTCGCCGTCGGTCTCGGTGAAGCCGTTGATCTTGAAGCGCATGCCGTAGGGCGTGAGCGCCGGGCCGTAGGCGGCCGCATGGCAGTCCGCGCAGGCCGAGCCGGTTTGCCGCGCGAACGCCGCGGTCGCCTGCACCGACGTGCTGGCCGCAAGCAGCAACAGCACCACGAGCCAACCCGCGAGAGCCGGTGCGCGCCGCTGTGTCGGTCGATCGGAATGGAACGGCATGGGTTCTCCTCGAGGTTTCCGGAACAGGCGAAAGATGTGCTGCCGATCAACGGCGCTTCGGCCACATGCCGCGAAGCACCGCATCGCGCAGCACAAAGTGGTGCCAGAGCGCGGCCGACACATGCAGCAGGGCCAACGCGAGCAGGACCCAGGCCGCGTCCTGGTGCCACGCCAGCAACTGGTCGGCCAGGTCGAAATCCGGCGCCACCAGGCGCGGCAGCAGAAGTCCGGCGAAATGCACCCGCTTGCCCTGCGCGTCGCTGAGCAGCCAGCCGAGCAGCGGCAGGACCAGCATCGCGGCATACAGCGCGGCGTGGCTGAGCCCGGCCGCGGCGCGCATCGGCCGGCTGGATCGGGCGAGCTCCGGCAACGGACCCAACCAGAAGCGCAGCACGATGCGCACGGCGAAAAGGCCGAGCACGCACAGGCCCAGGTGGCGATGGACGTCCAGCAGTCCATTGCGCAAGGGGCGGGCGTCGATCAGGGTGCGGGCCAGGATTACGGCCGCCGCCAGCACGAGGCACAGCACGGTGAGCCAGTGCAGTCCCACCAGTGCGCGCGGCCGGGCCATCGTCGGCGCTGCCGTGTCGAGCCGGAACGGGATCAGGCCCGCGATGCCCCCACCGTCGATGCCGGCCTTGTCGTCTGCCGCTGCCATGAGCCCCTGTTTCGTATTGCGTTGGTCGTGAACCGCCGGTCGCGGCAGCGCCGGGAGGCGGGAGGTTTCAGGCGAATGAGTGCGCGGCCATCCGCGAAAGGTTGCCGCGCTCGCTTTTTTCCGACGGGGAGAGCCTCGAGAGCGCGAAGTCCTCGAAATCGCCGACCGCCGCTCTCCCTCTCCCACCGGGGAGATGGCTCAGAGCGATGCGAGGCACGCTCAATCGCCGACTGCTTTTCCTCCCTCTCTCCCGGGAGAGGGCTCGAAGGCGCCCGCATCCACCCACTCGAACCCAACCTTCCGCCAACCGCCCGGCACTTAAGCGAGGTGAGTCGTCCACGACGCATCCGTTGGCCGAAGGACATGGACATCAAGCGCATCCAGTTGCAGTCGCACGGGGACCACCGGGGCATGCTCATTGCCCTGGAGCCGGAGCGGAACGTGCCGTTCCCGATCCGCCGCGTGTACTACCTGTTCGCGACCCGCGAGAACGTGCACCGCGGGCGCCACGCACACCGCCACCTCAACCAGCTGGCGATCACCGTGCGCGGCTCGGTGAAATTCATGCTCGACGACGGCAGCGGCCCGACCGAGGTGGTGCTGGACGATCCCTCGCAGGGGCTTCTGCTCGGGCGCATGGTCTGGCGCGAGCTGTACGACTTCAGCGACGACTGCGTGCTGATGGTGCTGGCCGACCAGCCCTACGACCCGGACGACTACATCACCGACTACGACCTCTTCCTCAAGGAGGTCAACGCCGAGCTCTACCCGGCGGAGCTGGTGGCATGTCTCGACCGCTAGTCCTCGTCGGCGCCGGCGAGTTCGCGCAGATCGCCTGCGAATACTTCCAGCACGACAGCGACTATGACGTGCTCGCCTTCAGCGTGGAGCGCGATTACCTCGTGCAGCCGCAACTGGCCGACCGCCCGGTACTGCCCTGGGAAACGCTGGAGGAGCACTACCCTCCCGGCGAGGTGGAGCTGTTCGTGGCGATCCCCGCCAGCCAGCTCAACCGCTTGCGCCGGCGCTTCTACCTGGAAGCGAAGCATCGCGGCTACAAGCTCGCGACCTACGTCAGCTCGCATGCCTTCGTCTGGCGCAACGCCGAGATCGGCGAGAACTGCTTCATCTTCGAGAACAACGTGATCCAGCCGTTCGTGCGCGTGGGCGACGATTGCGTGCTGTGGAGCGGCAACCACGTGGGCCACCGCACGGTGATCGAGGACCACGTGTTCGTGTCCTCCCACGCGGTGATCTCCGGCTACTGCCGCATCGGCGAAGGCAGCTTCATTGGCGTCAACGCGACCTTCAACGACGGCGTGAAGGTCGCGCCCTACAACGTCATCGGCGCGGGCGCGCTGGTCACCCGCGATACCGAGCCGGGGCGTGTCTACGTCGGCTCGCCGGCGAAGGCGATGCCCAACCGCGCCAGCTTCGGCGTGAGCCTGTAACCATGTTCGCCTGGCAGAAGAAGGGCCTGGTGTTCGACACCGCGCGGCGCAGCGTGGGCGCGTGGATGCGCCACTCCGCGCTGACGCCGACGCCCGTGGCGCTCGATGACGAACGCATCCGCGTCTACGCCGGCTTCCGCGACCTCGAGGGCGTCAGCCGCATCGGCTACGTCGACCTGCGCGCGGACGATCCGACCGTGGTGATCGGCGTCAGCCGCGAGCCGGTGCTGGACGTCGGCCGCGGCGGCTGCTTCGACGACAACGGCATGATCCTGGGCGACGTCGTCCGCGCCCCCGGCGGGCTGCACCTGTTCTACGTCGGCTTCCAGCGCGTGGCGCGCGCCAAGTTCCTGGCCTTCACCGGACTTGCGGTGTCCCGCGACGGCGGCGAGCACTTCCGCCGCGTGCAGGAGACGCCGATCCTCGACCGCGCGCCCGGCCGAAGCACGATAGCCGCCGTGCACTCGGCGCACTACGAACAAGGCCGCTGGCGGCTCTGGTACGCCGTCGGCGACGACTGGGAGCAGATCGACGGCAGGCCCTTCCCGCGCTACCACATCCGCCACGCGGAAGCGGTCAGCCTCGATGCGATCCCGCGCGCCGACCACGTGTGCCTGCTGCCGCGCGGCAGCGAGTACCGCATCGGCCGGCCGCGGGTGCATCGGCTGGACGGCCGCTACGTCATGTACTTCACCCGCGGCAACCGCACCGGCGAGTACTTCCCCGGCGTCGCGATGAGCGAGGACGGCCTCGCGTGGGAGCGGCGCGACGAGAGCCTTGGGCTCTGGTTGTCCGGGAGCGGCTGGGATTCGCGCACGATCTGCTACCCGGCACTGCTGCCCCAGCGCGACCGGCTGCTGATGTTCTACAACGGCAACGACATGGGCGTGGACGGCTTCGGCGTGGCCGAGGCGCGCCTGCATGTGCGCGCAGGTGCCGCCCATGCTCAGGCTTAGGCCCTACGCGCCAGCCGATGCGGTGGCCTGGGACGCGCTGGTGGCGCGCTCGCGCACCGGCAACCTGCTGCATCGGCGCGGCTACATGGACTACCACGCGGAGCGCTTCACCGACTGCTCGCTCATCGTCGAGCGCGACGGCGAACCGGTCGCCGCATTTCCCGCCAGCCGCGATGGCCGCGTGGTCACCAGCCACGGCGGCCTCACCTACGCCGGCCTGCTGTCGACCGCCGCGCTACGCGCCGAGACGACGCTGGCGGTATTCACGCAGATGGCCGCGCACTACCGCGCCGCCGGCATGCGCCGCGTGCTCTACAAGGCGGTGCCGTCGGTCTTCCACGCCTACCCCGCCGAGGAGGACCTGTACGCGCTGCATCGCCTGGGCGCCCATCTGGTGCGTCGCGACCTCTCTTCCGTGGTCGCGCTGCGCGAGGGCTACCGCTTCTCCGCCGAGCGCCGGCGCGACATCCGCCACGCGCGCGAGGCAGGCGTGCGCATCGAAACCGGCGGCGACCTGGCCGCTTTCCACGCCTTGCTCAGCGAAGTGCTCAAGCGCCACGAGGCGACCCCCACGCACAGCCTGGACGAACTGCGCCTGCTGCAGTCGCGCTTCCCGCGGCAGATCCTGCTGTACACCGCGCTCGTCGGCAGCGAGTTGCAGGCCGGCGCGCTGGTCTACGACTTCGGCCGCGTGGTGCACACGCAGTACCTGGCCACCTCCGAGGAAGGCCGGCGCACCTGCGCGCTCAGCCTGCTGCTGGGCGAACTGATCGGCAGCGTCTATGCCGACCGCCACTACTTCAGCTTCGGCGTCTCCACCGAGCAGGACGGCCGCGTGCTCAACGGCGGCCTGGTGACGCAGAAGGAACGGTTCGGCGCGCGCGCCGTGGTGCACGACTTCTACGAGTGGCCGCTGTGATGGAAATGCCACGCATCGACGTGCCGTTCCTGAGCCTCGAGGCGGTCAACGCCCGCCACGCCGACGAGCTCAAGGCCGCGGCCGCGCGCGTGATCGACTCGGGCTGGTACGTGCTGGGCGAGGAACTGGCCGCGTTCGAAAGCGAGTTCGCCGGCTGGTGCGGCGTGCGCCACGCGATCGGCGTCGGCAACGGACTGGATGCGCTGGCACTGCTGCTGCGCGGCTACATCGAGCTGGGCCGGCTGGCCGAAGGCGACGAGGTGATCGTGCCCGGCAACACCTTCATCGCCAGTTTCCTGGCGATCACCGGCAACCGGCTGGTGGCGGTCCCGGTGGAACCGGACCCGGCCAGCTTCAATCTCGATCCGGCGTGCGTGGAAGCGGCGATCGGTCCGCGCACGCGGGCGATCATGGCGGTGCACCTGTACGGCCAACTCGCCGAGATGCCAGCGCTGCGCTCGCTCGCCGGGCGGCACGGCCTGCTGCTGGTCGAGGACGCCGCGCAGGCGCATGGCGCTGCGTTCGACGGCCGCCGCGCCGGTGCCTTCGGCGATGCGGCCGGCTTCAGTTTCTTCCCCACCAAGAACCTCGGCGCGCTGGGCGACGCCGGCGCCGTCACCACCGATGACGACGCCCTCGCCCACTGCATCCGGGCGCTGCGCAACTACGGCTCCGAGGTGAAGTACCAGCACCGCCTGCGCGGCAGCAATTCGCGGCTGGACGAACTGCAGGCCGCGCTGCTGCGGGTGAAGCTCCGCTACGTCGACGAAGACACCCGCCTGCGCCGGCAGGTCGCGCGGCGCTACCTCGACGGCATCCGCCATCCCGACATCGTCCTGCCGTTCGTGGCGCGCGAGGACGCCCACGCCTGGCACCTGTTCGTGCTGCGCTGCCGCCACCGCGACGCGCTGCAGCGCCACCTGCTCGCCTGCGGCATCCAGGCCCAGGTGCACTACCCGGTGCCGCCGCATCGGCAGCCGGCCTACGCCGGACTGCTCGACGTGCACCTGCCGCTGACCGAGCGCCTGCACGAAGAAGTGCTCAGCCTGCCGCTCGGTCCGACGCTGGCCGACGCCGACGCCGGACGCGTGATCGCCGCGGTCAATGCATTCCGGAGCCCGGCATGAACATCGCCCGCGCCAGCCTCTACTCCACCGCCGCCACCGCGGCGCGGCTGCTCGCGGCGCTGGTGGTGGTCAAGCTGGTGGCTTCCTTCGCCGGGCCCGAGGGCATCGGCAAGCTCGGCCAGTTCATGAGCCTGATGTCGCTGCTGGCGGTGCTCGCCGGCGGCGGCATCAGCGCCGGGCTGGTGAAATACGTGGCCGAGTACCGCGAGGACCCGGCGAGGCTTTCGCGCCTGCTCGCCTCGGCGCTGTGGTATGCGCTGTGCGCCTCCTGCCTGATCGGCTGCCTGGCCCTGCTGTGCAGCCGGCCGCTGGCGCTGTGGCTGCTGGACGACGCGCGCTACCAGGGCCTGATCCGCACGCTGGCCGTGGCGCAGCTCGGCATCGCGCTGGTCAACTACCTGCTCTCGGTGATCAACGGCTTCATGGACGTGCAGCGCCTGGCGCTGGTGCAGGTCACGGGTTCGGCGATCAGCATCACCGTGGCGCTGGTGCTGTCGGCGTGGCTGCATCTGTATGGCGCGCTGCTGGCGCTGATCCTGGGCCAGGTGCTGTGGCTGGCGATCGGGTTGCCGGCGTTCCGGCGCAGCCCTTACTTCCGCCCCGGCATGTGGAAGGCGCGCTTCGATCGCGAGATGACCACGCGGCTGGCGGCGTTCTCGATCATGACGCTGAGCTCGGCGGTGCTCTCGCCGTTGGTGAACATCGCCGTACGCCAGCACCTTGCCGCGCAGTTCGGCTGGACCGAGGTCGGCTACTGGCAGGCGGTGACGCGGGTGTCCGACGCCTACCTGCTGTTCCTCACCGCGGCGATCAACATCTACTACCTGCCCAAGCTCGCCGCCACGCACGAGCGCGACGCGCTGGCGCACGAGCTGTTCCAGGGCTGGCGATTCCTGATGCCGGTCGTGGTCGCACTGGCGCTGGCGGTCTGGCTTGGGCGCGGCTGGATCACCCGCTTCCTGTTCACCAGCGACTTCGCGCTGGCCAACACGCTGTACGGGCCGCAGCTGATCGGCGACGTGATCAAGATCGCCTCGTTCGTGCCCTCCTACGTGATGCTGGCCAAGGCGATGACGCGGCTGTTCGTCGCCTCCGAATGCGTGTTCGCGCTGAGCTACCTGGTACTGGTGCACCTGCTCACCGCGCGCTTCGGGCTGGTCGGCGCGGTGTATGCCTTCAGCGCCAACTACGCGCTGTACCTGGGCTTCACCCTGGTGGTGGCGCGACGCTACCTGGAGCGGCTATGAGCGCGCCGCTGGTCTCGGTCCTGATCCCCGCGTTCAACCACGAGCGCTTCGTGCAGCGCTGCCTGGACAGCGTGCTGGAAGACCCGTGGCCGACGAAGGAGCTGGTGATCATCGACGACGGCTCGACCGACGGCACCGGCGAGCGCATCGCGGCCTGGGTCGCGCGGCATGCGCGCGAGATTCCCGTGCGCTTCCTGCGCCGCCCCAACAAGGGCGTTGCCGCCACGCTCAACGAACTGGCCGCGCTGGCGCGGGGCGAGTTCCTGCGGCTGGGCGCCAGCGACGACTATTTCCTGCCCGGCGGGCTCGAAGCGCAGGTGCGCTACCTGCAGGCCCACCCAGGCAAGCAGGCGGTGGTCGGCGATTCGATCGTCATCGACCAGCACGACCGATGCCTACACGAGAGCGGCATGTGCGGACTGCACCGTGCCGACAAGCGGCTCTATCGCACCGACGCCGGCATCCGTCGCGCGGTGATCGGCCAATGGGCGGTCGGCGGCGCGGTGGTGCTGCTGCGTCGCGACGCGCTGCAACGCGTCGGCGGCTGGACCGAGGGCCTGCGCATCGACGACTGGGATTTCTTCCTGCGCCTGGCCGCGCGCGACGCGCTGGGCTTCATCGACGTGCGCGTGTGCGCCTACCGCGTCCACGAGGCCAACCTGAGCAAGACCCGGCACGTCGCCACGCGCGTGTCGAACCTGGTCGAATCGCGCCACGTCGCCCTGCGCCACGCGCGTCTGTTCGAGGGCACGGACCGCATCCTGCTCAAGGCACAGGCGCACTACATCGGCGCCAAGATCGCCTTCCTGCGGCGCCAGCCCATCGCACTGTCCTGGCACATGGCCGCCTACCTCGCCCTGGCCGCGCTCGCCCGTACCGGCCTGGCGGCGCCGCCGACCCTCGCGAGGCACGCATGACGCTGCTGCGTTTTCCTTCCCTCTGGCTCGCGTTGCCGCTGCTGTTCGCCTGCGCGGTGACGCTGCTCACCTACGACCTGCCCGAAGGGTACGGCGAGGGCATCACGCTGCTGGCCAGCTGTGCCGGCGCGGTGCTGCTGCTCGATCTGGTGACGGGCAACCGGTTGCCACCGCTGGCGCGCTTTCGCCTGCGCGAGTACGCCGGCACGCGCGAGGGGTTTGTCGCGCTGGCCTTCGCGCTCGCCGTGCTGGCTTTCTGCCTGCTGGACCTACTGCTGTTCCCGGTCGCGCTGGTGGACGATCCACGCGCCTACGCCACGATGGAGGGCGGACGCGAGCACATCCGGCACATCTCGGACATGTGCTGGGTGCTGCCGCCGGTGGGGCTCCTGTGCACGCGCAAGCGCTGGCTGCGCCGGTCGCTGGTGGTCGCGGGCCTTTTGTTCCCGATCCTGGTGATCGACCGCAACCGCCTGCTCAACGGCCTGTTCGCGCTGGCGCTGGTGATCGTGCTGCGGCGGGACGAACACGCGCCGTTGCCGTGGAAGCGCATCGTGCTGATCGCGCTGGCAGGCGCCACCGTGTTCTCGGTGCTGGGCATGCTCCGTTCCGGTCCGCTGGAGGGCCTGACGCTGCCTTTCGGCGGCCTGTATCGCGCCTCGCCGCAGGGCATCAAGTGGCTGCTGCTCTACATCAGCGCCGGGCCGTACAACTTCGGCGCGATCGAGGCGAAGCATTACCTGGACGCCAGCTTCCTGATCCACCAGACGGTGCCGCTGAGCGGCTCGGTGGCGACCGCCGGCACGTCCATTCCACTGGATTCGCCGACGGTCAACGTGGGCACGGAGTTCTTCCCTTTCCTGATGGCCTGGGGCCCGGCGGGCGCGGCGGCGGCGGTGTTCGCGCTGTACCTGTGGCTGCAGTGGAGCGTGCGCCGGCTGTGGCCGAACGTGTCGCTGTTCGGGCTGCTGGTCTTCCTGCGCATGGCCTACGTCTGCCTGATGGCGCCGTTCGCGCCGCAGGCTTTCATCTGGACCAACGTCGACTTCATCGCGCTTTGCCTGCTGCTGCAGTTGTTCGCCGCGTGGCTGCCTGCGCGCGCCCCCACGCTTTCGATCCACCCGACCTGAGTGCATGCCCATGGAACATGACGAGATCTACCTGATCGACCTGTGGCGGATCCTGCGCCGCGAATGGCGCTGGTTCGTCGCCGTGGCGGTGGTGGTGGTGGCGGCCGCGGTGTTCTTCGCACAGACGGCGCGCCCGCGCTGGGAGGCGACCGCCTGGATCCGGCCCGGCCAGCTTTCGCCGGTCCCGCCCGGCCTGGACCCTCGGATCGAGCCGTTCCAGCGGGTCATCGAGCGCATGGAGACGCACGAGTTCCAGGACGCGGTGCTGCACGACCTGGGCCTGTCGCCGCGTTCGGCCGAGGCCCACCTGTACCGGGGCAGCTTCGATCTCGACCCCTCGCCCTACGCCGGCCTGCTCAAGCTGACCCTGCGCGGGTACTCGCGACAGCAGGCGCAGCGCTTCGTGGAAGTCACCTTCGAGCACCTGCAACGGCTGCACGAAGGTCTGATGGCCGAACCGCTGGAGCTGGCCCAGGCACGGCTTAAACAGGCCGAGGCACAACTGCGCGATGCGACCGCCGAGCGCGACCGGCTGCGGCGGGCCCTCGAAGAATCGCACGAGCGCCAAGACCTGATGCTCGCCAGCATGGTGTTGAGCAGCAGCAACCAGGAGGTGCGCCAGCTGCAGCAGACCGTCAGCGACCTGAAGGCGCGGTTGACCGCCAGCTACTCCTACCAGACCACGCTCGCCTGGCCGATCTACGTGCCCGACCATCCGGTCTATCCCAACCGCGTGCTGATCTGGGGCGCCGGACTGGTGCTCGGGTTGGGCCTGGGGCTGGTGGCGGCGGTGGCGCGCAACGCAGCGCGGCGGGCGGGGACGCTGGTCGCGAGCGTCCCTTCGACGCCGGCGCTGGGCGCCTACGCCCAAGGCGAACGGGGAGTTGGGCAACGCTAGCAAGCGCTTGCCCTCGAATCCAACGTTCGACGTTCCCTTTGCCCCGGGACCGGACGGGTGAGGTTTCGGGCGAAGCGCGGCATCCGGTAGAGCCCTCTGTCCATCCGCTCTCCCGGGGGAGAGGGCTCGGCTACAACTTCAACCACACCCCGCACACCAGGCACTCACATCAGCCATGGAACGCCGGCCGCATCCGCATGGCGCCACGCGAGGACAGCATGAACCACCCACTCCCGCTCGCTCCGCCCGACGCATCGCACGGTGCGATCAGCGAAGCGCAGTTGCTCGACACCCAGCGTGCCTTCGACAGCGTGGCGCCCGACTACGACGGTCCGCGCGGCAACAACGAGCTGATCCAGCGCATGCGCGCGCAATTGTGGGACACCGTGCAGCGTGAACTGCCCGCCGGCTCGCGCCTGCTCGACCTCGGCTGCGGCACTGGCCTGGACGCGATCGAATTCGCCCGCCGCGGTTACGGCGTGCTGGCCACCGACTGGTCGCCGCAGATGGTCGAACGCACCCGCGCGCGCGCCGCCGCCAGCGCCCTGGCCAGCCAGGTCGCCACCGCCCACCTCGGCGTGCAACAGCTCGACCGCCTGAGCGGCGAGTTCGACGGCATCTACTCCAACTTCGGTCCGCTCAACTGCGCTCCCGACCTCGCCACCGTCGCCAGAGAATGCGCCCGCCTGCTGCGCCCGGGCGGCAAGCTGGTGTTCTCCGTGATCGGCCGGCTCTGCCCCTGGGAGCTGGGCCACTACGCGATGCGCGGCCGCTTCCGCCGCGCCGCCGTGCGCTGGGCGCGCAAGCCGATGGCGGTGGGCATGAACCGCCACGTGATCTGGACCCGCTATTACCTGCCGCGCGAGTTCCACGGCGCCTTCGCCGCGCACTTTGCGCTCGCCTCCTACCGCGCGCTCAGCCTGTTCCTGCCGCCGCCCTACCTGGTCGAGTTCTACCGTCGCCACGAGAGGTATTGCGAACGGCTCGGCCGACTCGACGACCGCCTCGGCGGCTGGCCGTTCCTGCGCGACATGGGCGATCACTTCCTGATCGTGATGCAGCGTCGCTGAGACCATGGACATGCACGCCCGCCCTGACACGCTCCTGCTCGCCGCCGGCTGGTGGAGCGGCAGCGGCGTGGCGCGCGGCGCGCTGGCGATCCACCGCGACAGGATGGCCCCGGCCGCGTGGACGACCGCGCTACGCATCGACCTGCGCGATCACCTGGTCTTTCCCGCCCTGGTCAACGCGCACGACCACCTGCACGTCAACGCCGTGCCGCCCCTGCGCACCGGCGCGCCCTTCCCCAACAGCTACGCATGGATCGACGCCTTCCAGGCGCACTTCGCCGAGCCGTCGGTGGTCGCCGCGCTGGCGCAGCCCAAGGCCCTGCGCCTGCGCCACGGCGCACTGAAGAACCTGCTCGCCGGCACGACCTGCGTGGTCCACCACGACCCCTGGCACCCGTCGCTCGACGAATCGGACTTCCCGGTCGCCCTGCTGCGCGACTTCGAATGGAGCTACGCGCTCGCCGGCCCCAACTACGGCCCGCCGGTGCGCGCGAGTTTCGCCGCCACGCCGCCGCAGCGGCCCTGGATGATCCACCTGGCCGAAGGCACCGACGCCACCGCCCGCGCGGAACTGGCCGAACTGGACCGCCTCGGCTGCCTGGCCGCCAACAGCGTGCTGGTGCATGGCGTGGGCCTGGCTCCGCGTGATGTCGAGCGCGTCATCGCCGCAGGCGCCGCGGTGGTGTGGTGTCCCGGCAGCAACCGCGCCCTGCTCGGGCGCACGCTCGATCCGCGCCGCCTATGCCACGCCGGACGCCTGCTGCTGGGGAGCGATTCGCGCCTGAGCGGCGAGCGCGACCTGCTGGAAGAACTGCGCCTGGCGCTCGACCGCTATGGCCTCACGCCCACGCAGCTGCTCGGCCTGGTCACCCGCGACGCCGCGCGCATCCTCAGGCTCGCCGGCCGGGGTCGCCTGTCCCCCGGCGCGCATGCGGACCTGCTCGTGGTCGAGGACCGCGGCGGCGACCCGGTGCGCAGCCTGCTCGGCCTCGCCCGCAGCGACATCCGCGCCGTCGTGCGAGACGGCCTTCCGCGCATCGCCGATCCGGACTTCGCCGACTGGTTCGCCGCCTTCGGCATCGACACCGTGCCGGTCACGCTGGACGGCCGCCCCAAGCTCATCGACCGCCGCCTGGCCGACGACGCGCTGCTCGCGCTCGAACCGGGCCTGGCCGCCGACGCCATGGCCGGCGCGCGGGTGCTCGCCGCGGCGGGAGCGCACGGATGACCCTGCCCCCCGTGCTCGATCCGCTGGCCGCCTACGACCTGTGGGCGCCCGACTATCCCGCCCACGCGCACAACCCGGTGATGCAGGCCGAAGAGCGCGCGATGCTCGAACTGTTGCCGGCCGACCTCACCGGCCTCACCGTGCTCGACGCCGGTTGCGGCAGCGGCCGCTACATGCGCCACGCGCTGCGCCGCGGCGCCGCCCGCGTGACCGGCGTCGATCTCTCGCCGGCGATGCTGCACCGCGCCGCCGCGGCACCGTATGGCGGCGCTGCGTTGCCGGTGGCCCAGGCCCGCCTCACCGCCCTGCCGCTGCCCGACGCGATGGCGGATATCACCATCTGCGGCCTGGTCATCGGCCATCTCGAAGCCCTCGGCCCCGCGTTGGCCGAACTGCGCCGCGTGACCCGTCCCGGCGGCGCGCTGCTGATCAGCGACATCCACCCGATCGGCCCCGCGCTCGGCTGGCTGCGCGACTTCAAGGCCGGCGGACAACGCTACGCCGTGCGCCACACGCAACACCTCTACAGCCACTGGCACGCCGCCTGCGCCGCGCTGGACCTGGCCATCGAGGAAGTGCGCGAACCCATGCTCGATCCCACGCTCATTCCCGACGGCGCGCACTTCGACCGCGTCGCGCTCGAGGTGCCGGTGGCGCTGGTGTTCCGGCTGCGCCGCCGCCCCGCCTCTTGAACGGTAACCGTGCCATGACTCGCCGACCCCACACGCTGCTGATCAATCCCACCATCGCCTCGCGCCACAGCGCGCGCTTCCCGCTCGCGCTGCTGAACCTGGCCGCGGCGCTCGACCGCCACGGCGAGAGCCGGATCATCGACGGCAACATCGACCGCGACACCGTGGCCGAAGTGCTGCGCGTGCTCGACCACGAATCCTTCGACGCGGTCGGCATGACGGTGATGGGCGGTCCGCACGTGCCCGAGGCGATCCGTTTGTCCAGGGCGATCCGCGAGCACTCGCCCGGCCTGCCGATCGTCTGGGGCAGCTACTTCCCCACGCTGTTCACCGACGCGGCGCTCAACGCGCCCTACGTCGACTACGCCGTGCGCGGCCAGGGCGAGGACACGCTCGTCGAACTGGTCTCCGCGCTGACCGGCGAAGGCCCGCCGCTGTCCGCGATCGCCGGCCTTTCGTGGAAGGACGGCGATCGCATCGTGCACAACCCGGCGCGTCCGTTCTCGCGCGGCAACCCGCCACCGCTGCTGCCCTACGAAAAGCTCGGCGATCCCCGCAAGTACCTCTCCCGCACCTTCCTCGGCCACCGTACCGTCGCGCACCAGGCCGCGCTCGGCTGCCGCTACCACTGCACCTTCTGCGGCGTGGCGGCGATGTTCGGCGGCGCCACGGCGTTGCCCACCGCGGCACGGCTGGAGCGTGAGCTCGGCTATCTCAAATACGACGTTGGCGCCGACTCGGTGCAGTTCTTCGACCACAACTTCTTCGACCGCGAGGCGGAGATGGTGCCGCTGCTCGAAGTGCTGGCGCGGCTGGAACTGCCCTGGTGGTGCTTCGCCCGCGCCGACGCGCTGATCAACCTGTCCGAGGAAAGCTGGAAGCTGGTGCGCAGGAGCCGCCTGCGCATGGCCTACATCGGCGCCGAGTCGCCCGACGGGCAGATGCTCAAGGAAATCCGCAAGGGCACGCGTCCCGACCAGACGCTCGAAGTGGCGGAGGTCTGCCGCCGCCACGGCGTGATCCCCGAGTTCTCCTTCATGGTCGCGCCGCCCACGCACACCGAGGAGGAGACCGAACAGACCTTCGACTTCATCCGCCAGTTGAAGCGCGTGAACCCGGCCTGCGAGATCGTCATCTACATCTACACGCCGCTGCCGGAAAGTTCGATGCACGCGAAGGACCGCGGCCGCCATCGTGCAACGCCGCTGTTCGACCTGGACGGGCTCCCGGTGGTGTTCCCCGCCACGCCTGACGAATGGGCACAGCCGCAATGGGTGAACTACGCGTGCCACGCCGATGCGCCGTGGCTGGACGAGCGCCTGCGCCGGCGCATCGACGACTTCGTGACCGTGCTGCGCTGCCGCTACCCCACCGTGCAGGACATGCGCGCGCCGCATTGGGCCAAGCGCACGTTGAGCGCGATGGCCGCCTGGCGCTATCGCATCGGCCACTACGACCGCCCGTGGGAGCTGCGTCTGGCCAACCGCTTCGTGCAGTTGCGCCTGCCGCAGGTGCAGGGACTCTAGCGATGAATCCGCACGTGGCGCAGGTCAGTTTCCTGCCCGCGCCGGCGGGACTCACCGGCGCGCAGGTGCTGGAGCGCTGGCCATCGCTGGCCGACATCGCCGAAGCGGCGGCCAGCGCCGGCACGCGCATCTGCGTGGTGCAGGCGGCCGCGCACGCGGAACGACTGAGCCGGCATGGTGTGGACTACCACTTCGTCGACGTGCGCGGCACGCGCCGGCGCGAGCGCGGCCGGCGCGTGGCGACCCTGCTCGCCGCGCTCGGCGTGGAACTCGCGCACGTGCACAGCTTTGGCTTCCCGGAAGAGTCCCACGCGCTGGCGCAACATCTGCCGCGCGTGCCGCTGCTGTTCCAGGACCACGCCGACCGCGCGCCGCGGCGCTGGTGGCGCCGCTGGCAGTGGCGCCAGCGCTACCGCGCGATGGCGGGCGTGGCGTTCACCGCGCCGGAACTGGCCTGGCCGTTCGCCGCCGCCGGCGTGCTACAGCCGTCCACGCGGCTGTTCGCGATCCCCGAATCCAGCTGCCGCTTCCAGCCCGGCGACCGCGAGCGCGCGCGCACCGAAACGGGCCTGTACGGTCATCCGGCGGTGCTGTGGGTGGGGCATCTTCAGCCCGGCAAGGATCCGCTCACCGCCCTCGATGGTGTCGCGCTCGCCGCGCAGAAACTGCCGGGCCTGCAGCTCTGGTGCGCTTACGGCCACGCGCCGCTGATCGGAAAGCTCCAGGCGCGCATCGAACGCGACCCGTGGCTCGCCGGCCGCGTGCACCTGCTGGGCAAGGTCCCGCACGCGCGGATCGAGACCCTGATGCAAGCCGCCGACCTGTTCCTCTCCGCCAGCCATGCCGAGAGCTGCGGCTTTGCCGCGCTGGAAGCGATGGCCTGCGGCACCGCACCGGTACTCAGCGACATCCCCTCCTTCCGCGCGCTCACCGGCGACGGCAAGGTCGGCCGGCTGTGGCGTTGCGGCGATGCGCGCGCGCTGTCCCGGGCGCTGGTCGCCGCCGCACTCGAGCGCATGCCGCCCGAACAGATACGCGCCCACTTCGATGCCACGCTCTCCTTCGCCGCGGTCGGCCAACGCTGGCGCGACGCTTACCTGCAGTTGCTGCAGAGCCGCCGCGACGCCTACGCCCTGGAGAACCGGCCCGGGAGCCTCGCGTGAAACTCGCCCTCGTCGTCCCCGGCGGCGTCGACCGCAGCGGCGAAAACCGCGTCATCCCCGCCCTGCTGGCCCTCATCAAGCGGCTGGCGCAGGCGCACGAGGTGCACGTCTTCGCGCTGCGCCAGGAAGCGGCCCCCGCGACGTGGCCACTGGCCGGCGCGACCGTCCACAACATCGGCGACGGCTGGCAACGCTGGCGCGCCTTCCGCGCGATCGCCGCCGAACACCGCCGCGCCCCGTTCGACCGCATCCACGCCATCTTCTCCGGCCGCTGCGGCCAGGTCGCCGCCGCCGCTGGCCTGTGGCTGCACTGCCCCACCCTGGTCCACGTCGCCGGCGGCGAACTCGTCGCCCTGCGCGACATCCACTACGGCGGCCGCCTTAACTGGCGCGGCCGCCTGAGCGAAGCCATCGTCCTGCGCTGCGCCGACCAGGTCACCGCCGCCAGCACCCCGATCATCGACGCACTCCGCGCCCTCGGCATCCGGGCCCAGCGCGTCCCCTTGGGCGTCGACCTCACCGCCTGGCCCCCGCAATCCCCCCGCCGCCGTGGCCCCGGCCCCGCTCGCCTGCTCCACGTCGCCAGCCTCAACCGGGTGAAGGACCAACCTACCCTGCTGCGCGCACTGGCCGAACTGGTCAAACGCGGAACCGACTTCCGCATGGACATCGTCGGCGTCGATACGCTCGATGGCGAAATGCAGCGCCTCGCCACCCAACTGGGCCTGGACGAGCACGTCCGCTTCCTCGGTTTCCGCACCCAGCGCGAACTGCACCCGCTCATGAGGGCCGCGCATCTGCTCGTCATGTCTTCGCGCCACGAAACCGGACCGCTCGTGCTGCTGGAAGCTGCCGTCGCCGGCATACCAACCGCCGGTACGCACGTCGGCCACCTCGGCGAATGGTTCCCAGCCGCCGCTCTCGCCGTCCCGACCGGCGACGGCACCGCCCTCGCCGATGCGATCGAACGCCTGTTGGACGACGAAGACCTCCGCCTGCAACTCGCCTGGTCCGCGCAACGCCGCGCCATGCGCGACGATGCCGATCACACGGCGAGGGCGTTCGAAGCGTTGTATCTGTCGTTACACGAGACACCTCCAACGCAAGCCCGGTTGCGGTGACCGCCAGCGACGCGCAACCTCCACGCCGCCGCGCGTTTCATACGGTTTCTTCCTCCACATCCCTAGTTATACGGAATAAACGTCCGTTAGCGTTGATATGCACGCCGTCCGTACTAACGCGACGCCTCGGGGTTTCTGCTAAAGACCTCAACCGGAGGCAATTTGCGTCGGCTTGACCGAGCGTCTTTAGCAGGGGAGGATCGGAGCATATGCCCCGATCCGGGACCCACTAAGCGTTATAGCCCATATGCCCCTCTCAGCTTCTGAGTTTCGCCGAATCGTCACTGAGGTACTCGATGGGCAGGTCTCCGAGCAGCCTTGGTTCTACCTCCTACTTGCCGCTGCCACGTTCATTGGTGGCGCCTGCGGCGCGTTCCTATCCGCCTATTTCAAGAAGCGCGGCGAGACCCTCGCCACTAAAGCGGATTTCAACGGACTTTTAGCTCAACTACGGCAGAGCACACACTTGGCGGAAGAAATCAAGGCCGATATTCAAACGAAGTACGGAGAGCAGTCGACGCTTCGCGCGCTTTTACGCGAACGCACCGAGTCAATAGTTATGGCCACCTTCGAACTAGAAAGCTGGCTTGGAGAGGCAAGAGCCCGTGCATTCCAAGGCGAATCTTTTGAATCGGACAGCAGCCCAATGTCAAAAATCTCCGCGCTCAGGGACATATACTTCCCCGATATCGGCATCGAGTTTACGGAGCTAAGGCTGCGTTATATCGAGTACATTCAATGGCTACTTGGCCTTCAGGGAGCGCGCCTTACCTCTGGCGGCAACGTTGAGATGATGCAGCCACACATCGTCACCTTTAACAACGTCTATCAACCTTTTTCGGCGGCCTTAGCGCCCTTCCGCGCAAAGGTCATCGCTTCGGCGAGAGCGCGTGGTGGGCTATAAGAATTCATGCGAGCCGGCGCCCGATTCGCGCCGCGGGCTTGATTCAAGCGTTAGCGCGCAGGGACAGCTAAGGGGTACTCGATGCTAGACCTCGTAACGACTTCGTTCTACATAAAAGCTCCGCTGTTCAAAAAAGAAGCCTTCGAAAGATATTCAACTGAACTATTTGACGAGTGGGACCGGCACGTCGAAAAGCATCTTGCGTTATCTGACTACGCTGTCACACTCGTCGTCGAAGAAGGATCGATCAAAGGCGTCGCAAGGGTCGGTGCAGCGGTGGGCGCGCTTTACCTTGCCATCGGCAACTACGGAAGCTTTATCTCGGGAATGCAAATTATTCGAGAACAGGCTGCCTACGTAAGTAACACGCTCTTTGATGAGGCAAAGCACAGGTTTGGTTGCAAGGGCACGCGTGGCAACTCTAAGCAAACTGGCGGAGAGGTCTACTACCTCAAGAACCTTTTCGAACGAGTGCAGCGCGGTCAAGTCACTCCAAACCAAGCAGTGGCCGAAGTACAAGATCGGTGGGGACACGAAGCATCCAATTCACCACAGTTCATGCAAGAGTTAGCTCAAAGCCTCGCACGCGCGCCGCGGCATCCTGAGCAACTCCCGATGGCGGATGAGTTTTGGGAACCCTGCGGCGAGCCAGAAGCGCCGCCTTTCGCGCCAAAGCTGCGTCGTCCCGCGCCTCCCGGGAAGCCCGTCCCACAACAATACAGAATAGAAATATTTCGCCCTAAGAAAGGCGGCCTCAAGAAGGTCAAGCTCACAAAATTGTAAACCGAGCCTTGCGCGCCAACTACCCACTCACTCTGGCGCGTGCCGCTTAACTCAATCGTTAGGCACTCAGATGGAGCTCATGGCTATTCCAGACTGCACAACTTGGGAATGCGTGAACAGCTTTAGCGAATGGCTATCTGCTTTCGGGACAATTGCAGCTGTAGCAGTCGCTCTCTGGTTGGCCCTAAGAGATCACATGCTGCACATGCGAGCGACTTTCAATACTGCCGTCACCACACTTACTCGTACTGACACGCTAGACAATCATGGTTTCATGCTTGAATTCACAAACATCGGCGCCCGTCCCATCACTGTGACTGGGCACGAGTGGCAATTGCCCTTTCAGAAGCATCGCCTGCTCTTTATGCCTCACATGGATGTTCGCTCCGCCGCCATCACTACTCGGCTACCGTGCGAACTGACTGACGGCAAGTCCGGGCACGTGTTTTACCCCGATGACTTCTTTTTAGAGCTCGAAGACCGAGAAAAGGCATTGTTTCATCCCAACCGGCTCATTGCCTACCTGAGGATTCGATTCTTCAAAATCCTTATTGGAACCTCAGTGGGCAAGAAGGTTCACGTTGCCATTAGGCGCCCCGCCAGGGATGCACTTTGGGCGCAGTATGTGGAGTCCCGGCACGATGGCTAACAATCCGAAACCGATCCAAACCGGGGTCGGAGTGCACCTTTGCTACTGCGGACACAAAAAAACAGATGACCACGTTTAGGTTCGCCCCCCTGCTCTTCCTGCTCGCGCTTGTGTGCATCGGCGCGCAAGCGCGATCCGCCGTCTGGCAACCCTCTCCCGGTCACGTGCAGGTGCCGATCTGGCCTAGCGCGGTACCGGATGCGCTGCGGCACCCGAAGCCGGAGGCGGTGGCCGCGGACTGGGCCAAGGTCACCAACGTCAGCCGCCCGACGATGACCGTGTATGCGCCCAAGGGCCACAACACCGGCGTGGCGGTGGTGGTGTTTCCCGGTGGCGGTTACCAGATGCTGGCGATGGATCTGGAGGGGACGGAGATATGCGATTGGTTGACGTCGCGCGGGATCACCTGCGTGCTGTTGAAGTATCGCGTGCCCGATTCGGGGCCGACCTGGAAGGACGGGCATCGCTACTACCCGAAGGTGCAGACGGCGCTGCAGGACGCGCAACGCACGCTGGGGCTGGTGCGCCAGCACGCGGCGCAGTGGCATGTCGATCCGCACAAGGTGGGCGTGATCGGCTTTTCCGCCGGCGGGCATCTGGTGGCCGCGGTCAGCACGCATTTCGACCGGCGCACGTATCCGCCGGTGGATGCCGCCGACCGGCTGAACTCCCGTCCGGACTTCGCCATCGCGCTCTACCCCGGCCACCTGTGGGTACACGAGGACGAGGACGACGCCACGCGCGACGAGACGGACCTGAAACTGCGTCCGGACATCCACGTCACCGCCGACGTGCCGCCGACCTTCCTGCTGCAGGCCGAGGACGACCATGTGGACGGCGTGGAGCAGTCGCTGGCCTATTACGTCGCGCTGCAGAAGGCTGGCGTGCCCACGGAGTTGCACCTCTACGCGCAGGGCGGCCACGCTTTCGGCCTGCGCCCCAGCAAGTTGCCGATCCGCCATTGGCCCGAGCTGGTGGAGCAGTGGCTGCATACGATCGGCATGCTCGGCACCGGCACGGCGGCTCAGAGATAGAGAGGCGGATTTCGGCTTTCCTGCGCCAACTTACCCAGGCACTGGCTCTCATGAATTCACCCGAATTCGCGGAAACCTACAGTCGTGGCGAGCGTATCCGCTTCGCCCTGATCGGCATCGTCGTGGGCGCGCTCGCGCTTGGCGTGTGGAAGCTATGGGCGCTCCCGGGAATCGCCGGATTCGCGGACACGGCACCGTGCCGTACCGTCTTCGGCATCAACGGTGCCATCGTGTTGTGGTTCGGCCTGTTCGTCGGGCTGCCGATGCTGTTCGCCATCGTCCTGGCTATCGAGCCTGGTCGCCATGGCTTGGCGATCCTGCGCGATGGCCAGTACCCGCCGCGCGGCGCGAAGGTCCTCCGGCCTGTCCGCATCCGACGCGGCACGAGCGCGCGATGGATCGGCTACCTGCACCTCCTGGCGTTTACGCCGCTTGTCGCGGTGGGCATCTGGGGATACGGGAAGGCCGTTGCCTTGTCCCACATGAGCGGGATGGCCCACTGTCACGGCCAACCGGAAGGACGTCACGCCCACATGCGGGATCGATAGTGCGGGGTCGCCAGAGCGTCCTGCGGAAATGTCGCTTCGAGCGCACTTGCCGATGACCGTGATCCAGATACGCACAGCCCGTCCCGACGACGCCCGTCAGCTCGCGGATCTCGCGGAAGCCACCTTCCGGGACACGTTCGGCGCCGTCAATACGGCCCAGGACATGGACCTCCATTGCCGGGCGAGCTATAGCGAGGCCATCCAGGCGGCCGAGATCGCCAGGCCGGACATGCTGACGTTGCTGGGCGAGGAGGCCGGACTACTGACCGGGTTCGCGCAGCTTCGCTGGGCCGATGCGCCGGCGTGCGTGGCGGGCGCGGCGGCGGGCGAGATCCAGCGGCTGTATGTCGCCCGCGAATGGCACGGCAAGGGCGTCGCGCAGGCGCTGATGCACGCGTGCCTGGAGGCGATGCGGGCGCGCAGTTCGGAGGTGGTCTGGCTGGGCGTGTGGGAGCGCAATCCGCGGGCGATCGCGTTCTACCGGAAGTTCGGCTTCGCCGAGGTGGGCGAGCATGTGTTTGCGGTGGGGAGCGATCCGCAGCGGGATATTGTGATGGCGAGGCCGGTATCGGCCTCGCCGTGAGAGGCAGTGAGCTTTAACCCTACGGATCAGTGGGGCGCGCGCTCCGATCCGCCTGTGACATGCCCAAGCGGACAGCTGGGTGATGCGCTGGCGTGCCAGCGCGCGAACCGCCACGGAACCAGCATGGGTACGTCGCGCTGGTAGCTACGGTAGGTGTCGCCGTACTGGGCGATCAGGTCGCGCTCTTCGAGGAACTTCACCGCCACCAGGATGTAGCCGGTGGTCATCAGGGCGAACAGCAGGCGGCCGGCGCTCATGTCCGGCGTGGACCAGAACGCGATCAGGAAACCCAGCATCAAAGGGTGGCGCACGATGCGGTAGAACGCGCGGGTGACGAAGGGCGTGTCGCGGTCCGGATGCCGGCGGCGCGCGAAGTGCCAGACCTGGCGCAGGCCGAACAGGTCGAAGTGGTTGATGACGAACGTGCTCGAGAGCACCAGCAGCCAGCCGATCGCGGCCAGGGCGTAGAGCACCCAGCGGGCCGGCTCGTTGTCCATCTGCCAGATCACGAACGGCAGCGTGCGCCACTGCCAGAACAAGAGGACCAGCACCAGGCTGCTGGCAAGCACGTAGGTGCTGCGCTCGATCGGCGCCGGGACGTAGCGGGTCCACCACCGCTTGAACGCCGGGCGGGCCATGCCGCTGTGCTGCACGGCGAACAGGCCAAGCAGGAGCAGGTCGATCACGAGCGCCACGGCCGGCGGACCGGTGAGGCCGTCGTCGATGGTGCGCGGCACGCCCAAGCCGCTGACGAAGCCGATGGCGTAGAGGAAGCTGAGCAGGAACACCGTGTAGGCGAAAGCGCCGTAGAGCAGGGCGAGCAGGCGGGACATGGGGTGGAACCTCATTGGCTGGAGCAACGATGCCGGCGGCTCAAAGCGCCGACAGGAACGCCACGAGATCGCGCTTCTGCTGCGCGCTCATGTGGATCTTGAAGCGGGTGTCGTAGAAGTCGACGACGTCGCCGAGGGTGGCGGCCGAGCCGTTGTGGAAGTACGGCGCGCGTGCGGCCAGGCCGCGCAGGATCGGGCCCTTGAACTTGCCGATGTCGGCCCATTTGCCGGTGATCATGGCCAGGCCCGGGTCGGTGGTCTGCACGCTCTTGCCGGTGGCCAGGTTGGTGAGCGTGTACAGCGGCAGGTCGGGCGTGCGCCGGCTGGCGTCGGCGACGCCGATGTTCACCGGCAGCGCGACCGAGTGGTTGCCGATGTTCGGCGCGTTGTGGCAACTGCTGCAGCTGCCGCGGATGACGGACTTGCCGGTGACGTCGTTCAATCCGGCCACGCCGCTGATGTTGATGCGCATCGAGTTGAACAGCTTCTCGCCACGGGCGATGGCGGCGCGGGCGCGGCCGCGGCGGTCGCGGTTGAACTGCCCGGGATCGTCCCAGCTGTCGAACAAGCGCATGGCGTTCTCGTCGAACGCATCGCCAGTCGGGTCGTTGCCGAGCGTGTCGTTGATGCCGATCCAGAAGCGCTGCAGCGCGAGGATGGCGGGGCCGCCCAGCGCATCGGATTCGTTGAGGCGGCCGGCGGCGTTGTCGTCCACCTGCGCGGTGACCAGGTGCAGTTCGAACTCGACGATGCTGTCGATGATCGCGTCGGTGGGCGCGCGCGCTGCCTGCTCGTGGCCGAGGATGGCGTTGCGTGCCTGCTGGGCCAGGCTGCTGCGCAGGTCCTGCACGTCGATGCCCGCGTCCATCGGCGGGTTGAACGGGGTGAAGGTTTCGCGCGCGTCCCACATCACGGCCGTCAGCCAGATCAGATTGGTCGAGGGCAGCGGGCGGCGGAACAGCGACAGCTCGTGCGCGCTGGCGTAACCGTAGGGATCGTCCACCGCGCTGAGGCGGAACTGGGCGTTGTCCGGGATCGGCCTGCCAACGCGGATCAGCCCGCGGTTGAGCAGCATGGCGTAGGCGCTGCGGCGCGCTTCCACCGATGAGACGTCGGCCAGCGGCGATACCGCACCGTCGACCAGCGCGAAGATCGGATCCATGCCGCTGGTGCGTGCGAAGCGCTGGCGCAGTTCCTGCGGCGTGATCGACCAGCCTTGCGCCTGGCGGTGGCAGGAATCGCAGCTGCGGCCGTTGCTGCCGAAGCCCTGGAAGAACGCGTTGTCGTGGTCGATGCGGCCGGTGGGCGTGGTGGTCTGCACCGAGCCGGAAGCATCGGATGTCACCAGCGGATTGCCGCGGGAGGCGTCGACCTGCTGGGCGTGGGTGGCGCCGGTGCCGAGCAGGAACGCGGCGAGCGTGGTGGCCAGTCGCCGGACGGCGGCGGCGCGGAAAGTGCGGTGATCGGACATGCGGGGTTCCCCATGGCAGCGGTGCGTCCTTCGGACTTCGGCTTCGACCGGCAAGGTCGTGGCACGACGGGGAACACTGGTCGTGGGCGAAGTGCGACATGGGGCTCGGCGCGGCGATCGGCCGCGACGCGCCGCAAGGGTCAGTTCGACAGCGCGTTGCAGGAACCGATCGGGCGGCGCAGCAGCGCCTCGCCCTCGGCCAGCTCGGGATGCGCGGCCAGGCCATTGGCTTCGATGAGCGCCTGCGCCCCACGCGCCTGCAACGCGGCATCCTTGCAGTCGCCGCCGCGCGCCGCGGCGACGGCGAGCCACAGCTGCGCGGCAAGCCGGCGCGGATGGGCCGGCGGCAGTTCATGGCTGGCGCGCGGGATCGCCGCCGCCAACCGCGCTTTCGCCTTGTCCGGCTCGCCCCTCGCGAGCTCCACCTGCGCCCGCAGAGTCTGCACCCACAGCAGCTGCGGATCGGGGCGGGAGGCGACCGCGGCGAGGTCGCGGTCGACCGTCGCCTGCAGCGTGTCCGTGCACTGCGGGCCGGGCGATTGGTGGCAGGCCAGCAACAGGCGCGCCTCGGCGATCAGCGGCGGCACCCGGTACTTGCGCGTGCGCAGGCCTGCGATGGCCGCGGGCAACCGTTCGCGCGCCCGCGCAGGTTGGCCCTCGAGCAGATCGATGCCCGCCAGTTCGCTGTCCACGCGGCCGATCCGCATGCGGTTGGCCGGGTCGTTGCCGTACAGGCGGCGCGCTTCGTCGAAGAGTTTGCGCGCGCCGGCGAGATCGCCCGCTTCCACGGTGCCGAAGGCGGTGGCTTCCAGCGAATCGCCGTGCAACGCGCTCTGCGCACCGAAACCGCCGGCCGACCATGCCTGTGCCTGCCGGCAGCGCGACTGCGCGCTGGTGCGATCTCCCCGCAGCCCTTCCAGCACGCAGGCTTTCTGCGCGGCATAGACCTGGGTGAGCTGCGGCTTGACGCCGTTGCGCGCATACATCGCCAACGCCTGGTCGAACAACGCGTGCGCCTGCGTCCAGTGGCCGGCGCGATACGCGGACGAGGCCAGGCCCGCCAGCGCCAGGGTGGTTTCGTTGCTGGACGGGCCGAAATGCGCCAGCTCGAACTGCCAGGTCTTGCGCCACATCGCCATCGCCTCGTCGTAGCGCTCCAGCCCTTCCAGCGCGGAGGCGACGTCGTTGTAGCCGATGCCGACGCGCGCGTCGTCCGGTCCCCACGTGGCGATCCGTTCGGCCAGTGCTTCGCGGGCGAGGGCCAGCGAGGTCTCGCCGTGCCCTTCGCTGTTTTCGACCGCGCCCAGCGGGCCGAGCAGGTCGATCAGCGCCTCGCCGTGGATGCCCTGGGCGAGCATGCGCTGGTGGGCCAGCCGCAGGTCGGCCCCGCCGGCCGCGAAGTCTTCCATGCGCACCTCGGCGTAACCGCGTGCGGTGAGCGCATGGATGGCCTCGATGTCGGACGGCGCCAGCATCCGCTCGGACAGCGCGACGGCCCGGTTCGCGAGCTGGCGCGATTGCGCCGCGTTGCCCAGGTTCTCGTACAGGCGCGAGAACATCGCGAGCAGATCCACGCGGCCGCCGTCGTCCATCTGGGGCGAGTTGTCCAGTTTCGCCACGCCATGCGCCACCAGTTCGTCCAGGCTGGGTTGCCGGGAGGCGGCGACGCCGTAGCGGATCGGCGCGAACAGGCTTTCGACGAACGCCCGCACCATGTTGGCGCGCTCGGCCTGGCGTCGCGCGACCTGCGCCTGCCACAGGGCCAGCGACAACGACACCAGGATGGCGAGCACGAACGTCGCGGTGATCACCACGCCACCGCGATGCCGCGCCGCGAACTTGCCCGCACGGTACCAGCGCGAAGGCGGGTGCGCCTGCACCGGCTCGCTGTCGAGGTGTCGCTCGATGTCTTCGGCCAGCGCGCCAGCGGAGGCGTAGCGCCGCTCCGGCTCCGGGCAGGCGGCCTTCAGCACGATGTTGTCGAGGTCGCCGCGCAGCTTGCGCCGGATGGGCGCGACCGCGCCCGCTGACGGCGCCAGGCCGTAGGCGGTGGCGAGGGTCGGCGTGGTGGTGTGCGAGGGTGGCGTGGTGGCATCGCCGGTGGCGCGCCGGTGGCCGCTGATCAGTTCCTCCAGCAGGATGCCCAGCGCATAGACGTCGGTGGCGGTGGTGATCGGCTGCTGGGCGAACTGTTCCGGCGCGGCGTAGGCCGGGGTGAGCGCGCGGTGCTGGGTGCGCGTGGCGCTGTCGATGTCCTCGTCGAGCAGCCTGGCGATGCCGAAGTCCAGCAGCTTCACGTCGCCCTCGGGGGTGACCAGCACGTTGGAAGGCTTGAGGTCGCGATGCACGATCAGCGCGCGGTGGGCGGTCTCGACCGCGCGGCAGACCATCAGGAACAGCACCAGCCGCTGGCGCAGCGCGAGCCCGCGCTCGCGCGCGTAGTCGGTGATCGGCTGGCCGTCGACCAGTTCCAGCGCGATGTAGGCCTGGCCGCTCTCCGTCACGCCGCCCTCGATCAGCCGCGCGATACCCGGATGGCGCAGGCGCGCCAGCGCCTCGCGCTCGCGGCGGAACTGGCGCTGCGCCTCCGTGGTGTAGAGCCCGCGCGCGAGCAGCTTGACCGCCACTTCCTGGCGCACGCCCTCGCTGTCGCGGAAGGCACGGAACACGGTGGAGGAGCCGCCTTCGCCGAGCACCTCGACCAGTTCGAACGGCCCGATCGTGCTGCCGGCGGGAAGCGCATCGCTGACGCTGGCTTCGCCGATCGCCTGCGCGGCGCGGGCGGCGTCGCCGGTGGCGAGCAGCTCGCCTTCGGTGGCGTCGGCGGCGAGCATGCGTTCGATCTGCGCGCGCAGGTCCAGGTCGGGGCAGCGCTCGGTGAGCAGGCGTGCGCGCGCGGGCGCCGGCAGCGGGAGGGCCGCCTCGAACAGCTCGCGCAACGACGGTATGGATGCCATGACGCCTCTCCTCGCCCTGCCTCTTCCATAAACCCCGGATGGGTGCGGTTTGCGACCATGTTCCCCGGGTGATGCGCGGACTGCGGCAGGACCCGGTACTCGTGCTTGCGCGCTAGTCCATGCGTGCCTTGATGAAGGCGCGCGCGAAGCGCCAGTCGCGGTCGATGGTGCGCCGGCACAGGCCCAGCGTTTCGCCCACCTGTTCCAGGCTGAGGCCGGCGAAGAAGCGCAGTTCGACCACCTGCGCGGCGCGCGCGTCGGCCAGTTCGAGTTCGTCCAGCGCGGCGTCCAGCGCGAGTGCCTGTTCGGCGGTGTCGAGCGCGAGTTTCAGCGACTGGTCGTCCAGCGTCACGCGCTGCCACTGCCCGCCGGCGCACAGGCGCAGGCGGTCGCGGGCGCGGTTGATCAGCAGGTGCCGCATGGCGCGCGCGGCGTAGCTGAAGAACTGCGCCGGATGGTCGAACTGCAGGCCTTCGCGCTGGCCCATGCGCAGGTACAGCTCGTGCACCAGCTCGGTGGTGTCCAGCGTGGCGTTGCGACGACTGGCCAGCTGTTTGGCGGCCATGGCCTTGAGGCGCGCGTAGACCGTGACGAACAACGCCTCGGCCGACTGGTCGAGCGGCATGGGTCGCGATTCGGACATCCGAAGCACCCCGCTGGGGCAGGCCTCAACGGGGGGATGGTACGCCTGCGGACGATGGGTGGAACGGATCGGGCGATCTGCCGGGTAGTTGCCCCCTCTCCGCGGAAAGGGCTGGGGTGAGGGGCCACTCTTGCGAAAGGCCACCTGAAGGGGCGGTCGCTCTGGTTACTCCCCGCAAGCGCCGACCCCTCACCCAAACCCTCTCCTTCACAGGAGGGAGGTCTTCAGTTTTCGGCCAGACGCGACTCCAGCGCCGCCCTCACCACGTACAACGTATCCATCCGCGGCACCGGGCGGGTCAGCCAGGCAAGGATGCGCCGGCGTTGCGACGAAACGACCCAGCTCTGCCCCTGCAGCCACAGCTGCGTGCGGACCATGTCCGCCCGCTCGCGCCGGGCCTCGTCGGTCGGCCTGAGCCGGTTGTGCAGGTAGCGCGCGACCTCGCCGGGCGAGCGGCACCATTCCATGCCGGCCAGGCCGTGCAGCCACAGGTCCGAGCAGGACACCGCGCTCAGTGTCCAGCGGCTGGAGACCGCGCGCAGCAGCGGCGGGCAGTCGCGTTCGAGCCGTTCGAGCACGGTGCCGGGCACGGCGTGGCGGTAATAGCGCGCCACCAGGCGCAGCGGCGGCAGCGCCCACCACGGCGGCTCGTGCGCCTGCCACAGCACGTCCCAGTCGCGCGGGGTCATGCGCGTGGCCAGCAGCGAGATGTCGTTGAGGTGCAGCAGGCGCAGGCTGCGGCCGCAGAGGTTGCCGGCCGCGTGCAGCAGCAGGTGGCCCATCAGCGCCGCCTGCGAGGGGTAGGCGTTGAGGCCGGGTTGCGCCTCGTGCGGATACACCGTGGCGGTGAGGTCGACGGTGGCCAGCGGCAGGCGCTCGTGGATGTGCGTGTGCAGCTCGATGTTCACCGGGGTGTCGCGGTGCTCGCCCAACGCGTTCACCGGCGTCTCTGCAACCGGCTTGAACACCTGGTGCTTCCACTGGGTGAAGGAGCTCTCGTAGCCGAGTTCCTGGAGCAGGCCGGCCGCGCGTTGCGCGTCGCCCGGATGCACGAGCAGGTCGATGTCGGCCATCGGCCGTTCGCCCGCCGCGTACAGGCCCAGCGCGTGAAGCGCCGCGCCCTTCAGCGGCACCAGCGGCACGCCGGCGGCGCGGGCGGCGGCGTCCAGCCGGTGCAGCAGATCGACGATGCGCCGGTGGCGCAGCTCCACGTGTTCGTGCTGGTCGGCGAGAAAGCGCTTCCACGGCGCGTGCTGCCAGCTGGGGCGGCGGTCAAGCAGCGGCGAGACGCCGTGCGCGGCGGCCGCGGCCATGGCCAGGCGCCATTCCAGCGGCGTCCAGTCGGGCGTGCCGCCGCCGGGCAACGCCAGTTCGGCGGCAAGCGCTTCGGTGGCGCGGCGCAGGCCGGCGCGGATGGTGCGTAGCGGCGGCAGGTGGTCAGGCATGGCTGAGCGTCGCCGTGGCCGCCGGGCAGGCCTGTTCGGTGCGGTGCGCCTGCTCGCTGGCGATCAGCGCGTTCCAGCGCGCATCGAGCGCGGCGCGGGCCAGCGCGTGGTGCTCGGTGGACTGCTGTGACGCCGACTGCTGCAGCTCCACTTGCGCGTGCAGCAGGTCGCGCACGTGCCGGTAGAAGTCCGAATCGTAGGCGCCGCGGAACATCATCGCCAGGTCGTTGCTTTCCTCCCAGTGCGTCTTGCGGCCGAGCTGGGCCTTGACCTTCTCGTAGAACTTGGTGCCGGGCAATGGATAGGAGACGCTGACGCCGATGTCGTCCGGTGCGGCGCGTGCGATCAGTTCCCGCGTGGCCAGCAAGTCTTCCAGTTCCTCGCCGAGATAGCCCAGCTGGACGAAGAAGCCGACGCGGATGCCGTGGCGGCCGAGCCGCTCGCGGGCGCCGATCAAATCGGCCACGTGGGTGCCCTTGCTCATGGCGTCGAGCACACGCTGGCTGCCGCTTTCGGCGCCGATCCAGACCTCGACGCAGCCGGCCCGGGCAAGCGCGTCGACCATCGCCTCGCTGCACAGGTCGGCGCGCGCCTGGATGGTGAACGGCACCGAGCCGGCGCTCGCGTGCAGGTGCTCGGCGAAGGTCTGCACCCAGTCCACGTAGAAGCCGAAGATGTCGTCGGCCATCCAGATGTGGTCGGGCGCGAACGTGTGCTTGAGGTGCGCCATTTCGGCGGCGACGTCCAGTGCGCCGCGCTGGCGGTAGTGGTTGCCCCAGATCGGCTTGGCGCACCAGTTGCAGCGGAACGGGCAGCCGCGCGAGGCGGCCATGTTGAGGCTGAAGTAGCCGTGCCGGCCGGTCCAGAACGCGCGGTAGCGCTCGATGTCGATCAGGTCCCACGCCGGGTGGCCGACCAGCCGCGCGTCCGGTGGCTGGATGCCGATGCGCTGCAGTTGCGTCTGGCCGTCCGTGCGGAAGGCGACGCCGGCGAGGCCGGCGGTCCAGTCTTGGTTGTCGATGGCGCGATCGCGGTCGAACCGTTCGACCAGCGCCGACAGGGCGCCGACGCCCTCGCCCAGCAGCACCACGTCGGCGCCGGCGGCGAGGAAGGCATCGGGCTGGTCGGAGGCATCGGAGCCGGCCACGATCACGCGCGCGCCGCTGGCATGTGCCTCGCCGATCATCCGGCAGGCCGCCTCGCGCATGCGGCTGAGGCACATCTTGGTGAGGAAGTTGAAGTTGTCCTCGTACAGCACCACCAGCGTGGGCGCGGCAGCATGCAGGGATGCGGCGTAGGCCTCCACGCCGTCGGCCAGCATGGTGTCGAACAGCGTGACCTCGTGCCCGTGCTGGCGCAGGAACGCGGCGACCTGGATCGTCGCCAGCGGGGGATAGGGCTTGCCGCGCTCCCACTGCTTGCGGTCGTACTGCAGGTAGTAGGAGTGGCTGACCTGGATCTTGAGCATGGGTGTCGGCCCGGCCGTTGGCGAAGGAGGCCGCGCGGGGCGGCCGTCGGCGTGCATGCGGGTAAGTGCCGGGCGGGGGGATCGAGGTTGCGTTGCCTGGAAGGCGTCTCCGGGTCAAGAAGAGGACGTGCGTGGCGTTGGGCACCTGACGAAATGGCAGGCGCGCGCAATCTGAAGCTTTCTCCCCGTCGGGGAGAGGGAGCCAATCCGCGGCGAGCAAAACCTCGGCTTCCCGCAGGCGCACTCACGCAGGCATGACCCTGCCCTCCTCCCCCGCCACCGTCGCCGATCCGTTCGGCGAGCACACCGCCTGCGGCTTCGGGCTGCAGCGGAAAGTGTTGGGTGGGCGCTTCCACTTCGCCAGCGACAACGAGGCGTTGCTACAGCTGGTCGAGGTCGCCTATGGCGGGCTTCCCGCGTACGAGCTGCCGCGCGCGGAGGACTTCCACGTCGAGCTGCGCCTGCGGCCCGCCCGCACCAGGTACCGCCGCGAGCCGCCCCCGGTACGGCACCAGGCGGGCGCGGGGCTGCTATGCGGCGTGGTGGACGAGCACAACTACGCCGTGCTCGACCCACGTGGTCGTCGCGCGCTGGTGGTCGCTTCGCAGGCGATGCTCAGGCGGCCCTATCACCTGCGGTACGAGCTCATCGAGTTCGCCGTGTTCACCCTGGCCACGCGCGGCATGGGCCTGGTGCCACTGCATGGCGCGTGCGTGGGACATGGCGGGCGCGGCGTGCTGTTGCTGGGCCACAGCGGCGCGGGCAAGTCCACGCTGGCTCTGCACAGCCTGCTGCACGGGCTGGACTTCCTCGCCGAGGACGCAGTGTTCGTGCAGCCGCACACCCTGCTCGCGACCGGCGTGCCCAATTTCCTGCATCTGCGGCCGGATGCGCTCGGGTTGCTGCCCGATGGCGCCACGCGCGATTGGCTGCAGCGCTCGCCACGGATCCGGCGGCGCAGCGGCGTGGAGAAGATCGAGGCCGATCTTCGCCAGGGCGCGGGCCGGCTCGCGGGCAGACCGCTCGAACTGGTCGGCGCGGTGATGGTGACCGGGGAGCGGGCCGACGGCGAGTTGCTGTCGCCCGTGGACACCGACACCGCCGCGACGTGGCTGGCGGCCAACCAGCCCTACGCGGCGGGCCAGCCGGGCTGGCAGGCGTTCGCGCAGGCGCTGGCGGGTCGAGGCGTGTACCGGTTACGGCGCGGAGGCGATCCGCGGGCCTCGGTCGAGGTCCTGCGGCGGCTGCTTGATGCCGACGCACACCCCATTTCGCGGCGCGAAGCGCGATCGAGCGGGCCAACTTTTCCCGAAGCCGCCTGCACTCAGGAAAGATGAGCACGATCCCCGGCAAAGACGCGACCCTGGACCGCCGCGACGGCCTGGCGCCCTGGTACCAGCGCGCCACGACGACGCTGCTCCGGGCGCTGCCGGCCTCGCGTTTCTGGCGCGCCTTCGCGCTCACGCTCGGCCGCCGGGATGCGCTGCAGATCGCAACCTATGTGGCGCTGTCGCTCGGCGCGGCGCTGGCCGGCAGCATCGCGGCGATCTGCCTGGTGCCGCTGGTACAGCCGGGTTCGTCGTCCACCTTCGCGGCCTACGGCAGCGTGCCAATGCAGGCGCTCGCCTTTGCGGTGGCCACCGGCAGCTTCGCGCTGATGCGCTGGCAGGTGGCGCGGCTGGGCGCCGACCTGGTCAGCCGCTGCGGCATGAACCTGCGACGGATGGTGCACGCGCGCCTGGTCGATGCGCCGTTGGGCGAGTTGGCCGACGCGAGTTCGGCCGAGATCGCCAACGTGCTGACCTACAACATCGAGATCCTCGTGCAGGGGTTCAGCGCGCTGCTGCAATTGGCGGTGATCGGCCTCACCACCGCGGTGAGCCTGGCGTTCGTGTTCTGGGTATCGCCGGCGCTGCTGTTGATCACGCCGGTGCTGGTCGCGCTCGGGCTGTTCGCCGCGCGCGCCTACGGCCGCGAACAGTCGGCGGTAAGCCGGCAGTACGTGGCCGACATGACGCGGCTGTTCTGGCTCAGCGAGGATTTTCCAAGGCGCCTGCGCTACGTGCGCTCATTCGAGCGGCAGAGCGCGGAGAAGGCCGGCTACGGTGCGATCTCCGCGCGACTGGGCCTGGGCTACCGGCGCCAGATGGAGCTGGTCGCCGCCGGTCGCCTGATGCTGGAACTGGCCGCCGCCGCGGGCATCGCCGGCATGTTCGTGCTCGCCCATCGCTGGCATGGCATCGACAGTGCGTCGCTGATCGCGGTGAGCCTGCTGCTCGGGCGCCTGCTGCCGTACCTGGTGTCGACCCGGCAAAGTTGCCAGCAATTGCGTTCGGCCTCGCCGGCGCTGGAACTGTGGCAGCGCCACATGCGGCACCGCCATGACGCGTTGCCCGCCGTGCCGGCGCGTGCGCTGGCGGTCGGCGACGTGCTGGCGATCGACCAGCTGCGGTTGCGTGCACCGCTGGAGGCGCTGTGCGTGCGCCACCTGGTATTGGCGCCTGGCGAACTGACGCTGGTCTCGGGCGACTCGGGTATCGGCAAGAGCAGCCTGGTCGACGTGCTCGCCGGCATGACCCTTCCGGCGGACTTCAGCGCCTCGATCGGCGACCACGCGATCGACTTCGACGGCTACCGCGCGCTGGTGCGCAATGGCGCCTACGTCAGCCAGAGCGTGCGCCCCTGGCAGCACACGGTGCGCGACTGCCTGGCCTGGGCGGCGCCGGCGGCGAGCGACGGCACCATGCTCGCCGTGCTGGAGGACGTCGGCCTCGGCCGCTGGCTGGCGGCATCGCGCGAGGGTCTGGACGCGCCGCTCTACGGCAGCTCCAGCCGTCTCTCCGGCGGCGAACTGCAGCGGCTGATGCTCGCCCAGGTGATCCTGCGCCAGCCGCTGCTGGCCGTGCTGGACGAGGCTACCGGTGCGCTCGATGCCGCGTCGGAACTGGCCGTCCTGGCCACGCTCAAGCGGCAATTGCCGCGCTCGATCCTGGTGGTGGTTTCCCATCGCGCCAGCGTGTCGTCCATGGCCGAGCAGCACCTGCAGATCGACCGGGACCTGGCCGTCACGATCGTGCGCAACACGCCTGGCGGTCGATCCGCGCCCGGTGACGCCGCGTTCGGTTGATCGCGAACCCGCCAGGCCGCGCGAGGTCTAGAGTCCGGCTACCACAGGTCGGACCGGACCCATGAACAAGACACCGCGCCGCAGGGCACTGGACCAGGACATCTGCGTGCACATCTTCAGCGCCTCCGCCGCCATGGTCGGCGTCTGCATCATGGTCATCGGCATCCTGCGCGTGGTCATCACGATCCGTCGAACCGACCTCGTCGGCGACGACCTGCTCGCGCTCAATGCCATGCTGTACCTGATCACGTGCCTGCTTTCCTACTGGGCGTTGCGCACCCGCAACGTGCAACGCAACCACACGCTGGAACGCGTTTCCGACACGCTGTTCCTGGTCGCGCTGACGCTTACCACGCTCAACGCGGGCTTCATCACCTGGGCCATGTCGGTCGATTGAAGGGCTGGTCGGGCGACGGGCCATCACGGGATTTTCAGTCCCGGTGGACGTGCCGATCGTGTTTCCTCGCGAGCGGGGACCTCACTCGAACCTTCCGGACGAGGCTCATACACGATTGCTTGTCTCGACCGGCTCGCAACGCGGCGGCCACGCAGCTCGCCGATCCGGCGCAGGTCAGTTCCGCAGCCGCGGCACGCCGTGCTCGTCGCGCTCCTCGACCGCCAGCGAGCGCGTGTCCGGGTGCGACAGACGGCTGTCGCGCGGCAGGTCGAGGGTGGCCTCGCCGCGGATGAGGGCCAGCGCGTTGCGGTAGCAGCGCTGGGCGAGCGGGACATCGCCCTGGCCGATGCAGGCGTCGCCCATCGATTCCCAGGCGCCGGGGCTGGGTGCGATGGCGAGCGAGCGTTCCAGATAGGTGCGCGCCGTGCCCCATAGTTGCTGGCGCACGCACATGCGGCCGAGCGCGAGCAGCAGGCCGGGGTCGTTGGGATGGGCATCGAGCCAGCTTTCGGCGCGGCGCAGTCGCGCGTCCAGGTCGTCGCCGTCGAGCGTGCCCCAGGTTTCGGCCAGCTGCGGCGACCACTCGCGGCGCAAGGCGGACTCCAGCTCGTCCATCGCCGGCAGCGCCAGCCCGAAGGCGGCGGCGCGGCGGGCGTAGGCGTCGATCACCGCGGGCGCGCGGCGCTGGCCCTTGGGCAGTTGCGACCACAGCGCATTGAGCGCCTGGCCGTCGGGCGTGGCGAGGATGGCGGCAACCAGCACCTGCGTTTCCAGCGCGGTATAGCGCGGCGTGCCGAGCGCGCCGCTTTTCTGCAACGGTTCCAGCGCAGCCAGCGCGCGGCGCGGTTCGCCGGCGGCGAGCGCGGCGAGGGCGAGTTCGTGCCAGCCACCGGGGGTGAGGCTGCCACTGTCGGCCTCGGGATTGAGCAGGGCGAGGGCTTCGGCCGGCTTGCCGTCGCGGCGCAGTACGCGAGCGCGCACCACGCGCGCCGCCTGCGGCGCGGCCTGGCCGGCGCGATTGAGGGCTTCCAGTGCGCGCGCGGCCTCGCCGCGGCGCGAGGCGGCTTCGGCGGAGGCGAGCAGGGCCGGACCGCGCAGCGCGTCCAGTCGCGCGGCTCGCTCCAGGTCGCGTTCGGCCTCGCCGTGGCGACCTTCCATCAGCGCGACCAGGCCGCTGCCCAGCCGCTGTCGGCTCACCCGGCGATGCCGCCGTGACATCGCGCCGAACGGCCAGCGCGCCAGCCGCCACAGCCCGGCAAGAATGGCCCAGGCCAACAGCACGATGACCAGCGCGGCCACCACGGTGGTTTCCACACGCCAGCCGCGCAGGCGTACGAGCACGTAGCCGGGATCCTCGGCGACCCAGTGCCAGCCGAACGCGGCGAGCGCCGCGACCACGATCAGCAGCAACAGCCAGCGCCACAGCTTCACGGCCGGTGCCCCGTGCTGGACGCGCGTGCCGGCGTGGCGTCGACCGCCTTCAAGGCATGCACGGCGCGCAGGTTGCGCAGTTCGGCCAGTGCGGCGCCCAGTTGCACCGGCGCGGCAGGCTTGATGCTCCCGGCGAGACTTGCCAGTTGGGCCTGGACGTGCGCGACGGCCGGATCGGCGGTATCGAACCGCGCCGCCACGCTGGCCTGCGCACGGGCGATGGCCGCGTGCGCGGCATCGACGTCGGCGGCGAGCAGCGCAGCCTGCGCCTGGGCGAGGTCGAGCGCGGCCAGTTCACGGGCGAAGCGGGCATCGGCCACCGCACGCGGTGCGCCGTCGTCGCGCTGCACGTTGACCACGCTGCCGAGTGCATGGCGGATGCGTGCCCACGCGCCGGGGTTGGCCGTTTCCGCGATAGCGTCCTCGCGCTTGAGCGGAAGCGTCTGGATCGCACCGCGCAATTGCTGCAGGACATCGATCGCTTGGGTGCGCGGCACGCTCTGCTCCAGCGCCTCGCGCTCGGCGGCAAGGCTCTGGCGCACGCCGGAGAAGGCGCCGTCGTTCACCGCGGCCAACGCCTGGTCGGCCAGCCCGTAGGCAGCGGCCGCGCCCTGCGCGTCATGGAACAGCACGTAGCGTTGCTGGCCCATGCGCAGCAGCGTCTCGGTTTCATCGAGCAGCATTGCGTCGTGGCCGGAAAGGCTCTTCTCCGACAGCTTGGCGACCGCATCCTCGAGGTTGCGCACGCGCTCGGACTGGCCCAGCAGTTCCTCGCGCAGGCTGCGGTTGACCTGCTCGGCGTCGCCCAGGCGCTGGCGCAGCGAGGAGCGCTCGTCGCCAAGCGTCGTGAGCGTGTCTTCGAGATGGCCCACGCGCTCGTCGAGGTTGTCGCTCGCGCTGCCCTGCATCTGCTGCCACTGGCGCCAGGCCACGTAGCCGGCCAGGCCCAGCGCGAGCAGGGCGATCAGCAGCGCGAGGGCGAGCGTGCCGCCGCGGCGCGGGGCTGGGGCGGACGCGGGACGCGGGACCGGGGCGGCGGCCGGAACCGGCGCGTCGGGACGATCGGAAGCGAGGTCGTCTTGGCTCATGCGCGCCATGCTAGCAGCCCGCATGGCGGGGTTCGCATGGTGGGTGTGAAGCCTGCGGCATCCTCCTGCAAGGGAAGCCGCTAGCGCATGCATCGCGGTCGCGCCGGAAGGAACTACGGGGTCAACGGGCGGCGGCGATGAGGTCGGCGGAAAGGGCGGACGCGGCGCGGCGCACGTGGCGGAAGCCGGCGGCGCGGGCGGCGGCTTCCAGGCGCTCGCTGCTGGCCACGGCGACGGCGCTGCACAAGTGCGTCCATGCTTCCGGCGGCAGGCTGTCATGCAGGTTGGCCAGCGCCTGCGCGCTGGAGAGGAGCACGCGGGCGTCGGGACGCAGTTGCCGCACGGCATCGACATGACGGCGGTCCAGCCGTGCCGCCGTGCGACGGTAGACCCATACCTCGCGCAGGCGCGCGCCGCCTTCGATGAGGCGTTGCTGCAACAGGCCGCGGCCGCCGGGGGCGCCGACCAGCGCCACCCCGCGTCCTCGCACGTCGTGCAACGCGGGCAGGTCGAGCAGGCCTTCGCTGTCCTGCTGCCGCGCGGGCGCCTGCACGGCGAGGCCGTGGCGGCGCAACGCGGCGGCGGTGCCCTGCCCGACTGCCAGCACCGTGGCGCGCGTGCGCAGCGGCATCAGCGCGGCGGCAAAGCGCACCGCCGCGGGACTGGTGAACAGCAGCAGGTCGTCTGCGCGCAGGGCTTCACGCAACGGCGTGCGCGCATCCTCGTCGCCTGCGCGCAATGCCAGGCCCGGCAGCAACAACGCCACGCCGCCGCGGGCGCGCACCTGGCGCGCGAAGGCCGAGGCGGTGCCGGCCGGGCGGGTGATGACGATCACCCGTCCGTCGAGTTCGCCGGTGGTCGAAGCGTGGGGCACCGCGCACTCCGTGCAGCCGGAACAGGTCGGCAGTGTAAGCCGCTCGCTACACTTGGCGCTTTTCCCCACCCAAGTTCCGCGCCGTGATTGCCGACTCCCGACTGCTCGCCGACGACCTGCTCCGCTTCATCCGCGACAGGATCCCGCTCGCCCGCGCCATGGACCTGCGCCTGCACCATTACGATCGCGATGGCCTTGCGCTGGCCGCACCGCTGGCGCCGAACGTCAACGACAAGGGCTGTGCCTTCGGCGGCAGCCTCGCCAGCGTGATGACGCTGGCCGGCTGGGCACTGGTGGAGCTCGAGTTGCAGCGGCGCGGCGAAGACTGCGACGTGTTCGTGGGGGACTCGCACGTGCGCTACCTGGAACCGGTGTGGACGGATTTCCGCGCCGAGGCGCGGCTGGCCGAGGGTACCGATTTCGAGACTTTCTTCGCCACGTTGGCCGAGCGCGGCAAGGCGCGCATCGACGTGCACTGCGAGGTGCCCGGCAGCGGCGAGCGCCCGGCCGCCACGCTGCAGGCGCGCTTCGTCGCCAAGCGACGGGCTGGGGCACAATGAGGGCCTGTTTCCGGAGGGAATCATCCATGCGTCGCTACCTGTTTCCGCTGATCGCACTCGTCGCGATGCTGTGTGCCGGCTGTGCTACCGACCAGCGCAACCAGGCGCTGATCACCACGCTCAACGGCTATGCGAACACGCTGCGCTGGGCCGACTTCCAGAGCGCGCAGCAGTTCGTCGATCCGAAAGTGCGCGAAGCCAATCCGCTGACCTCGCTGGACCTGGCGCGCTTCCAGCAGGTGCGCGTGACCGGCTACGACGAGGGCGCGGGTCCGGTGCCGGATGGCGAAAACCGGGTGCGGCAGGTGGTGCAGATCAGCCTGGTCAACCTGAACACGCAGTCCGAGCGGACGGTGATCGACCGGCAGAGCTGGCGCTATGACCCGCAGACGAAGCGCTGGTGGTTGATGAGCGGGTTGCCTGATATCACGCGGGAATGAGGTCTGCGCCCTCTCCCTGCGGGGGAGGGCTGGGGTCAGGGGTGACTCTTGCGACAGAACCGCCTGCGGGCCCGGCGCCGTAACAACCTTCCCCGCGAGCCCGTCCCCTCACCCAAACCCTCCTTCCGGCGGGGAGAGGGCTTCAGAGCGCGCCACCTTTGCGCCCGTCGCCCCCCTCCCGGATAATCGCCGGTTTGCGCATCCGGCCAGGCCCGCCATGAACGACTTCCTGCACAAGCTCCCCACCTTCGTGGGCAACCATCTCGCGCTGTCGGCGTTGTTCGTGGTCATCCTGCTCGCGCTGGTGGCGATGGAATTCGGCCGCCTGCTGCGCAAGTACAAGGAGCTCACCCCTGGTGGGCTCACCCTGCTGATCAATCGCGAAAGCCCGCTGCTGGTGGACCTGTCCGCGCGCGCCGACTTCGAGAAGATGCACGTGCCCGGTGCGCGCCACGTGTTGCCCAGCCAGTTCGACCCCGAGCACAAGGACCTGGCCAAGGCCAAGGACATGCCGGTGGTGGTGATGGACAAGGACGGCCGCGGCTCGGACAAGGCCGCGCAGCGCCTGGTCAAGGCCGGTTTCACCAGGGTGTACACGCTCGGCGGCGGTGTGCTGGCCTGGCAGCAGGCGCAATTGCCGGTCGCCAAGGGCAATCGCTGAGGCGATCCGGCAGGACGGTCACCCGCCGATGCCGGCGCGGCCGGCGAGGATCTGCGCCAGCACGTCCGGCGCGTATTCGAACGAATCGAAGTAGAGCCGCTCGTCCGGCAGGCCTGCCTCGGTGAACATCTGCCGGCCGGCGTCGATCATCGCCGGCGGCCCGCTCATGTAGACCTCGTGGCCGGACAGGTCCGGCTGGTCCTCCAGCACCGCCTCGTGCACCAGGCCCGGACGCAGGCCCGCGGCGGCGGCCTGCTCGGGATCGGACAACACCGCGTGGAACGCGAGATTGGGCGTCTCGCGCGCCCAGCGCTCGGCCAGTTCGCGCAGATACAGGTCGCCCGCGCTGCGCGCGCCCCAGTACAGCGCCATCGGCCGGCGCGTGCCCAGCGCCAGGAAGTGCTCGACGATCGCCTTGACCGGCGCGAAGCCGGTGCCTCCGGCCATGAACACCATCGGCCGCTCCGAATCCTCGCGCGGCACGAACGTGCCCAGCGGCCCCTCGATGTGCAGCCGCGCGCCGATCGCAAGCCCTTCGTGGACCCACGAGGTGAAACCGCCGCCGGCCACGTGGCGCACGTGCAGCTCGATGCTGGCGTCCTCCTTCGGCCCGCTGGCGATCGAGAACGGTCGGCGCCTGCCCTCCTCCAGCAGCACGTCCAGGTACTGGCCCGGCAGCCAGTTGAGCGGCGCTTCTCCCGACGCGGGCTGGAGCACCAGGCCAGTGACGTCCGGCGCCAGCGGCTGCTTGCCGATCACCTCCACGGCAAGGCGGCGGCGTGCGACGTCTTCCACCGACGTGACCTCGCGTGCCGCGATCGTCAGGTCGCTCGCGGGCACCGCCTGGCACAGCAGGATCGCGTGGCGCGCCATCGCGCTGCCGCTCAACGCGACCGGCGGGTTGCGCGGGTAGCCGCACTGGCCGGCCAGCAGCGTGGCCTTGCAGCTGCCGCAGACGCCGGCGCGGCACGAATAGGGCAGCGCGATGCCAGCGCGCTGCGCCGCTTCGAGCACGGTCTCGCCCGGCGCCGTGGTGAAGGTGCGGCCGGAATGCTGGAGGGTGATGGTGAACACCTGCGCATTGTCGCCGCGCGGGCCGTGGACGGACAATGCACGCTTTCCCTTCAGGCGGTCCGGCCATGGCGATATGGAAGCAGGCACCCGATCTCGAGCGCATCAACGCGTGGAGCGACAACACGTTGATGCAGGTGCTCGGCATCCGCTTCACCGCGGTCGGTGATGACTGGCTCGCCGGCACCATGCCGGTGGACACGCGCACGCACCAGCCGTTCGGCCTGTTGCACGGCGGCGCCTCGGTGGCCTTGGCCGAGACCCTGGGCAGCACCGGAGCGCTGCTCACGCTCGACCCGGAGCTTGAGGTGGCGGTGGGGTTGGACATCAACGCCAACCACGTGCGGGGCGTGCGCTCCGGTGTCGTCACGGGTACCGCCAGGGCGTTGCACCTGGGGCGCTCCACGCAGGTATGGGAGATTCGCATCGAGAACGAGGAAGGGGCGCTGGTGTGCATCTCGCGGTTGACCATGGCGGTGGTGCCGCGGCGGGCGGTGGTGCGGTGAGCGACGGATTGGAGCCAGGCTCGGCTCCCTCTCCTCCGGGGAGAGGGAGATGAATATCGGCGCGCCCTACGCCAACCTCACCCCCGACCTCGTCCTCGACGCCGTCGGCGCCTGCGGCCTGTGGCCGGACGGCCGCCTGCTCGCGCTCAACAGCTACGAGAACCGTGTGTGGCAGGTCGGCATCGAGGAGGCCGCGCCGGTGATCGCCAAGTTCTACCGGCCCGGCCGCTGGAGCGATGACGCGATCGCCGAGGAACACGCCTTCGCCTGCGAACTGGCGGCGGATGAATTGCCGATGGTCGCGCCCCTCGCGTTCGACGGACGCACCCTGCTCGAACACGCCGGTTACCGCTACGCGCTCTACCCGCGCCGCGGCGGCCGTGCGCCGACGCTCGAGTCGACCGAGCAACTGGAGTGGCTGGGACGCCTGATCGCCCGCCTGCACGCGGTCGGCTCGCGCGCGCCGTTCCGGCATCGCGAACGCGTCGACCGCGCCACGCTGATCGCGCGCCCGGCGCAGGCGGTGCTGGCCTCCCCGCTGCTGCCGTCCCACCTCGCCGAGGCCTACCGCGCCGCCGTATGCCGCCTCGACGACGCGGTGACCGCGCGTCTGGACGCGGTCGGCCCGGCGCGCCAATTGCGCCTGCACGGCGACTGTCATCCGGGCAACCTGCTGTGGACGGACGCCGGGCCGCACTTCGTCGATCTGGACGACGCGCGCACGGGCCCCGCGGTCCAGGACCTGTGGATGCTCGCGCACGACGCCGCGGCCATGGATGCCCTGCTCGAGGGCTACACCTCGATGCGCGACTTCGACTACGCCGAACTCGCGCTGATTCCCGCCCTGCGCGCGATGCGCCAGGTGCACCACGCCGGCTGGATCGCCCAGCGCTGGGCCGACCCGGCCTTCCCCGCCGCCTTCCCGTTCGCGGCCGAGCCGCGCTGGTGGGAGCAGCACGTCACCGACCTGCACGAGCTGGTCGACGCATTGGCCTGAAGTCGCAGACGGCGCGCCGCAAACGCGGCACACTCCGCGCTCCCGCCAACCGGAACCTTTGAATGCGCAGCTTCCTCTTCCGCCTGATCGGCATCCTCGAAATCGCCGGTGGCCTGTACGGCGCCGCGGGCGCGCTGCGCCGCCTGCTGGTGATGGGTTCGACCTACGACATGCTGCACGCGTTGCTGGCGCTGATCGCCTTCGGTTTCGTGTTGCTGGCCGGCGTGTGGCTGGTCGAAGGGAGCGACCGTGGCGTGGCGTTTTCGCGCGTGGCACAGCTGCTGCAGTTGCCGCTGATCGCCACGCCGGTGTTCAGCTACGCGCTGCATGCGGGGGCGTACCTCAACATTTACACCACCTTCCACCTGGCGCGGCCCTGGCTGGACTGGAGCTTCGGCACGCAGGGCTTCGTGCTGGCGGTAGCCGGGCCGTCGGTGTCGCGCATCGGCGTCAACCTGCTCGCAGTGGCCTCGTGGCTGATCCTCAAGCTGCGCTAGCGGCTCGCGGGGTGGGCTTCAGCCCATCACTGGACGTACGGCGCGAGGCGGTGGGCTGAAGCCCACCCTGCGTGGCCGGTATCATTGGCCGGATGAACGCTCCCAGCCCGCACGATCCCGCCGCGCCGCCGCGCATCCGCCTCAAATCCGACCGCGCGCCGGGCCACCCGTGGGTGTGGTCCGCGCAGGTGTACAAGCCCGAGCAGCGCCTGCCGCCAGGCAGCGTGGTCGAGGTGGTGGACAGCAAGGACCGTTTCGTCGGTCGCGGCTTCTGGAACGGCCACGCACGCATCGCGTTGCGGCTGCTCACGAACGATCCGGCCGAAGCGATCGACGCGACGTGGATCGCCGCGCGCATCGCGCGCGCCGTGCAGCTGCGCCGCGACCTGTTGCAACTGGACCGCGCCAGCGACGCCTGGCGCGTCGTGCACAGCGAGGGCGACGGTTTGTCCGGCCTGGTGGTCGACCGCTATGCCGACATCCTGGTGATCGAATACTTCGCCGCCGGCATGTGGAAGTTCCGCGAGGCGATCCATGCGGCCCTGCTCGAACACTTCCCCGGCGCGCGGCTGTACTGGTTCGCCGAGAGCCACGTGCAGAAGCAGGAATCGTTCGACTGCCGCAGCCCCGAGCCGCCGGCGCCGGTCCAGGTGCATGAGCACGGTCTGGCCTTCCACGCCGCGCCCGGGTTGGGACACAAGACCGGCTTCTTCGCCGACCAGCGCGAGAACCGCCGACGCTTCGGGGAATTCGCACGCGGCCGGCGCGTGCTCGACCTGTGCTGCAACTCCGGCGGCTTCGCCGTCCATGCCATGGCGGCGGGCGCGCGCGAGGCGGTCGGCGTGGACATGGACGCGGGGATCCTGGAGATCGCCCGCGCCAACGCCGCGGCCAACAACCTGGCCATCGACTTCCAGCAGGCGGACATCTTCGACTGGCTGCGCGAGGCCGCCGCGCGCGGCGAGCGGTACGACGCGGTGATCCTGGACCCGGCCAAGCTCACGCGGGACCGCAACAAGGTCTTCGACGCGCTGAAGAAGTACTTCGCCATGAACCGCCTGGCGCTGGACGTGATCCCGCCCGGCGGCCTGCTGCTGACCTGCTCGTGCACCGGCCTGGTCGCCGAGGCGGACTTCCTGGAGATGCTGCGTCGCGTGGCGCTCAACGCCGGCCGCGAGATCCAGGTGCTGCAGGTGACCGGCGCCGGCGCCGATCATCCGGTGCGCGCCGACGTGTCGGAAGGTCGCTACCTCAAGGCAGTGTTCTGCCGGGTGGAGTGACCACCGGCCACACGCAGGGCGGGCTTCAGCCCGCCGCTACCTTGCCGCACGCCGGAGCGGAGGGCTGAAGCCCATCCTGTGAAGGGGTCAGGCGGGTTCCGGCGCGCGATCGGACGAACGCCGCACCACCGGTCGCGCGCTCTTGTCGAACACCAGCGTGCTGTGTTGCTGGGTACGCATGGCCTGCGCCTCGCGCGGGTCGACATCCAGCGCCAGGGCCTCCTCGACGAGCGTCACCGCCGCCGGGCCTTGCCGGCGCCGGGTCCTGTGCGCGAAGCGGGCCTGGTTGTAATAGGCCCAGCTGGCGAACACCACGGCACAGACCAGTGCGTAGCCGAGGATAGACAGCAGGTCGGAGGTCTGGTTGGCGTACGCCTCGGCCGACAGCTCCACCCACGCGGTGCGCAGCCCGGCCAGCCACGCCACCAGCGTGATCACCGGCAGCCACAGGTACAGCCACAGCATCCACGCCACCAGCGTGACGAAGGAGGACAGCGCCCGCTGCGCCGGCGTGCGCTGGCGCTCGTTCTGGATCACGAAGCCTTCGGCTTTCATCGCAGTCCCCGGTCCGGGCTGACCCACACCGCGCGCACGCCGCGGCGCTTGAGCAGCGCCTTGGGGAACGCGACCACCGTGGTCAGCGTGTTGATCACCCAGTAGGCGATCGGATACCAGATCATCCAGTAATAGTTGCGCCCGATACGCGCCTCGTAGCGCCGGTCGATCACCAGGCTGAGCAGGAACTGGGTCAGGCAGGTCAGGCCTAGGATGACGCCGTGCCAGCGCGGCAACAGGCTGGGCACTGCCAGTTCGGGCGGCACCGGCATGAACTTGCCCAGCGCCCACAGCGCGACCACCACCAGCATCAGGTAGGCCCACACCAGGCTGAGCACGTACTCCAGCGCGACCGGCCACATGCGCCTGCGACGCCAGTTGAAAAGGCCGCCGGCGTACCGAAGCAGCACCTCGCTGCCGCCCTGCGCCCAGCGCAGGCGCTGGCGCCACAGGCCATGCAGGGTTTCCGGCGTGAGCAGCCAGCACAGTGCGTTCGGTTCGTAGCGCACGTCCCAGTGGCGCATCTGCAGGCGCCAGCTCACGTCGATGTCTTCGGTGACCATGTCGACGTTCCAGTAGCCGACGTCCAGCAGCGCGCGCTTGCGGAACGCGGCGATCACCCCCGACACGGTGAAGATGCGCCCGTACACGCGCTGGGCGCGCTTGATCAGGCCGATGATCGAGGAAAACTCGCCGACCTGCAGCTTGCCCAGCAGCGTCGAGCGGTTGCGGATGCGCGGGTTGCCGGTGACCGCCCCCACGCGCGCGCTTTCCAGCAGATGGCGCATCATCCAGTGCGCGGCGTGCTCGTCCAGCAGGGTGTCGCCGTCGATGCACACCAGGAACTCGTGGCGCGCGGCGAGGGCCGCCATGCGCAGCCCCATCGCCTTGCCCTGGTTGCTGGCGAAGTGGATCACCCGCAGCTGCGGCACCTCCTCGGCCAGGGCGTCGAGCTGCGCACCGGTATCGTCGGTGGAGCCGTCGTTGACCGCGATGATCTCGAACTCGGGCCAGCGCTGGCGCGCAAGCTGCTCGATCGTCTCGCGGATGTGCGTGCCCTCGTTGTGGCAGGGCACCAGAATGCTGATCGGCGGCTGTTCGGGCAGCGGTTGGGGTTCGGTGCGCGGCGGCTGCCGGCGCTCCCAGCGCAGGAAGTAAATGATGCTGCCGCTTATCCACAACATCGACATGATGAGTGGGTAGTAGAAGGCGAAGTCGAGCAGCACCGACAGGGCGTGATGCGTCGTGTCCACGATCAGCGCTCCTTGTACGGGTAGGTGGCCGAGGAGATGCCCGGGCGGATGCGCTCGAGCTCGGGATGGTCGGCCGGGAAGTCGTCCGGGTAGTAGCCCAGGTGCAGTGCGCCGTGGACCTGCAGGAGGCGCATGCGCGCGAGCAACGTAGTGGCGTCGATCGGCTGGCGCGTGCGCCAGTCCTGGGCGGCCAGCTCGAACACGGTCTTCTCGCGCGCGCCCGGCACGGCGGCGACGGCAGCGGCCAGGCGTTCGAACCAGGCCTTGGAAGGTTTGGCCTCGTCGAGTTGCGGCATCGCCATCAGGCCCACTTCGTCATAGCCGGCCACGAAGGCCGGCAGCGATTGCGCGAACCAGGCCTCGGCCTTGCCGTCGAGCACCGGTGCGGCGAACAGGTTGCGCGCCGTGCGCAGCTGCGGTCGCCAGCGCCGCGCGCGTTCGATCAGTGCGTGGGTGTAGTCGACCAGCCACGCCGTGCGCGCGGCGCCCGGGGACGGCGCGTCGTGCAGCCGGTCGGTGTCGCGCAACAGTGCATCGTCGGAGAACAGCAGCCCGTCGAACTTGGCGTGGCTGGCCAGATCTTCGTAGAGATCGCCGATCCAGGCGCGCACGGCCGGCTGCGAGGGGTCGAGCCGCGCCACGTCCTTGCCATCGCCGGCCAGGCCCAGCGCCGCGACCGGATCGCCCGCCCGCGGGCGGAACGCCAGCGCGGGCATCCACGCGTAGACATGCACGCCGGCGCGGGTCTGCAGTTGCCAGGCCACGCGCGAGAACAGGTCCGCGCGCATCGGCAGGTGGCGGTTGGGGAAGTACAGCGCGTCGGCCACGCCATCGCCGTCCGGATCGGCATAGGCCTGCAGCCAGACCTGGTCGACGTCCATCCGCTTGATGCGGTCGAGCAGTTGCGAGAGGTTGCGTTCGCGCTGCGCCGGATCCGGGTCATAGACATAGTCGAGGTCGACCTGCACCACGCGGCGCGGCTCCACTTCATGCGTCGGCATCAACTGCCAGGCCAGGTCCGCCACGCCCGGATCGCCGCCCAGCAGCAAGCGATCCAGGGTGTGGTCGCGCACGGGGTCGGGCACCGCATTGCCGAGTGTGAGCGACATCTCCATGCCGAGCGTCGCGGCGATTTCGCGCGCGGGACGGTTGAACGCACCGTAGGGCCAAACGATCGCGTGCGGCGACTGGCCGGTGTGCTCGCGGATCAGCGCCGCGCTGCGCGTGAGGTCCTCGGTGATGCGCTCGCGCCACGCCGCCTCGGTTTCGTAGCTGCCGGCCGCCGGATCGTAGCGGCGCGTCACCGCCGACGGCAGCAGGTTGCCCTGGGGGTTGCCGACGATGCCCTCGTGCAGCGCGTCGCTGTGCGAGGCGATCTCGACCAGGCCCGAGCGCTGCATCTCGCGCACCTGTGCCCAGGTGACGAAGCAGGACGCATCGCAGTCACGTCCGTTGTAGTCCAGCCTGTCGCCGGGCGCCGTTTCGATCCAGCCGGTCACCAGCGCCAGCAGCGCGGGGTAGTGGTAGGCCTGCAGCAGCGGATAGACCTGCGTGTAGAAGCTTTCCAGCCCATCGTCGAAGGTCAGCAGGAAAGCCTTGTCGGGAAGCGCCGGCCCGCCGTGCGCCGCGGCACGCACCTGCGCGGGACTGACCGCGGTCCAGCCGTTCGCGTGCAGGTATTCCAGATGGCCGACCAGATGATCCAGGCTGGTCGCGTCCGGGTCGGTGGTCGGCCCCTGCGCGGGGTCGTGGATGTCGTGGTAGCTCAGGATGACCAGCCGGCCGGCGTGCGCGGGCACGGCCAGCAGGAGCAGCAGGGCGAGGATCAGGTAACGCATGTCACTCCCCCCAGTGCAGGGTCAGTTCGAGCGTGGCGCGCGTCTCGCGGCGGCCGTCGTAGGGCTGGCTGTGCCAGCCCAGGCGCCAGCCGAAGCCGAGCCCCTCGTGCGGCTGCCAGGCCTGCCCATAGCCGACGTCGGCGACCCAGCCGGCGGACTGGCCCTGTTGCGCGTAGCTGCCGACGGCGAGGTCGACCAGCTGGTGCCAGGTACGCCCGTAGCGTTCGACCAGCACGTGGTCCAGGTGCGCGGTGACCGTGGCGGCGCCGTCGCGGCGCGGGTTGAAGTAGGCGGTGCCGTCCAGCGTGTTGTGCGAGGCGTACAGGTCCGCGCCCAGGTCCAGTTGCAGGCGCGGACGGGTCAGCACGCGCCCGGTAATGCCCAGGTCGGCCGCGCGGCGGCGGTTGCCGTCGCTGAAGTTGGCCGCCTGCACGCCCAGCCGCGCGGCGAGCAGATCGCTCGCACGCCACTGGACCGTGCTGTCCAGCGTGCTGCCGTGGATGCCGTAGTAGCGGGCACGCAACGGGATGTCGGCGCCGGAGCTGCTGGCGTCGGTGCTCCACGCCCAGTGGTCGCCGATCGCCCAGTCGAAGCCCGCTTCCACCGCAGTCGGGTCGTCGCCGGTGCCGCGCGTGGGCAGCGCCTGCAGGTAGGCCTGCACGCCGCGCCACTGGCCGCGCACGCCCAGGCCGGCGTCGGTGCGGTGGGCGTCGCCCTCGGGCAGCGAGGCCTGCGCATGGCGCGCGATGGCGTACACGCGCCAGTGGTCGGCCAGCAGCGGCGAGGCGAGCGCGGCGAGGGTGTCCTGGTCGCGGTCGCCGTAGTCCGGCGTGTTGCCGCGGCCAAAGGTCTGCGCGGCATCGAACTGCCAGCCGCGCTCGCGGTCCCATGCGCGGCGCGCGCGCTGTACCTGTGCGTTGCGCGGGTAATGCGCCTCGAGGTTTTCGAGGCCGGGTTCGACGTCGGCGTAATCACCCAGGTCGCGCAGGGTTTCCAGCTGGCCCAGGCGCACGCCGGTGTCCTGTGGATCCAGCCCGCGGGCGATCGCCAGGTCTGCCTCGGCGCGGCGCGGCCAGCCGCGGCTGCGTTCGTTGTTGCCCAGTTCGCGCCGCCAGTTCGCGCTGGCCGGCGCTTCGTGCACGCCCGCGGCCAGGCGTGCGTTGGCGTCGGCCAGCAGGCCGGCGTAGCCGCGCAGCAGCGCGGCATTGAGGTCGTTCTCGCTGCGGTGCGGGTTGGCCGCCGGCTTGGATTGGCCCGGCTTGCGCAGCCACACCGGCTGTGCCGCGGCGGCGGTGTCGATGGTCTGCTTCGCCTTGGCGTACTGGCCGGCTTCGCTGTAGGCGTACATCAGCACGATCGCCGGATCGGATTCGCTTTCGGGAATGCTCCCCGGGGTTGCCGGGCCCGCGCGCTCGAGCAGGCGCGCGGCCTCTTCCGGCCGCTGGCGGTCGAGCAGGGCCTCGGCCAGCGGACGCAGCACGTAGGGCGGCAGGGTCTCGCGTTCGGCCGCGCTCATCGCATCGTAGTCCGCCACCGCCTCGGCGGAGCGGCCCGCGGCCTGCAGGGCCACCAGCCGGTCCAGGCGGGCCCGGCGCACGACGGCCGGCGCGGCGGCATGGCCGGCGACCACGGCATCGAGCTGGCGCACCGCCGCATCGCCGGCGGCGTAGGGATCGGCGTCAGGGGCGACCGGGTCGCGCGCCGCGCGGCGGGCACCTTGCGCCGCCACGTCCGCGTCCAGCCGGGCCAGCAGCACGGGATCGGCCGGCAGCTCCCGCGCCAGCTCGCGGGCGCGGCCGACGGCGCCGGCATCGGCCAGGATCAGCACCTGCCGCCGCAGCAACTCGGCGTCACGGGGATGGTCGCGCAGTGCCTGCTCGCACACCGCCAGCGCGCGGGTCCACTCCCCGGCCTGACGCAGGTGGTCGATCGCAGCAACGAGCTCGCCCGGATCGGCCGCGGCGGCGAAGGCTGGACCGGCCAGCGCCGCCCACGCGGCGACGGCGAGCACGACACGCCGGCGGCCCGCCGGAATGGGGCGTCGAATGGGCATTGCCGTTGTTCCCCCTGCTCCTGTCCGGCACTGGCTTCACAGGCCGGCCACCGTAAGCGGATCGATCTGATTGCGTGCGCGTTTTGTGAACTCTATCACGCTAGTGCGGTTTTCCGGCGCGCATTTGGCCATCCGGAAACGCCTGCCCGGCGGCGTCCGCTCAGGGGGGCGCGCCTGCCATCGGCGTGGTTCAACCGTCGTGCGGAATACACCCGTGCAAGGAGTCCGCATCGACGGGGCCGGCTTGTGCGATGAGCTCGCGCGCGGCATCGACCTGGCCCCACACGTTCCACAGCAGCACGCCACGCACGCGCCCGCCGTCCAGGTAATAGACCACGCCCTTGCGATGCGGCTCGCTCCAGTCTTCCACCTGTTGCAGGCGCGCGTCGAGCAGGCCGACCGCCTCGTAGCCGAGGTCGAACAGGTCCGAGTAGAAGTACGGCAGGGTGGCGTAGTCGCCGCCGGCGCCGGCCATCGCGCGGCCGGCATGCGCGCCCATGTCGACGGCGGCGTTCTCGTGCTCCACGCGCAACCGGCGCCCGAGCGACGGGTTGAAGAAATTGGCCATGTCGCCGGCCGCCCAGATGTGCGGGTCGCTGGTGCGCAACTGCGCATCGACGACCACGCCGTCCTCGACGGTGAGGCCGGCCTGTGTGGCCAGCGCGATGTCGGGCGTCACGCCCAGTCCCGCGACGACCGCATCCGCGCGCAGGCGCCGGCCATCGGACAGCCCCAGTTCGACGCCGTCCTCGCCCGCGCTGCCGTCGACTACCTTGACCCCGGACAGCAGTTGCACACCACGCACGCGGTAGTAGTCGTCCAGGAACGTTGCCAGCGTCGGCGGATACCTGCCGCTACCGATTGAGGCGCCCGGAAAAATCATCGTCACCTTGCAACCGGCGCCACAGAGCGAGGCGGCCAGCTCGCTGCCGATGAAGCCACCACCGACCACCGCGATGTGTGCACCGGCCACGGCATGGCGGCGCAGGCGCCGGTAATCGTCGGCCGTGCGAAAGTCAATGACCCGATCGCCCGCGAAGGGCAGCTGCCGCGGCGCGGCGCCGGTGGCCAGCAGCAGACGGCCATAGCGGTACTCGTCGCCCTGGTCGTCGCTGGCGCGACGGGTGGCCGGATCGAGTGTCTGCACGCGCCGCCCCAGATGCAGCTGCGCGCCGGTGGCTGCGGTGCCCAGGTCGATCGATTCGAGCGATTTGTCGCCCTTCCACAGCGCCTTGGACAACGGCGGCCGCTCGTACGGCGGCGAGGTTTCCGCGCTGACCAGGCCGATGCTCGCCGAGGCGTCGGCGGCACGGATCGCCTTGGCCGCCGCATCGCCGGCCATGCCGCCGCCGATGATCAGGTAGTCGTACGCGTGCTCCATCTTGCGCTCCCGCGGCTCGTCGTCATCCCATCATGCGCCCGTTGCGGCAGCGCGGGGGGGCGCCGTGGTGCAAAGCCCGCGTGCACACCGCCTTGATCGATGCGGCCGCCACACTGCGGCAGATGAACACCCGCCCCAGCGATCCCGATCCGGCCCTGCGCGCCGAGGTGCGTGCGGCCGGCTTGGTCTACGTCAGCGACACGCAGCCGGGCATCCGCCGGCTGCGCAGGGGCAAGGGCTTCGGCTACCGCGACGCGGATGGCCAGCCGGTCACCGACAAGGCCGAACTGGCGCGCATTCGTGCGCTCGCCATCCCGCCGGCCTACGAGGACGTATGGATCTGCGCCAATCCCGACGGTCACCTGCAGGCGACCGGCCGCGATGCACGCGGCCGCAAGCAGTACCGCTACCACCCGGACTGGCGCGCGCTGCGCGACCACGGCAAGTTCGACCGCATCCTCGCCTTCGGTGCCGCGCTGCCGAGGCTGCGCCGGCGCGCCCGCAAGGACCTCGCGCTCACCGGCCTTCCACGCGAGAAAGTGCTGGCGCTGCTGGTGCGTTTGCTGGACGAGACGCTGATCCGCGTCGGCAACGAGAGCTACGCGCGCGACAACAAGAGCTACGGCCTGACCACCCTGCGCTCGCGCCACGTGCGCCTGGCGCGCGGCCGGCTTCGCTTCTGCTTCCAGGGCAAGAGCGGCCAGGAGCACGAGATCGAGCTGGACGACCGGCGCCTGACCCGGATCGTCCGCCGCGTGCAGCAGCTGCCCGGCCAACGGCTGTTCCAGTACCTGGACGACGCGGGCGAACGCCAGCCGGTCGATTCGGGCATGGTCAACGACTACCTGCACGACGCCTGCGGCGAAGCCTTCAGCGCCAAGGACTTTCGCACCTGGGGCGGCACCGCCCACGCTGCCGGCGTGCTGGCCTGCACGCCGCTGCCGGAAAAGGGCGGCGAGCGTGCCCGTCGCCATGCGCTGGTGGAGGCGATCAGGCAGGTGGCCGAGGTCCTGGGCAACACACCGACGGTCTGCCGCAAGTCCTACATCCATCCGGAAGTGTTCGAGGGCTGGCACGACGGCAGCCTGCAGCGTGCGATCAGCGAAGCCTGTGCCTGCAAGCCGCGCGAACTGGAAAAGGCCACGCTGCGCTTCCTGCGGCAGCGGTTGAAGCCGAAGCGTCGCGGCAGTTGAGACGGGTGCGCGTAAACTTGGCTCCGTAGCTTGCCGGAACCCGCCATGTCCTTCGCCGACGTACTGCTCGCCCTTTTGCTCTTGGTCGCCTTCGCCATCCTTGCGTTGCAGGTAGTGCTGTTGCGCCGTGGCCGCACCGATGACGGTCTTGCCATCCGCCTGGACGCGCTCAGGGGCGACGGCGAGCGCCTCGAGCGCGTGCTGCGCGAAGAGCAGCGCGCCGGCCGCGAGGAACTGCAGCAGGGTTTCGACCGCTTCCGCGGCCACGTCGCGGAGCAGCTGGCCGACGTGTCGCGCCAGCAGGCCGAGCGCATCGACGGCTTCGGCCAGCGACTGGAGGGCCTCACCGCACGCACCGATGCCGGCCTGCAGGGGCTGGCCCAGCGACTCACCGAGGACGCCCGCAAGAGCCGCGAGGAAGTGGGGCTCACCCTGGCCCGCGCCAGCGAGCAGCAACGCCAGCAGCTGGCCTCGCTCACCGCCGACAACGAAAAGCGCATGGGCGAGGTGCGCTCGACGCTGGAGGTCAAGCTCAAGGCGCTGCAGGACGACAACGCCGCCAAGCTCGAACAGATGCGCGCCACCGTGGACGAGAAGCTGCAGAGCACGCTCGAGACGCGCCTGGGCCAGTCTTTCCAGCTGGTCTCGGAGCGGCTGGAGCAAGTCCATCGCGGCCTCGGCGAGATGCAGAGCCTGGCCAACGGCGTGGGCGACCTCAAGCGCGTGCTCAGCAACGTCAAGAGCCGCGGCATCCTGGGCGAAGTGCAGCTCGGCGCGCTGCTGGAGCAACTGCTCACCTCCGAGCAATACGAATCCAACGTGATCACCGTGCCGGGCTCCAACGAGCGGGTGGAATTCGCCATCCGCATGCCTGGGCAGGGCGCCGTCGACAAGCTCTACCTGCCGATCGACGCCAAGTTCCCGGTCGAGGACTACCAGCGCCTGCTCGAAGCGCAGGAACTGGCCGACGTGGAGGGCGCCGCGGTCGCCGGCCGCGCGCTGGAGCTGCGCGTGCGCGAGGAGGCCAAGCGGATCAGGACCAAGTACGTGGCCGCGCCGCATACCACCGATTTCGCGGTGCTGTTCCTGCCCACCGAGGGTTTGTACGCCGAAGTGATCCGCCGCCCTGGCCTGTTCGAACTGCTGCAGCGCGACCACCGCGTGGTGGTCGCCGGCCCCACCACGCTGAGCGCGTTGCTCAACAGCCTGCAGATGGGCTTCCGCACGCTGGCCATCGCCCAGCGCAGCTCCGAGGTGTGGAACATCCTGGGCGCGGTGAAGACCGAGTTCGGCAAGTTCGGCGACGTGCTGGACAAGGTAAAGAAGAAGCTCGACGAAGCCGGCAGGCACATCGACGCCACCGGCGTGCGCACGCGCGCGATCGAGCGCAAGCTGCGAGGCGTCGAGACGCTCTCGGGCGAGGTCACCCAGCAGCTGCTGGGCGTGGTGCCCGAACCCGACGACGACGTCGAGGAAGACACTGTCTGACGCGATCTGTCCCATTTCCCGCCGGGCCAGGGCTTCAGGTCGCCGGCGCTTTACACAGGGTCCGGATACGTCCGACGGCAGCGGACGGTAAACTGCCACGTCCGCAAGCCAAGGCCCCTTTTCGCATGAGCGACCCGAGCAACCCCAACGACGTCACCCAGGCCCAGGCCGAGGAAGCGGTGCGCACACTGCTGCGCTGGGCTGGCGACGACCCCGCGCGCGAAGGCCTGCTGGACACGCCGCGCCGCGTCGTTAAGGCCTACCGCGACTGGTTCTCCGGCTACGCCGACGATCCGTCCGAGTTCCTCAAGCGCACCTTCAAGGAGGTCGAGGGCTACGACGAGATGGTGGTGCTGCGCGACATCGAGTTCGAAAGCCATTGCGAGCACCACATGGCGCCGATCATCGGCCGCGCCCACGTGGGCTACCTGCCGACCAACCGCGTGGTCGGCATCAGCAAGCTCGCCCGCGTCGTCGAGGGCTACGCGCGCCGCTTCCAGGTGCAGGAAAAACTCACCGCGCAGATCGCCAACTGCATCCAGGAACACCTCAAGCCCGCCGGCGTGGCGGTCGTGATCGACGCCAGCCACGAATGCATGACCACCCGCGGCGTGCACAAGCGCGGCGTGTCGATGGTCACCAGCCAGATGCTCGGCGCCTTCCGCGACGACGCGCGTACCCGCGCGGAGTTCCTGCAGTTCATCGGGATCCACGGCGCACGCTGATGCGGTGGGCGGCCCTGGCGATGCTGCTGGCGCCGCTCGCGGCGCTGGCGCAGGACACGCCGAACGATTACCTGCGCCAGTTCGATGCCGATGGCGATGGGCGCATCGCGGTGCAGGAGTACGTCGACTACCTGGCGGCCGGCTTCCGCGCGATGGACACCAATGGCGACGGGATACTCGATGCGAGCGAGCTGCCACCGGGGCCGCGCCGCATGCCACGCACGCTGGCCGCGTTCCAGGCCGACCTGCGCGCGCAGTTCCATCGCTCGGACCGGAACCACGACGGGTTCCTCAGCGCGCGTGAACTGGCGCAACCGCCTGGGTAGCGCACGGCGGACCCATCCCCCGGCCCGCTCCCTTGAAGGCAAGGTTGGAGCGGAGCAATCGGGCCATCCCCTTCACCCGGAGCGTCTCGAACGGGGTTCCCGCCCTTGCAAACCCTGCATCCTCCGCATCCCATCCATGCCGCGCACGCAGCAATCGGGCCGCACCGATGCGCTATCGTGCGCGCTTCACTCGCCGGTGACCCGCGCATGGATTCGAACCACACCGCACTCAGCGACACGCGCCGCCGCGCGGCGGTGGCCTTCATCTTCGTCACCGTGCTGCTGGACATGCTGGCGTTCGGCATCGTCATCCCGGTGCTGCCGCACCTGATCGAGCAGCTGGCCGGCGGTGGCATCGCCAGGGCCGCCTGGTGGGTGGGCGTGTTCTCCACCGTTTTCGCGGTGGTGCAGTTCGCCTTCTCGCCGGTGCAGGGCGCGTTGTCCGACCGGTTCGGGCGGCGGCCGGTGATCCTGATCTCCAACCTCGGTCTGGCGATCGACTTCGTGGTGCTGGCGCTGGCACCGACGCTGTGGCTGCTGTTCGTCAGTCGCGCGCTGCTGGGCATGACGGCGGCGAGCTTCACGACCGCCAATGCCTACATCGCCGACATCACGCCCAAGGAAAAGCGCGCGGCCGCCTACGGCGTGCTGGGTGGCGCGTTCGGGCTCGGATTCATCGTGGGGCCGGGGCTGGGCGGCTTCCTCGGCGACATTTCGCTGCGACTGCCGTTCTGGGTCGCCGGCGGACTGGCGCTGTGCAATTTCCTGTATGGCTTCTTCATCCTGCCCGAGTCGCTGCCGAAGGAACGGCGCACGCCGCGCTTCGAGTTCCACAGCGCGCATCCGCTGGGCTCGCTCAAGCTGCTGCGTCGCCATCCGCAGGTCCTCGGGCTGGGCGTGGTCATGTTCCTGGTCTACCTCGCGCACTACGTGCTGCAGACCACCTTCGTCCTGTACGCGGACTACCGCTACGGCTGGGGCCCGCAGGCGGTGGGGTTCGTACTGATGCTGGTCGGCGCCTGCGACGGTTCGGTGCAGGCGTTCCTGACCGGCAGGCTGACCCCGCGCTTCGGCGAGCGGCGGGTGCTGCTGGCGGGCATGGCCTGCGGCATCGGCGCATTCCTGCTGATGGGTGTGGCGCAACAGGGTTGGCTGTTCCTCGCCGGCATCCCGCTGATGGCGCTGTGGAGCCTGTCCGGGCCGCCGATCCAGGCGATCATGACGCACCAGGTCGATCCGTCCGAACAAGGGCGGCTGCAGGGCGCGATCACCAGCCTGGGCAGCTTCGCCGGCATCTTCGGGCCGTATCTGTTCGCGCAGGTATTCGCCTTCTCGATCGCACCCACCTCGCCGCTGCACCTGCCCGGCCTGGCGTTCGTGCTGTCGGCGCTGCTGCTGGTCGCCGGCGCGATCATCGCCGCGCGCGTGACCGCGCATACCGCGCCGCTGGCGCGTCCCGCCGATGCCCATTCCCCTGACGCGGCAGGCGCCCCGGGCGCACTGCCGCACGATCCCACCCACTGACGCAGGAGTTTTCCATGACGCTTTCGATGTACCAGGCCTCCGTTCCCGTGTTCGTGCGCGCGCTGTCCAACCTTGCCCACGTGCTGAAGAAAGGCGAGGCGCACGCCAAGGCCAAGGGCGTGACCGACGACGTGCTGCTGAACACCCGCCTGATCCCCGACATGCTGCCTCTGGTCAAGCAGGTGCAGATCGCCTGCGACATGGCCGCGCGCGGCACCGCGCGGCTGGCCGGCGTGGAACCGGCCTCGTTCGAGGACAACGAGACCACGCTGGAACAGATCCACGCGCGCATCCAGCGCGTGATCGACTACGTGCAGGGCTTCGACGCAGGGAAGATCGACGGCAGCGAGGGCCGCGAGATCCACCTGAAGATGCGCAACGGCGAAATGGACTTCAAGGGCCAGGATTACCTGTTCGGCTTCATCCTGCCGAACCTCTACTTCCACTGCACCACCACCTACGTGATCCTGCGCGAAGCCGGCGCGGAGCTGGGCAAGACCGACTTCATCGCCGGCGCGCAGCAGTAGGTTTTCGAAGGCTGCGACGGCATGCCGTCGCAGCCGCCTGAACGGAAACGATGTGCCGAATTTCCGGCACATCACGAAGCGTGATCGAGCTCACATTCGCCATCGATGCATGGCGCGAGCCCTGCTTGTCCCTGCGCGAGTCCCTCCACCCTCTCGAGCAGATCCATGGACAGCTTCTACGAATGCATCATTGCCGGCGGCCCCCAGCATGGGCTGGTCTTCCGTCGTCCGGCGGATGCCCGCCATTCCACGCCGCTGGCGGTCGTCACCGACGATGGTCAGCTGTGCACCCCCGCGGCGCGCAAGTTCGGCTCGCGCGTGGTGCTGTTGCACCCGCAGGCCACCGGCGAGCAGTTCCGGACCATCCTCGCGGCGTAAGTGGCGTGCTGCGTCACTCCCGCCCGACGACGCGGCGCCGCCGGTTTGAACCCCTGATGGCACCGCCTGCCGCGCCGCGTCACTTGCGCTCGCCTTGTTCCCACGCACCCGACGCACGGACAATACGCGGCCCGGCGTAAACCCGACCGCACCCGGTCGCGGCCGCCGCCATTCGTGCGAGCCCCATGCTGCGACTGACCGACCTGAAGCTCCCGCTCGACCACGCCCCCGAGGCGCTGGCGAAGGCGGTGCTCGCACGCCTGGAGCTCCCCGCCTCGGCGCTGCGCCGTATCGACGTGTTCCGGCGCGGCTACGACGCGCGCAAGCGCGGCGCCATCGCGCTGGTCTACACGCTGGACGTGGACGTGGCCGACGAGGCGGCGGTGCTGGCGCGCTTCGCCGACGACCGCCACGTGCAGCCCACGCCGGACACCCGCTACCACCCGGTCGCGCAGGCCCCGGCACGGCTGGAGCACCGGCCGATCGTGGTCGGCTTCGGCCCGTGCGGCATCTTCGCCGCGCTGATCCTGGCCGAGATGGGCTTCCGTCCGATCGTGCTCGACCGCGGCAAGGCGGTGCGCGAGCGCACGAAGGACACCTGGGACCTGTGGCGCAAGCGCAACCTGCATCCGGAATCGAACGTACAGTTCGGCGAGGGCGGCGCCGGCACCTTCTCCGACGGCAAGCTGTACAGCCAGATTTCCGACCCGCACCACCACGGGCGCAAGGTGCTGACCGAGTTCGTCAAGGCCGGCGCCCCGGAGGAAATCCTCTACGTCAGCAAGCCGCACATCGGCACCTTCCGCCTGGTGACGATGGTGGAGGCCATGCGCGGGACGATCCAGTCTCTCGGCGGCGAGATCCGCTTCGACCAGCGCGTGGAGGACCTCCTGATCGAGACGGCCGCCGACGGCACGCGCCAGGTCCGCGGCGTGCGGCTGGCCGATGGCGGCGAGCTGCGCTCGGACCACGTCGTGCTGGCGGTGGGCCACAGCGCGCGCGACACCTTCGAGATGTTGCATGCGCGCAGCGTCTACCTGGAGGCCAAGCCGTTCTCGATCGGTTTCCGCATCGAGCACCCGCAGTCGGTGATCGACCGCGCGCGCTTCGGTCCGCAGGCCGGTCATCCGCTCCTCGGCGCGGCCGACTATAAGCTGGTCCACCACGGCAACAAACCCGGCCAGAGCGGGCGCTCGGTCTACAGCTTCTGCATGTGCCCGGGCGGCACCGTGGTGGCAGCGACCTCTGAACCCGGACGCGTCGTCACCAACGGCATGAGCCAGTACTCGCGCAACGAGCGCAACGCCAACGCGGCGATCGTCTGCGGCATCACGCCGGAGGACTTCGCGCCCTACGGCGAGGGACCACTGGCCGGCATCGCGCTGCAGCGGCACTGGGAATCGCACGCGTTCGCCATGGGCGGCGGCGACTACAGCGCGCCGGCGCAGCGCGTGGGCGATTTCCTGGCGGGACGGCCCACGCGCGACCTGGGCGAGGTACTGCCTTCCTACAAGCCCGGCGTGCACCTGACCGACCTCGCCACCGCGCTGCCCGACTATGCCATCGGCGCGATCCGCGAGGCGCTGCCGATGTTCGAACGGCAGATCCGGGGCTTTGCCATGCACGACGCCATGCTGACCGGGGTGGAAACGCGCACGTCCTCGCCGGTGCGGGTCAAGCGCAACGACGATGACTACCAGAGCCTCAACACGCGCGGGCTGTTTCCGGCCGGCGAGGGCGCGGGGTACGCGGGGGGCATCCTGTCGGCAGCGGTGGATGGCATCCGCGTGGCCGAGGCGGTGGCGCTTGCGATCACCGGATCGGAATCCCGCGCAGCCTGAAGCCCTCTTCCCGCCGGGGACCGGGTTTGGGTGAGGGGCCGGGGCTCGCGGGTAGGTCGTCGGCCCTGCAAATCGAAGACCCAAGTTCCCGCAAGAGCAGCCCCCCCCATCACGGCCTCTGCCAGAGCAGACGCGTGGGGGCAGACTCAGTCGGCGAGGCCCTTGCGTCCCAGCCACTTCCCGATCGGCGCCGGATGCCCGAGCAGGTAGCCCTGCCCCAACTCGCAACCCATGCCCAGCAGCGCCTCGCGCTGGGCCGGCGTCTCGATGCCTTCGGCGATCACCTGGATGTCGAGCGCGCGCGCCAGCGCCAGGATCGCGGCAACCACGGTGGTCGCGGTGGTGTGCTCCTCCTCGCCCAGCGCATGCACGAACGCGCGGTCGATCTTGAGCATGCGCAACGGCAGCGAATGCAGGTAGCTCAGCGACGAGTAGCCGGTTCCGAAATCGTCCAGCGCCGCGCCCACGCCGATCGCGCGCAGGCGCTCGAGCATCGTGCGGACCTGCTCGGGGTTGTCCAGCAGCGAGCCTTCGGTCACCTCCACGATCAACCGCCAGGGCGGCAGCCCGGTACGTTCGAGCAGGCGCACCAGGCGTGCATCGAAGTCGCGGTGTCGCAGGTGCAGTGCCGACACGTTGAAGGTCAGGAAGGTGTCCTTGTCCTCCAGCTTGAGGAACCGCTCGCAGCCACGCTCGAACAGCCGCCAGTCGATCGATTCGATGTGCCCGCTGTCATGCGCCACCTTGAGGAAATCGGCCGGCCCCAGCACGCCGAGCTTTGGATGGTTCCAGCGCAGCAGCGCCTCGTAGCCGACCACCGCCCCATCCTCCAACCGGCAGAACGGCTGCAGGTACGGCTCGAACTCGTCGCGCTGCAACGCCTGGCGCAGTTCGCCTTCCATGGTCAGCACGTCGATGACGTTCTTGGCCAGGGTTTCGTCGAACAGTTCGTAGCGCTTGCGGCCCTGGTCCTTGGCGCGGTACAGGGCGATGTCCGCGTCGCGCAACACTTCGTCGGCGGTGACGTAGGTGCTGTCGCCGATGGCGATGCCCATGCTGGCCGACGGTGCCAGCTCGCGCCCGGCAATCTGCATCGGCACGCCCAGCGCATCGAGCACCCGCTGGGCCACCGCCACTGCGGTGGAAGGGATGTCGATGTCCTCCAGCAGGATCGCGAACTCGTCGCCGGAGAGCCGCGCGACCACGTCGGGCTCGCGCACGCAGTCGTGCAGGCGGCGGGCGATCTCCTTGAGGAAGGCATCGCCGGCCAGGTGGCCCAGGCTGTCGTTGATGACCTTGAAGCGGTCCACGTCCAGGTACAGCAACGCGCAGCGGCGGCCCGGCTCGCGTTGCAGGATGGCCAGCACACGTTCGAGCCGGTCGCGCAGGAAACCGCGGTTGGGCAGTCCGGTGAGCGCGTCGTGCATCACCTCGTGCTTGAGCTGGCTCTGCACGCGCTCGCGCTCGCTGATCTCCTGGCGCAGTTCGGAGGTGCGCTCGGCCACGCGCTGTTCCAGTTCGGCGTAGGCGCGTTGCAGCGAGACCGCGGCGCGGCGGCGGTGGATGCTGTTGGCGATCTGCAATGCGGCGAAGGTGAGCAGTTCCTGGTCGGCCTGGTCGTAGTCGATCGATGCCGTATAGCTTTGCACCGCGACCAGGCCGATCGCCTCTTCGTCGACCCGCAGCGGCACGCCCAGCCAGCACACCGCCGGGCGACCCACGCGGACGAGGTCGACCTCGTCCCGCCGCGCGAGCTCCAGCGTGTCCTCATGGAAGGCCAGCAACGGCTGCCCCTTGCGCAGCACGTATTCGGACAGGCCGCGGCCGAGCGGCCGCTCCTGCGCCTTGCGCACGCCGGCGTCGACGTAATAGGGAAACACCAGCTTCTTGCGATCGTCCGAGAGCAGCGCGATGAAGAAGTTTTCCGCGTTGATCAGCTCGCCGACCACTGCATGCGTGCGTTCGTAGAACTCGTTCTCGTCGATGTCGGCGGTGGCCAGCTGCGCGAGGTGGAACAGCGCCGCCTGCAACCGCTCGGCACGCTGGCGCTCGAGCACCTCCTGCTGCAGTCCGCGGTTGGCCTCGGCCAGCTCCTGGGTGCGCAGGCGCACGCGCTCCTCCAGTTCGTCCTTGCTCTGCTTGCGCTCCAGCGCGGTGAGCACATGGCTGCCGACGAACTCCAGCAACGTACGGTCTTCCTCGGAGAAGCCGATGCCGGCCTGGTAGCTCTGCACCACCAGCGCGCCGTGCACCTGGCCCTCGCGCAGCATCGGCACACCGAGCCAGTCGACCGCCTCCGGCCCGGACGGCGCGAAGGTGCCGGTCACCTGCCGGCTGATCTGGTCCAGGCTGCCCATCAGCGCCTTGCCGCCGGTGAGCAGGTGCCAGGTCAACGAATTGCGCATGCTTTCCAGCGACACGTCGTGGCTGGTGTCCGGCGCGTCGGTGTCCTCGGCATCGGCGTAGTAGAGGAACCGCATCGTGCCGTGCTGCGGGTCGCTGCGCACGATGAAGAAGTTCTCCGCGTACATCAGCGTGCTGACGATACCGTGGAGACGCTTGAGCATCTCGGGCATGTCCAGGTCCGAGCCGGCCAGGTCGGAGATGGCGAACAGCGCGCGCTGCAGGACTTCCGAGCGCACCAGTTGCTTGTGCGAGTCCTCCAGGTCGGCCAGCTTCAGCGCGCGTTGCAGGTAGGGCCCGGCCAGCTCCAGGAAGGGCTCGAGCCGGTCCAGCAGCGACTCCGTCGGCTGGGCGCGTTCCAGTTCCAGCATCAGGAACGCGCGCTCCTGGGGCAGCAGGCGCAGCAGCAGTTCCTGTCCCTCGCGTACCGGCGCCCGCCCGTTCGATGCCAGCAGCGCCCGGGCGCGGCTGATGCGCCCGTAATCGGGCAGCCGGCCGCTGCTGCTGTAGGCCCGCGGCAGGCCGCTGCCGGCCCAGGCCACGACGGCGTGGCGACAGCCGGCAAGGTCCTGCGCGAAGGCGGCGACGACCGTGGCGACTTCGGCGGGCGTGGTCGCCTCCACCAGCCGGACCAGCCACGCGGCCTCGCCGCCCTGCGAGGGCTCCAGCGGCGTGGGGCGCGGGAAATTCATGCACGCACCCCACGGCTGCGCAGGGGCCGATCGCCATCGCGACCGGCCCGTTGGTGCGCCCCTGCCTTGCAACAGCGCCAGTTCATGGGAATGCCGTAACGCCCCCGGTTCCTGCCCATTCTTGTTCCATACCACAAGATCGACCGGCGCGAACCTATCTTGAGTGGCGTGCATGCGGCGCATCGCGACGGCGGGGGCTGCCCGCGCGGGCTAGAATCACGCGATGCTCACCGATGCCACCAAGGACGCGATCCGCGCCTCCTACGCGCGCCTGAAGGAAGGCCTGCCCGGCTTCCGCCCGCGCGCCGCCCAGGGCCGGATGATTGCCGAAGTGGCCAAGGCGCTGGCGACAGAGGGCGGCGCGGCCGTGGTCGAGGCGCCGACCGGCACTGGCAAGTCGATGGCCTACCTGATCGCCGGCATGGAGGTGGCGCGCGCGCAGAAGAAGAAACTGCTGATCGCGACCGCGACCGTGGCCCTGCAGGAGCAGTTGGTCGAACGCGACATCCCGCTCTATCTCAAGCTCGACGGCAGCGAGGCGAAAGTGGCGCTCGCCAAGGGTCGTGGCCGTTACCTGTGCCCGCGTAATCTGGCGATGGCGCGCCAGAGCATGGGCGCGGAAGCCAGCCAGCTGGGCCTGGGTTTCGATGCGGATCTGGCGTTGTGGTCCAAACCGCCGGCCGAGCGCGACAAGCAGGCACTGGCCAAGCTCGCCGGCGCCTTCGAGCGTGGCGAGTGGAACGGCGACATGGACGCCGCGCCCGAACCGGTCGGCGACATGCTGCGCCCCATGCTCACCACCAGCGCCGGCGGCTGTACCGGCCGCAAGTGCATCCACTTCATGCAATGCCCGTTCTTCGCCGCGCGTCGCGCGGTGGCCGATGCCGACCTGATCGTTGCCAACCAGGACCTGGTGCTCGCCGACCTCACCATGCCCGGCGAGGACGAGGGCTGGGGTGGCGTGATCCTGCCCAAGCCGGCCGAGACGCTGTACGTGTTCGACGAGGCCCACCACGTGCCAGCCAAGGCGATCGACCGCGGCGCCGCCGAGGTGTACCTGGGCGCCAGCGTGCGCCAGTTGAGCCGACTCGCGCGGCAGGTGCACGCGGCCTATTCGCTGACCGACAAGGAGTCCCTGGGCAAGCTCACGCTCGACGCGGGCGATGCGAAGCTGCAGGAGCTGAGCGACGGACTGGAGGAACTGGAGAAGGCGATCCGCCTGTCCTGGCTGCCCGACCCGGCCGAAAGCGAACCGATGTACCGCGGCTCGCTCGGCCAGTTGCCGGAGGACTGGGTGGTGCACGCGCAGGCGCTGCACGCGCAGACGGCCGATATCCAGCGCTGGCTGACCGCCGTGCGCCGCGCCGTGGTGGAGATGACCGACGGCGGCCCGACCCAGGAAGCGCTCTCGCGCGAGCTGGGCATGGCGCTCGAACGGCTGGACCGGCAGGAGCGCACCTGGCGCGCCTGGTCCGGCGACGATGCGGAAAACGCGCCGCCGCTGGCGCGCTGGGTGACGCTCGCCGGCGACCAGCAGCTGGTCTGCCATGCGTCCTCCGTTTCCGCCGGCGGCCTGCTGCGCCACGTGCTGTGGAACAACGCCAGCGGCGTGGTGCTGACTTCGGCCACGCTGAGCGCGGGCGGCAACTTCCGCGGTTTCGCCGACGCCACCGGCCTGCCGGACGACGCGGTCACGCTGAGCCTGCCCTCCCCGTTCGACCTGGCTGCGCAGGCGCGTCTGGAAGTGCCCGCGATCGACGCGCTGCCCGACGCGCGCGAAGCGCACGCCCAGGCGATCTGCGACTGGCTCGCCGACCACCTGGACTGGAACGCGGGCAACCTGGTGCTGTTCACCTCGCGCGCCAAGCTCGACCGCGTGCTGCAGCGCCTGCCGATCGACAAGGTGCGCAAGGTGCGTGCGCAAGGGTCGCTCGGCAAGGCGCAGCTGATCGCCGAGCACATCGCGGACGTCGAGGCGGGCAAGGGCAGCACGCTGTTCGGACTGGCCTCCTTCGGCGAAGGCCTCGACCTGCCCGGCAAGCTGTGCGAGACGGTGGTGATCACCCAGTTGCCGTTCGCCGTGCCGACCGACCCGGTCGGCGCCACCTACGCCGAATGGCTCGAATCGCGTGGACGCAACCCGTTCCTCGAAGTGAGCATTCCGGAAGCCACGCGCCTGCTCACCCAGTATTGCGGTCGACTGATCCGCAGCGAGACCGACCGTGGCCGCATCGTGCTGCTGGACCGGCGCGTGGTCACCAAGCGCTATGGCGCAGGCATGCTGCGCGCGCTGCCGCCGTTCCAACGGGTGATCGAGCGCGTCGCATAGGGCGGGCGTGGGCCCACCGGGACGATCCTTTTCCTTGCGCGAGAGCGGCTCGTCGCTCGCGCAGCGGCGCGTTTCGCCAAGTGCCTTCGACTTCGCTCCACCATGCTCAGCGCGAGCCGACGCTGGACCGAAGCCCGCCCTACAATGCCGCGATGCCCATTCTCCGCCTGCACGACTGCCCCGCGCGCCCCTGGAAGAACGGCCTGGGCCGCACGCGCGAACTCGCCGTGGAACCGCCCGCCGCCGGCATGGACGACTTCCTCTGGCGGGTGAGCGTGGCCGAGGTCGACAGCGCGGCGCCGTTCTCCGCGTTTCCCGGTGTCGACCGCACCATCGTGCTGCTGGAGGGCGCGGGCTTTGCCATGGCGCTGGACGATGGACGCACGCATGCGCTGACCGAACCGTTCGCACCCTTCGGTTTTCCCGGGGAGGCGCAGGTGACGGTGACGCTGGCCGGCGGCGCCACCCGCGACTTCAACCTGATGGTGCGCCGGGGCTACGCGCGCGGTCGCGTCGCGGTATGGCGCCCGTCCGATGACGTCCGACTGCAGGCGGAGACGGTGCTGCTTTACTGCGCGCGCGGGCGGCTCGAACTGGACGACGACGTCCTGCAGCCAGGCGATGCCTGGTTGCGGTCGGCCACGCTCCCGGCACGTTTGCAGTTGGCCCCCGGCGGCGTGGTGCTGGCGGTGAACGTGTCGCCCGTCGGGTGAGCGGCGCGCCACCGCGGTGATGGCATCGTCACGACAGCGCGCCACGGCGCGCCTATGATCGTTCCCCGAACCCGGGGAGAAGCGCGATGCAGCTGATGATCTACGGCCTGTTCGTCTTTCTTGGCGTCCATGTGGTGCCGCTGGTCTTTCCGCGCTGGCGCCGTCGGCAGATCGACCGGTTTGGCGAACGGGCCTGGAAAGGCATGTTCGCAGTGGTGGCGCTGGCCGGCCTGGTGCTGACCTGCATCGGTTTCGGCCAGGCGAGGCGGCTACCGTTGGCGCTGTACACGCCACCGCTGTCGATGGATCACCTCAACGCGCTGTTCACCCTGGTCGCCTTCGTGCTGGTCGCGGCCGCGTACGTGCCGCGCAATCACATCAAGGCGGCGCTCGGCCAGCCGATGCTGCTGGGCGTGGTGGTCTGGGCGTCCGGGCACCTGCTGGCCACCGGCCTGCTGCATGACGTGGTGCTGTTCGGCGCATTCCTGTCCTGGGCGCTGCCGGTGGCCGTCTGGTTGCGCCAGCGCGATCGGCTCGAAGGTGTCGACTATCCCGCCGGCACGCTGCGTGGCGATGCGATCGCGGTGGTGATCGGCGTGGCCGCGTGGGCCGTGTTCGCGTTCTGGCTGCACCGCTGGCTGATTGGCGTCGACCCGATGGCCGGCATGCACTGACGGGTGCCGCCAGTCATCTACGCGCGGGCGATCGACCGCGCTAGAGTGCCCCTCTTCCCACCACCCGAGGTGAGGTCATGGTCGGTTTCCTGCTCTGGCTGCTGCTGCTCGTGTTCTGCTGGCCCCTGGCGCTGCTGGCCCTGGTGCTGTGGCCGATCGTCTGGTTGATATCGCTGCCGTTCCGGCTGGTGGGCATCACCCTGCACGCGGTGTTCGCCTTCCTCGGCGCGCTGCTGATGCTGCCCGCCCGCGTGCTGCGCGGCCGCCCGGCCTGACGTGGACAAGCCGTTCGCACCTGCCTGCGAACGCAACCGCGAACCGATCCTGGACGTCCTGCGCGAGGTCTTGGCGCCATGCACGCGCGTGCTGGAGATCGGCAGCGGTACCGGCCAGCACGCGATGCACTTTGCCGCGGCCATGCCATGGCTGAGCTGGCAGTGTTCCGACCGCGCGGGCAACCTGCCGGGCATTCGCGCCTGGCTGGACGAGGCCGCGTTGCCGAACACGCCTGCACCGATCGAACTGGACGTGGCGGGCGGCTGGCCCTGTGCACGCTACGACGCGGTGTTCAGCGCCAATACGTTGCATATCATGGGCTGGGCCGAGGTCGTGCGTTTCTTCGCACACCTGCCAGGCATCACCACCGACGACGCCGTGCTCGCCATCTACGGTCCGTTCAACCAGGACGGGCGCTACACCAGCGACAGCAATGCCGCCTTCGACCGTTCGCTCAAGCTGCGCGACCCGCGCATGGGCCTGCGCGACGCCGCCGCGGTCGACGCCCTGGCGCGGGCGGCGGGCTTCGCGTTGGTGGAAGACCACGCGATGCCCGCCAACAACCGTTGTCGTGTGTGGCGCCGGCGCGGCGACGCCACGCACGATGCGGCGACGGGCGGTTGACGGCGCACTTGACGCGGGGTTGATCGCCACGCGTGCTTCATGGGCGGGCCTTCGTCGTCCGGGGAGCCCATGCAACTGCACACAGGCAGGCGATCGTCCCAACGTCCGGCGCGCGCCGCCGTCACCGCGGCACGTGGCGTCGAGGCGGTGCCGTGGGTGGACCTGGAGCGCTACATCGGGCGCTGGCACGGCGTGGCCTGGTTGCCGCTACCGTTCCAGCGTCGCTGCATGGGCGAACTCACGCTGGAATACGCACCGCGCGACGACGGCCTGGTCGCGGTGGTCAGCGCCTGTCGTGGCGAGGACGGCAGGTTGAGCGAAACCCATGGCGTGTTGCGCCAGCCCGAGCCACTGCGCGAACCGGCCAGGCTGCAGTTGCGCTTTGCCCCGGCGTGGCTGGATCGGCTGCGCTTCGTGTGGAACGAGCACTGGGTGATCGGCCTCGACCGCGATTATCGCTGGGCGGTGGTAGGCGAGCCACGGCGGCGCTACCTGTGGATCCTCGGCCGCGAACCGCGCATGGACTACCAATTGCTGGAAGAGCTCAAGGCGATTCCGCGCCGCATGGGCTACGACCTGGCGCCACGGCTCGTCTCGCGCCAGCGGTCCGACTGAACGCCGGCGCGTTGCAATTTTTTCTCCAGACGTCAGGATGACCGGAACGTTCTTCCGGTGGACTCCTGCAAAACGTGCGCGCCGTCGACACTCTCACCCCGTGCCCTTGCGGCAACGCCGCCGGTTACGCGCACTGTTGCGGGCCGCTGCACGAAGGCACTCCCGCGCCGACCGCCGAGGCGCTGATGCGCTCGCGCTACAGCGCCTACGTGCTCAAGCGCGAGGACTACCTGCTGGCCACCTGGCATCCGAGTACGCGCCCCGCCCACCTCAAGCTCGCTGCGCAGCAGCCGGCGCCGAGCTGGCTCGGGTTGTCGGTCAGGCGCCACGACGATGGCGGGCCGGAGGCCGTGGTCGAATTCGTTGCCCGCCTGCGCTATGGCGGCGGGCGCGCGCAACGCCTGCACGAGGTGAGCCGGTTCCTGCGCGAGGATGGGCGCTGGTACTACCTGGACGGCGAGATCCTCGCCTAGATGTGCACACGTGGGCTCCTCCTGCGCGCGCCACCCTTGTCGGAGCGCACCTGCAGGTAGGCCTGGCAGTTCAAAACCCCGCGATGCCCACCGCATGAAGCCGCGCGGCGAGCCGCTCCACCTCCGGATGATGGAAGAACGCCCGCAACCGCGCGGCTCGACCCGGACCCACGCCCGGCACGTTCTCCCATGTCGCGGTATCCCGCGCGGCCAGCGCCGGCCAATCGCTCGACACGGCGTTGCCCGCCGGCGGCATCCCCAGCGCGCGCAACCACGAGTCGAAGCCGGCCGCGTGGGTGCGCTCGAACGCCTGCGCCAGATGCGCGGCACGCGCGGTGCCGATGCCCGGTACGGTAGCCAGCTGCGCGGGCGTGAGCGATAGCCAGTCAAGCAGGCCGCGCACGAGTCGCGCGTCGACCAGCGCCTGCCAGGTCGTCTCGCCCATGCCGTCGATGCGTAGCCCTTGCCGCCCGCCGAGCCATACCAGCCGGGCCAGGAACTGGCGTTCGCAACCGGCGTCCGGGTGCCAGCAATCCAGTCCGTCGCGCGTGGTTTCCGAGGGCACGGCGACGGCGGCGCGCTCGCGGGTACGCCACACGACGCCGTCGAAGCGGGGAATGGTCAATCCGGCCAGCGAGAGCGCGACCTGGTCGCCCGGTCGGGCGTCGAGCATGCGCCAGCGGGCCAGCGATCCGACGCTCACGCGTCGCACCGTACGGTCGTCCAGCACCACCGGCTCCAGTTCCAGCACCACGGCGACGCGGCCGCGCCGGCCACGGCGGAAATCCACCGCGCGCACCGTTGCCAATGCCTTGGCGGGCGGGTATTTCCAGGCGACCGCCCAGTCCGGCGGCGTAGGCTGCCACTCCGTGCCTCGCGGCCGGTGGCCCTGGCGCAGCACGGTACCGTCGGTGGCAAAGGGCAGCGCCTGGCGGTACCAACGCTCGCGCCAGCGACGGACCTGCGCGAGGCTGGCTACCGGCTGTGTCAGTGCCGCGCTGGCGCCGAAACCCATCGCTTCCAGTCCGGCCAGGCGCGCGCGCATGTCGGCCGGTCCGCTTGGCCAGTCCCACACGAACAGGCCGATGTGCGCAGCGGCGTTGGCGTCCAGAGGATCGCGTGCCAGCGCACCGGCCACGTCCGCACGCGCGCGCACACCGCCGTCCGCGGCCTGCCGGTGTCCAGGCAGGCGCCAGACCAGTTCGCCCTGGAGCAGCACGCGTGGCGGCGCGTGCGGAAGGCGCTTCGGGACGGCCGCGATCCGTCGGACGTCGGCAGTCCAGTCCGATCCGTGCAGACCGTCGCCACGGCTGACCGCCTGGCGCAGTCGACCATCGACGTACAGCAGCGTGACGGCCACGCCGTCGGCCTTCGGTTGCACCCACAGGTCGCGGTTGCCGCGCTCGCGCATCCACGCCTGCACGGCGGCGGCGTCGGGGAGCTTGGCCAGGCCGGTCTGTGCGATGGGTGCGCGCACCGGCCCGGTCGCATCGGCCAGGTGGGCCAGCGCGGGCGGCGCCTGGTCGGGAAAGCAGGCGCGCCAGTCTTCGTAGCGGGCGAGCGCCTGGTCGTAGATCGTATCGTCGACAGGCGAATGGCCGGCCGTGCGATAGGCGTGGTTCCAGTGGTCGAGCTGGTCGTGCAAGGCATGCAGCTCGCGCGCGGCGCGCGGCGCATGCCAGTCCGGACAGGCGGCCGCGCACGGCCTGACCAGCAGGCAGGCGGCCAACGCCCACCAGCGCCATCCTTGTCGCATCGACGGTTCCTTCGTGTGTGGCGAGTCCCGCACGGTAGCGGCGCGCCGGTAGCGGGCACAGTGGCCAGGGGCCGTTCCGTCGCGTAGGACGCGCCCGATCGGCAGGTGGGCGATGCCGCAGGGAGCGGTGAGGTTTCGGGCGAGCCCCGGCCCCTCACCCAACCCTCTCCCCGGAGGGAGAGGGCCTCAGATCGCGCGCGGGTTAATGCCTCAGGCCGCGGCGGGACCTTCCTGGACAGGCTTACCAAGCCATGTCGCTTTGGCCGTCCGGACGTCCGTCCGGCCCGAATCGTCGCTCGATGATCCGTCCGCCACCCGCGTGGTCGATGAGCACCACCGTGCTGGCGCGGGTGCCATAGACCGACCCGCGGATGAAGGCGGCCGAGAGCGAGCGTTCGCGCTCGCGGCCGATGCCCGTGTCGGGCAGTTGCTCATCGGGCGCCGGTCGTTCGTCCGCCAACGCCTCGAACAGCGGCGCGGCGTCCTCCATGCCTTCGTCCAGCCAGGCCTGCAGTCGCGCCATCAACTGGCGCGTCTTCGGCCAGGGCGTGTTGAAGTCGGCGTTGGACAGCCCATGCACGCCGGGCGTCACCGCCTGCACGCGCGGCGCGGGCCGGTTGCCGAGATAGAAGGCGGCGTGCGCGTCGAAGGTGAGCAGGTTGAACGGGCGATAGCCGGCCGCCGTCTCGCCCAATGCCCGCGCGTGCGCGGTGGCGTCGGGCTGGCCGCGCAGCCAGTCGGTCACCAGCAGGCCACGCGAAAGCCCGGCCTGCGGCACACGCGGATCGCGCACGTTGGTGACCACGCCGCAGCGCCCGCCCGTGCTCACGCCGAGCCAGGTGCCGCCCGCCTCCAGGTCACGCCCGGCGATCACCGGCATGTCGTCCCAGCGGGCCAGCGGGGCGCTCGGGCGCGCGTGGTACTCGTCGCGATTGCCCGCCAGCACCAGCCGCCAGCGTGGGTGGACGTTCCAGGCGAAGGCGATCAGGCACATGGGATGCTCGGTCGAAGACGGGGAACCCTATTGTCACCCGATAAAAACGGGCGCGCCGGACACCGGCGCGCCCGCAAGGCCCGCGTGCGGGCTCACATCTTGTACTTCACGCCCACCGTGTAGAACCGCCCGACCATGCCCATCTGCGACCACGTCGGGTTGTAGTTGATGCCCGCGTAGTTGGCCGGATCGAACGGCGCGCGGCGATCGAACGCGTTGAGGACCGACGCATAGACCGAGAAATGGTCGTTGAAGTCGTAGTTGCCGGTGAGGTCGAACTGCGTCCATGCGCCGACGTGGCAACTCGGCGGGAACGGGTCGCCGTTGTCATCGGTCGAGATGCAGCCCTCGCCCGCATCCGGCGACTCCATGCTGATGCCGCTGGTGTAGTACAGCGTGCCGGTAAGGGTGGCCGGGCCGAACATGAAGCTGTTCGACCAGGTCGCGCGGTCACGCGGCGTACCGGCACCGGAGGACACCGCATAGACGCCGTGGGTGCCGACAAAGCGCTGCACCGTGCCATCCTGCAGGGTGAGGTTCCATTCGAAGATGCGCGTGGCGCTGAATTCGCTGCGCAGCTTGAGGTTGCCGCCGAAGTCGAAGTTGCCCACCAGGTCCAGGTCCACGCCCTTGGTCTGCAACGCGTTCTGGTTGACGTAGGGCGCCTGCACCACCACCGGCTTGGGCAGCAGCGTCGGATGCTCCGGGTCGGGCACGTCGGGGATGATCGCCGAGCCCGGGGGCAATGGCTGTCCTGCGAAATAGGCATCCAGCACCGCCTGCGGGTCGAACTGGCCGATCACGCCGGTCTTCTTGATGTCGTAGTAGTCCACCGACGCGCTGAACTGCTCGGTCGGCTGCCACAGAACGCCGAAGGTCCAGCTCTTGGATTTCTCCGGCTGGATGTCGGGATTGCCGATGGTGTCGAAAGCCAGGCCGTACGGGCGGGTGTAGGCGTCGCTGCCGTGGGCCGCCACGTAGTCGTCGGGCAGGTTGTAAGTGGCGAAGCCCTCCGATTCGCTCGAACCGTTTTCGGCAAAGCTCGGTGCGCGGAAGCCCTTGGACCAGGTGCCGCGGATCGCCAGCGATTCGATCGGCTTCCACTTGAAGCCCACCTTCGGCGAGAAGTTGCTTCCGAAGTCCGAGTACTTGTCGTAGCGGCCGGACACGTCCACTTCCAGCGACTCCAGGAACGGCGCATCCAGCTCGACGTAGACGCCCTTCACCGTGCGCTTGCCGAACGTGTGCGCCACGCCCAGGCCTTGTGCCGACAGGCCCGGATTGAGGTCGGGATCGGACTGCTTCTCGCGCCGCAGGTCGATGCCGGTGGCCAGGCCCAGCGAACCACCGGGCAGATCCGCCAGCAGGCGCGTGAGGTGGAAGTCCAGCGACTGCAGGTCCGTGGTCGACTTCTTGTGCAGCACCGGCGCGAGCTGGGCCAGCAGCTCGGGCGAGTTCTGCGTCGGGTCGATGAAGTTGTAGGTGCCGTTGTTGACGGCACTGATCAGCGCGGCGTAGTTGAGGAAGCCATAGTTGTTGACGTCCAGCGAGCTGTGGTTGAGCACCAGTGCGCTGTCGTAGTTCCACTCGCCCCAGATGCCGTGGATGCCGCCGACCAGGCGCACGTTGTCGTTGACGGTCTTCGCCCCGCCCGGGATGTCGCCGAAGGCGTAGGTGATCAGCGCGGGCTGGTTGGGGAACGGGTTGTTCGGGTTGTCCGATCCGTCGGGCAAGGTTGCCGGCAGCACGATCGAACGGGTGTTGACCGGCGTGCCGGCGCGAATCTGCGGCGGCGTGGCGGCGGCCTCCACCTTGTTGTGGTAGTAGCTGCCGCTGACGTAGGCCTCGCTGTTGTCGCCCACCTTCACGGTCAACCGGCCGTAGACGCCGGCGCGCTCCTGCTTGGGCGCCAGGTCGATGTAGTCGGCGATCTGGTTCTGTTCGCAACCGCTGCCCAGCTCGTTGGTCACGAGCGTCGAGCCCGGTCCGCACGGACGCAATGGCTGCCACAACGCACCGTCGACCGCGGTGCCGGTCTGCTGGCCGCCGGGGCCGGGAACGCCCGGGACGGCCGGCTGCACCATGCCCCAGATCGATCCGGTGTTGAACCCGGGCTGGCCCCAGTTGAGGTCGCTGCCGCCGCCGGGGCTGAGGTCCGTGGTGTTGTAGGGATAATCGCGGTCGCGTGCCCAGATGCGGTCGTCCTTCTGCGCTTCGATGCCGCCGTAAGCGTTCCATCCGTTCTTCTGCAGGTCGCCCCCGCCGAACAACAGGGTGATGCGCCGGGTGGTGCCGCCGCCGCGCTCGGACGTGCCGATCTCGGCGGTTCCCTCCAGTCCCTTGTAGTTCTGCTTGAGGATGATGTTGACGACGCCGGCGATGGCATCGGCGCCGTACAGCGAGGAGGCGCCGTCCTTCAGCACGTCGATGCGCTCGATCGCGTTGACCGGGATCGTGTTGAGGTCGACGAAGGTTCGCTGGCCGTCATCGGCCAGCGGGTAGTTGGTCGAGCGGCGGCCGTCGATCAGCACCAGCGTCGAGTTGACCGTCAGGCCACGCAGGGCGACGCCGGCCGAACCGGCGGCAAAGCCCGCGGTGAAGGCGGTCGGGATCGAACCGCTGTTGTCGGCCGAGATCGCACGCACCACGTCGCTGACGGTCTTCAGGCCGCTGCGTTCGATCTGCGCCGCAGTGATCACGGTGACCGGCGAGGGCGTCTCCACGTCGATGCGCGGGATCGCCGAGCCGGTGACGGTGATCGTCTGCAGCTGCTGCGCCTGTTGGGGGTTGGCCTGCTGTTGGTCCTGCGGCGGTGGCGCGGGCACCGGCGTGTCGGCAGGCGGGGTGGTCTGTGCGTAAACGGAACCCAGGGGCGTCAGCAGCAAAGCCAACGCCGTAGCGAGCTTGTTCGCTTTCATGACTCAATCCTCGGTTGTAGGGGTGCGCAATGCGCCCGAGGATGGTGGTGTATTGCGCACCGCCAGCACTGCAGGCGAGGGGAATTGCGCAGCGGCAGTCTTCCACTTTCCCGGGGTGCTTACAAGCGTTTAACCCCACCTATCGATTTTCGACACAAGTGGCCTTCGTTGGCACGGCGTATGCCTGTATGGACGGCCATTTGCAGGCTGCCAGGCGCTTGTCTGCATGGACGTCCATACCGCCATACGCTCACAGCTCCAGGCGCAGTCCAAGCGACATGCTGCGACCCGGCGCCGGCTCGTAATAGCGGCCATTGCCTTCGTTGACGATGACTGAGCCGACGATGCGCCGGTCAAACAAGTTGTCCACCCGCGCGCTCACGTGCAGCCGCGTGCGTCCCAGCGCCATCCCGTAGCCGAGGTCGAGGCCCGTGCGCAGGAAGCCCGGCGCCATGGCGCTGTTGCGATCGTCCACCGGCACCGCGCCCGCGCCGTCGAGTTCGATGCCACCACGCCAGCCGAGCTCGCCGCCGCGTTCCAGGCGCAGCGAGCCGTAGCGCCGCGGCACGCCGGGAATGCGCGTACCGGGCGGCACCGGCAGGTCGGGAACGATGCAGGGCGTGCCGGAACAGGCGAGGAAGCCGCTGCGGAAACGCGCGTCGAGCCAGGTCATGCCCAGCTGCAGCCGCCAGCCAGCGCCGAGGTCGCCATCGACCGCCAGCTCCGCGCCCTGCCTGCGGCTGCGGCCCACGTTGCGGTAGGTCGAGCGGCCGTCGTGGTTGCTGGCCACCGCCAGTTCGTCGCGGCTGTCCGCGCGGAACAGCGCAAGCTCGACGCCCACGCCATCATGCGGCTGCCACTTCAGCCCCAGTTCCTCGTTGCGGCTGCGCGCTGGCGACAGGTCGAGCGCCAGTCCCGCGCCGCCGTCGCGCCGGTAACCCAGTTCGTTGAAGGTGGGCGTCTCGAAGCCTTCGCCGTAACTGGCGTACAGCCGCACCTGCGCGCCGGGCCGGTAGACGACGCCCGCCACCGGCGTGATGGCGCGATAGCGCACCTGGCCGCTGTCGTCCGGATTGGCGGCGGTCACGTAGCGGTCGCGCACATGGAAGGCCACCTCGCTATGGCGCGCGCCGAGCAGCAGCGACCAGTGCTCGGCGACATGCCAGTACAGCTGCCCGTACTGGTCGAAGTCGTGCACGCGGTCGTGCTCGTCGCGGCGCAGCGCGCCCACCACGCCGAGGGTGTCGCCGATGAAGTTCTCGTAGCCGCGCCGGTGCTGGTCCTGCACGTCCCAGCTCGTACCCAGCACCCATTCGAGCGGGCGACCCAACGCCTGGCCGCGGTGGGTCCAGCGCGCGTCGGCGCCGCCGTAGCCGCCGTCCAGGTCGACCACGCCACCTGCGCTGAGGGGGCTTTGCTGCGCGAAAGGCGGGATCGACAGCACCTGGGTCACGGCCCGCCGCCCCGCGTAGCCCATCAGGCGCACGTCATCGCGCGCGCCTTCGACGTTCCAGATCGCACCCAGTTGTTGCTGTTGCACGCGCTTGCGCGTGTCGAACGCGAATGCCGCGTCCACCGCCTGGCGCGGATCGGCGTGCCACTGCGCGCGGGTGAGGCCCAGCGGATCCTGCGCCTGTGGTTGCGCCAGCGTGTTGAGCACCAGGGTCAACGTGCGACCGGCGCCCAGGTCGAACCCCAGCCGCGCGTTGCCGGAGGTGCGTTGCGCGCGGCTGTGCGCGCGGTAGCCGTCGGTACGGAAGTGGCCCAGCGCCACGTTGTAGTCGAGCGGGCCGGTAACGCCGCGCGCCTGGGCGTCCACGCGCAGGCTGGCGTCGGCACCGGTCCAGGCTTCCAGCGCGCGCACCGGCACCGGCCCGCCCCCGGCGCTCCATACCTGCACCACGCCGCCGGAGGAGTTGCCATACAGCGCCGAGAACGGCCCGCGCAGCACCTCCACGCGATCGGCCGCGGCCAGCGCGACGTGCGAGAGCTGGCCCTGCCCGTCCGGCATCGTGGCGGGAATGCCGTCGACGTACAGCCGCACGCCGCGCACGCCGAAGGTGGCGCGCGCCCCGAAGCCGCGGATGGAGAGTTGTTCGTCCTGCGCGTAGTTCTGCCGGTCGCGCGCCAGCACGCCGGGCACCCCGACCAGCGCTTCGGAGAGATTTACACCCGGCTTGCCGCTGGCGCTGATGGCCACTGGCGCGCGGGACAAGGCGGCGGGCAGATCGAACGGCGGGATGTCCAGCCGCATCGCCTGCACCGGGACCGGCGGCAGTTCGGTCACGGTCTGCGCCACCAATGCCCATGGGCAACTGGCTGCTGCGAGCGCGATCCACTTCCCACGTTTGCCCATCGCACCGCCTGTCCGCTGACGAACGGCCATGGTAGCGGCCACCCGTGCAGGCGCTGTCGCCGCGCGGACGCTGGCGGGAACGCAGGGGGGCTTCTGCCCGCCGCTCTCCCACCACAGCCGTTCGGCTGAAGCCCACCCCGCCCTACGACGCGTCCGCTTCGGGGATAATCGGTCCCCATGCGCCGACCCGCCCCTCGTGCCCTCGCCCTCCTGTTGACCGTTGTCGCGCTGGCTGCTGCCGTGCCGGCGATGGCACAGCAATCCTCGCTCCACAAGCAGGCTCAGGCCAAACAGCAACTGGCCGAACTGCGCAGCAGGATGGAAGCCCTCGCCCGCGAGCAGGCACAGACCGCCGCTCGTCGCGACAGTGCCAACGCCGAACTCGCCCGCCAGGCCAACGCCCTGGCGGATGCCGCCCGCGCACTGCGCGAAACCGATGCCGCGCTGGCGGCCAAGCAGCAGGAGCTGGACCAGCTCCAGCAGCAGCGCGACGAACTCCAGCAGCGCCTGGCCGGCCAGCGCGCCGCCATCGCCGACCTGCTCCGCGCCACCTACACGCTCGGCCGCGGCACCGACCTGCGGCTGTTGCTGGGCGACCAGGATCTCGCGCAGATCGCGCGCACGCTGGCCTATTCGAAATATTTCCAGCAGGACCGCGCCGCGCGCGTCGCCGCCTTGATGGGCGAGCTCAGCCATCTGCAGCAACTGGAGGCCGGAATCACGGCCGAGCAGCAGGCCTTGGCCGCCACCCGCGCCGAACGCGCGGACAAGGCCAGTACGCTGGCGAACCGGCGCGCCGCGCAGCAGAAGCTGGTGGCCCAGGCCAATGCCAAGTACAAGGACGAGACCCAGCGCCTGGCGGCGATGAAGCAGAACGCGCAATCGCTGGACCACCTGGTCGACAAGCTGCAGCGCGCCATCGACGATGCCGCGCGCGAGGCCGCCCGCAGCGATCGCGCCAGCCCCGCCGCGCCCAGCCGCGCCGGCGGCAAGGCCGACATCCGTGGCAATCTGCCCTGGCCTGCGACCGGCCCGGTGGTGAGCTACGGCAACGGCGTGTTGATCAAGGCCGACGACGGCAGTGAAGTGCATGCCGTGGCGCGCGGCCGCGTGGTCTATGCCGCGTTCCTGCGTGGCTACGGGTTGCTGGTCATCCTCAACCATGGCGATGGCTGGTTGAGCATGTACGGCAACAACGAAAGCCTGCTGCACAGCGTCGGCGACCAGGTCGAGGTGGGCGAGGCGATCGGCACCGCCAGCCCCACCACCGGCGTCAACACCGGCGTGTATTTCGAACTGCGTCACAAGAACAAGCCGGTCGACCCGCGCGGCTGGCTGGCCAAGCGGCGTTGACGCCCTTCTTTCCACGCCACCGGCTAGTTTTGGAACGACCGCGCCCCCGTGTGGTCGAAATCCGCCGGATACCCAGGAGTCTTCGCATGCATCCGATCCCCCGTGCCCTGGCCTGCGCCGTGACCGCCGCGCTGGCGTTCGCGCCGCTGCACGCACAGCAGGCCCCGGCCGCCGCAGCGAGCACGGCGGTGCCAGCCAAGGCCGCCAGCGCGCCCGATCCGGTCGACCTGGACGACGTGCGCAACTTCAGCCGCGTCTACGAAGTGATCCGCCAGGCCTATGTCGAGCCGGTCGATAACAAGACGCTGATGAAGGCGGCGATCAGCGGCATGCTGAGCGGGCTGGATCCGCACAGCGAATACCTGGACAAGCAGGGCCTGCAGCAGCTTTCCGAGGACACCACCGGCCAGTACAGCGGCCTGGGCATCGAGGTGCTGGAAGTGGACGGCACGCTGCGCATCGTCGCGCCGATCGACGATACCCCGGCCGCGCGCGCCGGCATCAAGCCCGGCGACACCATCGTCAAGATCGATGGCAAGGCGGTCGATCCGGACAACGTGGACGACATGTTCAAGCGGCTGCGCGGCGAGCCGGGAAGCAAGGTCACGCTCTCCATCCTGCACGAGAACAGCGACCAGCCGGTCGACATGCCGCTGGTGCGCGAGCAGATCTCGGTGACCAGCGTGAAGCTGCGTGAGCTGCAGCCCGGCTACGCCTACATCCGCATCAGCCAGTTCCAGGAAGACACCGCCGACGACCTGGAGCGCAAGTTCGCCGATTACGTGGCCAAGCACGGGCAACCCAAGGGCGCGGTGCTCGACCTGCGCTCCAACCCCGGCGGCTTGCTCACCTCGGCCGTGGCGGTCAGCGACGACTTCCTCGACGCGGGCGGTATCGTCAGCACGCGCGGACGGCTGGCCGATGCCAACATGAAATTCGATGCGCACCCGGGCGACCTGCTGCAGGGTGCTCCGATGGTGCTGCTGGCCGACAACGGCACCGCCTCGGCGGCGGAGATCGTCGCCGGCGCGCTCAAGGACGACCATCGTGCGCTGATCGTGGGGCGGCGCACCTTCGGCAAGGGCGTGGTGCAGACCGTGCTGCCGCTGGATGCCGACCACGCGGTCAAGCTCACCACGGCGCGCTACTACACGCCCAACGGCACCTCGATCCAGGCCGAAGGCATCAAGCCGGACATCGCGCTGGCCGAGCTCACCGTCAACCAGGCCGACAGCGAGCCGGAGCTGATCAGTTCCGAAGCCGATCTCAAGCATCACCTGGCCAACGAGAACACCGCCGCCGCGCAGGACATCGACAACGACGGCAGCGCGGACAATGCCAAGCTCGCCACCCAGGACTACACGCTGGCGCAGGCGTTGAACATCCTCAAGGGGCTGGCGCTGGGGCATCGGCCCGACGCCGTGCAGTAACCGCCCTGCTCCCTTTCCCCGACGGGGAGAGGGAGCAGACATCGCGCTATTCGGAAGCCTCGTCGCGCGGCTTGACCAGCCAGCGCACCGCCAGCACGCCCAGCTCGTAGAGCAGGCACATCGGCACGGCCAGCATGATCATCGAGGTGATGTCCGGCGGCGTGATCACCGCGGCGATCGCGAAGGCGCCCACGATGGTGTAGCGGCGCACGCTGCGCAGCTTGGCCACGTCCACCACACCGACCGCGGCCAGGATCACCACCGCGACCGGGACCTCGAAGCACAGGCCGAAGGCGAAGAACATCAGCATCACGAAGTCGAGGTAATGCGTGATGTCGGTCATCATCTCCACGCCCACCGGCGTCACCGCGGTGAGGAAGCGGAACGCCGCCGGCAACACCAGGAAATAGGCGAACGCACACCCGACGTAGAACAGCACCAGCGCCGCCAGCAGCAGCGGTCGCGCAAGCCGCTTCTCGTGCTTGTACAGGCCGGGGCTGACGAACGCCCACAGCTGGTAGAGGATCACCGGCATGCTGATGAACAGCGCGGTGTAGAAGGCCAGCTTCAACGGGGTAATGAAGGGGCTGGCCACCTCGGTGGCGATCAGGTGCGCGCCCCGCGGCAGGTGAGCCACCAGCGGCGCGGCCAGCAGCGTGTAGAGCCGGTTGGCGAAGGGAATCAGCGCCAGCAGCACGATCAACACCATCGCGCAGGCCTTGAGCAGGCGCGAGCGCAGTTCGATCAGGTGCGAAAACAGGCCCTGCTGCAGGTCGACCTGCGGCTCGGGCTCAGGCGATGCCATGCGGATGTTCCTTCACCGGGGCGTGCTCCGGGTCGTCGGCGAACAGGTCGCCGGTACGTGTGTCGCGCTCGGGTGGCGGCTCGTCGTCACCGTCCGTGGCCTCCCCGGACAACCGGGCGTGTGCGAGCTCCGGTTCGGGCTCGGTGGCCGGAACCGGCGCGGCCGTCACCGAACCGACCGCCGCGCGCACTTCACGCGCGGTGGCGTTCATCTGCGCCTGCGCGGCTTCGGCACGCGCGGCGGCCTCGCGGGCGGTGCGCTTGATCTCCTCGATCTCCAGCTCGCGCTCGACCTCGGTACGCACGCTGTCCCAGGTGTTGCGCACGCGGCGTATCAACGCGCCGGCGGTGCGCGCCGCGCCGGGAAGCTTTTCCGGGCCGAGCACCAGCAGCGCAATAAGCGCCAGCAGCAGCATCTTGCCGAAGCTGATCTCGATCATCGCCGCGCCACCGCGCGCTTACTTGGTTTCGCTGGTGTCGCGCGCCTTGCTGGCGGTGGCGTCCGCGGCCGGCGGGTCGGCGCGCAGCTGCTCCTGCGCCTTGCGCTTGGCCTCTTCCTCATCGTCCTCGCCCTGCATGGCTTTCTTGAAGCCGCGCACGGCGTTGCCCAGATCCGGGCCCATCTTCGCCAGCTTGCCGGTGCCGAAGATCACCAACACCACGACGAGCAGGATGATCCAATGCCAAAAACTGTCCAGACCCATGACTTCAAACCTCTGACGGACTGTGCCGAAAACCGTTGGGGTTGCCAGCGCTATGCCAGCAACGGGATCAACGCGCAGTGTACTCCTCGAGCTGGTCGCGGAAGTCCACGACCGGGCCCGGCACGTTGGCGACGCCGCCTTCGAAGATGCGCCGCGGCGTGATGCCGGAGCCGTACACGGCCTCGTTGGCGTCGTAGTCGATACGCAGCACCGAGCCGTCCAGCGCCACGCCGGCGAACAGGCCGCGCGAGCGCGAGTAGGAATAAATCTCCGCCTTCATCTGCGCGTCGGTGGCTGCGCTGGCGGTGCGGCCCACCGGGCCGGCCGCGGCGGCGGCATCGGCGCCGAGGGTGAACTTGCCGTTGACGATCGAGTCCACGCCGCGCTGGGTGCGGAACACCAGCACCACGTCGGTCGAGGACACGCCCGCCTGGAAGCCCACGCTGCCGCCGGTGAGGGTGATGAAGCTGGGATTGGACCAGGTGCCGTCCGCACTGCGTACCGAGATCAGCCCTTCGCCGCGGCGGCCGCCGAAGATGAAGCCGGCCTTGACCATGTCGGGGATCACCGCGATCGCCTTGGCGTTGCCCAGCAGGTCGTTCGGGATCGCCTTGTCCGGCGCCTGCATGATCTCGTGCAGCACGCGCACCGCGTTCTGCGCGCGCACCAGCGGCGGGTCCTCCGCGTGGGCGGCCATCGCCGGCAGCAGCAGGGTCAATGCGATCAGCGAGCTACGACGCAATGCCTTGAACATGGAGAACTCCTTGCGCAGGGAAAACGGGGGGTGCGGCAACGGTGCCCGGGGGCGCGTCCGGCGGCTTGTGGCAGACTCCACCGCCTGCACGCCGCCGACGCCTTCGATGCCACAGCGCGACCACTATACCGGCCCTTCAGACCACGCCCCTGACCGGAACGTTCAGCCGGGTGCGATCGGCGTGCTGCTGGTCAACCTCGGCACGCCGGAGGCGCCGACGGCGCGTGCGCTCAGGCCCTACCTGGCCGAGTTCCTCTCCGACCGCCGCGTGATCGATTACCCGCGCTGGCTGTGGTGGCCGATCCTCCGGGTGATCCTGGCGATCCGTCCGCGCCGCTCCGCGCATGCCTATGCGCGGATCTGGACCGAGGCCGGCTCGCCGCTGCGCGTGCTGAGCGAAACGCTGGCCATCGCGTTGCAGGCGGAGCTCGGCGACCAGGCGCGTGTCGCGCTGGCGATGCGCTACGGCGCACCGTCCGTCGCGACCAAGATCGCCGAACTGCAGGCTGCCGGGGTGCGCCGGTTGCTGGTGCTTCCGCTGTATCCACAGTATTCGGCCACCTCCACCGGCTCGGTGATCGACGCGGTGGCCGACACGCTCAAGCAGCTGCGCTGGCCGCCTGAGCTGCGGGTGGTCAACGACTACCACGAGGACCCGGCGCACATCGACGCGCTGGCCACGCGTATCGAACGCTGGTGGGAAGCCAATGGCCGCGGCGAGAAGCTGCTGCTGTCCTTCCACGGCATTCCCGAGCGCTACGTGCGCCTGGGCGATCCCTACCTCGCCCAGTGCCAGGCCACGACGGCGCGGCTGCGCGCGCGACTGGGACTGGACGAAACGCAGCTGCTGCTGAGCTTCCAGTCGCGCGTGGGCCGCGAGCCGTGGCTGCAGCCCTACACCGATGCCACCGTGCGCCAGCTCGCCGGCGAGGGCGTCAAACGCCTGGACGTGGCCTGCCCCGGGTTCGCGGTGGATTGCCTGGAGACGCTGGAGGAAATCGCCATGCAGAACCGCGATTTCTTCACCGCCGCCGGTGGGCAGGAGCTTCGCTACATCCCCGCGCTCAACGATTCGCCCGAGCAGGTGGCGAGCCTGGCGGCGCTCATCCGCCGGCATGCACAGGGTTGGCCGGGTTTCACTTCCTAGCGTTCGGCGACGGTCTGGTGCACCTGTCCATGCTTTCCCGGCGAACGGGGGAGGTTCGACGCATCACCGTTGCGCCTGCTGCATGCCAAGCCCGCGCTCGACGCGCGCGAGCACGCCGGCCAGCGGCGTGCGCAGCAGCAGCGCGCCCAGGGCCAGCCCCAGCGCATCGGCCGCCAGGTCCCACACGCTCGCGTCCTTGGGGTTGTGGGGCCACTGCGCCAGCTCGATCAGCAAGCCGAACAGCAGGCAGGCGGCCGCCACGCCCAGGCGAGGGCGCGGCCGGTGATAGAGGTTGCCCCACCAGCCCATCAACGCCGCGAAGGCGACCATGTGCAGCAGCTTGTCGCCTTCGGGCAGGGCCAGCGCCATGGCGGTGAGATGGCGCGTCGCCGGCAGCAGCGCGATGGCCGCCACGGCAACCATCAGCAGAACGCCGAGCACGGCCCAGCCGCGATGCCAGCGCAGGGGCGCCGCCTCCCTCACCAGTGCGTTCACAGCCGTCCGCCCTGGTCCGCGGCGAGCAGTTCGGCGGCCAACGGCAGGGCGGGCAATCCGCGTGCGAACAGCATGGCCTGGAAGCGCTCGCCCATCTGTTCGGGCATGGTCAGCCGGCGCACTTCCTGCGCCAGGCGGTGGCGGGCGAAGTCGTCGCCGGCCTGCGCGTGTACATGCTCGAAGGCCGACTGCAGGCCACTGGCCAGCAGGAACTGCGCCTGCGGCAGATACGCCGCCACCCCGAAGCCGGCGCTGTTGCCGGCCTCGGCCAGCGCAGTGAAATCGACCGACGCGGTCAGGTCGTTCAGGCCCGGGAAATGGAACGGATCGCCGTGCGCGTGGTGGCGGTAGTGCGCCATCAGCGTGCCGTCGCTGCGTTCGGGCAGGTAGTACTCGCGGCGCACGTAACCGTAGTCGATGAACAGCATCAGCCCCATCTCCAGCGTGCCGGCGACCGCCTGCACCCAGTACGGAAGCTGCGGCAGCACTTCGGAGCGGTAGCCGTCCTCGAAAGGCTGCCCCAGGTCGCGTTCCAGGTGGCGCACGGCGCCGGCGACCAGGGCATCGGCCGGACGGTCGGTGCGCATCAGGCGACCCTCGCCATCCAGCGCGACGTGTTCCTCGTAGACCTCGCCGGCGCGCAGGGTGAAGCGTGTGGTCGGCAGCGCGTCGACCACCTCGTTGGCGAACAGCACGCCGCGCCAAGCTTCCTCGGGCGGGCGGTCGAGCCACGCCACGCGCGCGTTGATTTCCGCCGGCAGCTCGGCGGCGAGGCGTTCGCGCTGGCGCTCGCGCAGGTCGGCGCTGGGCTCCAGGATCAGGTAGCGGCGCGGCAGGGTGCCGGCCTCGGCGAAGGCGGGCAGCACGGCTTCGGCAAAGGCGCCGCTGCCGCCACCGAGCTCCAGGAAGTCAGCCTGCTCGCCCAGCATCGCCAGCACCGGCTGCACCGCGTTGGCGACGCAGCGCGCGAACAGGTTGCCCAGTTCCGGCGCAGTGACGAAATCGCCTGCCTCGCCGAACTTGGTTTTGCCGGCGCTGTAGTAACCCAGGCCCGGCGCGTACAGGCAGCGCTCCATGTACTGGGCGAACGGCATCGGCCCGTGCGAGGCGATCTGCTCGCGCAGGAGTTGCAGCAGGCGGTCGGAGTGCGCGCGCTCGTCGGCGCCGGGATCGGGAAGTCGTGAGGCCATGCGGTCAGGTGCTTGGGTGAAACCGGGAGGGTAGCCGATGCCATGTCAGTCCAGCGGCAACGCGCGCCGTAGGGGCGGTCAGAAATCCTTCTGCAGGCTCAGATACACCGCGCGCCGCGGAGCGAACTGCGGCGCGCCCACGCCGATGCCGCTGCCATCGCGCAGCTCGTAGCCGCGATCCAGCGCGTTGATCAGCGCCAGCCGGGTTTGGAGGTCGCCCAAACGCCCCACCGTGAAGTCGTGCGCCACGCTCAGGTTGAGCTGGAAATACGCCGGCAGGTGATCGCCGTTGGGTACCGCGCCGTCACGTCGCAGGCCGCTGCCGAACAGGTATTCCGCGCCGACCTGCGTGCGCTCGCCGAGCGCGTAGCTGATGCCGCCGGAGGAGGCCAGCGTCTGGTCATGGTCGAGGTGAATGTAATGCTGGGCGATGTAGGCCAGGTCGTCCGGATCGAAGTTGTACTGGCTGGTGATGATGCCCTTGCCGACCGCCTTGCTGGCCGCGAAATTGAAGTAGGCCGAGATCGGACCTGCGCTGTAGTCGGCGGTGAATTCGACGCCCTTGACCCGGCCCTTGGCGAGGTTGAACGTCGAGTAGACCAGCGCCGAGCCGAACTGGCCCTCGTCCTGCAGGCGGTCGACCTTGCGGTAATAGGCGTCCACGCCGAGCGTCCACGGCCCCAGCACCTGCTGCACGCCGGTGTCGAAATAGTCCGAGCGCTCGGCCAGCGGCGTGTTGTTGCCCAGGTCCGGCACCGCGTTGGTGGTGCCGTCAAAGCGGGCGATGTTCTCGCTGGTGATCATTTCGGTGGCTGGTGGCGTGAAGTAGCGCGCATAGCCGGCGTGCACCGCCGTGTTGCCGGTGGCCTGCCAGACCAGTCCGACGCGCGGGCTGAGCTGGCTCTCGGTGCGCTCCAACCGGTAGCGGTCGCCGCGCAGGCCCAGGTTGAGGGTCCAGGTCTCGCCAAGGCTCCATTCGTCCTGCACGTATGCCGACCAGGTCTTCGCCGTGAGGCGGTTCGCGTCGAGGATTTCCTGCGGCGTGGTGCTGGCCTGGCCGCCCCGGGCGTCGGCGGGGAACACCCAGGCGTCGTTGCCGCTGCCGGCACGCTCGAAGCTGCCGTAAAGGCCGTAGCGCAGCGTGTGGGCGCCACCCAGCGGCGTGGCGAAATCCGCCTGCAGCGTGCTTGCGCGGTTGCTGCGGGTGACGGCGGAGGCGACGCCGTTGAACATCAGCTCGCCGGCCCGGTCGGGGGTGTAGTCGACGTCGGTGTAGCGCTGGCCGAGCGACACCTGGTAACCCGTATGGCCGAGCTTGCCCTGCAGCGCGAGCACGCCGAAGCGTGTGTTTTCCCGCTGGCGGGCGTCGAGCAGGGACGAATCGAAAGTCGTGCGGTCGAGATAGCCGAACTGCGGCTGCTGGCCGGGCACATTGGGGATCTCGAAGCGGTTGTTGGCGGTGCCGAACAGGAAGTTCAGCCGCGTGTCGGCGTCGATCAGATAGCTGACGTCGCCGAAGCTCTTGAGCTGGTCGGTGTGGTCGTGGATAGGCTTGCGGCTGGCAGTCGGGTTCTCGATGCCCGCATCGCTTTCCAGATGGTTGGCCGTGAAGAAACCGCTCCAGCGGTCGCTGCTGCCCCACAGCGCGACGTTCGGGTTGAGCGTGCCGAACGAGCCTCCCGTGACGCCCACGCTGCCGCCATTGCCGAGCTGGTGGCCGCTCCTGGTGGTGATGTCGACCACCGCCGCGGTGCGTAGCCCGTACTGCGCCGGCAGCGCGCCGTCGAGCAGCTTCATGCTTTGGATCGTCCGCGCATCCAGCGTCTGGCCGAAGCCGGAGATCGACTCGGGAATGATGACCCCGTTGATGCGGTACTGCAGGTTGCCGTGATCGCCGCGCACGTGCAGGCCGCCGTAGGAATCCTGCACCACGCCCGGCGCCTGCAGCAGCACCTGATTGACCGGCGTGGCCGCGCCGAGCGGCAATTGCGCGATGGCTTGCCGGTCGATCACGTACTGGCTCGAGCCGGTATCGGGCGAGAGCGTATTGCGCGCCAGGTCCAGCGCTGCGCTGACGTCGATCGTGCCCAGCTCGTGCACCTGCTGCGGGGCCGGCGGCGCCTCGGCGTCGCCGGTCGTGGCATCGCGCGGCGTGGTGGCGGCGAAGACGGGACTCAGGGCGCAGGCAAGGCTTAGGGCGAGCAGCGTACGGGGCATCGGCAGTATTCCAAGGGAGGTTGGCAGGTGATGTTATAACGTAACAATTCAGCTCGCCATCTGCCCCGGGCCAGAGGTCATGCCTCATCGCGCCGCATGCCCCATTCACGGCCAGTCACCCACACTGGGCTTCCCGCCTGCAGGAGTACCCATGGCCGATTCGCCGACCCAGGTTCCCGCCGTGCCCGCGCCGATCGAGCACAGCCGCATTACCGCGGCGATCCTCGATTTCGCCAGCCAGATCCCCGGTAGCCACGTCCACCGGGGCCTGCACCCGGAGGCGAAGGCGCGCGAACTGGCCGCCCAGGCCTCGCGCAAGGCGGCGCTCACGGCCGGTTCGCTGGCGCTGCCGCCGGGCCCGCTCGGCTGGCTGACGGTGTTGCCCGAACTGGTGGCGATCTGGCGCATCCAGGCCCAGATGGTCAGCGACATCGCGGCGGCCTACGGCCAGCACGCCAGCCTGGGCCGCGAGCAGATGCTGTGGTGCCTGTTCCGCCACACCGCGGCGCAGGCGTTCCGCGATCTGGTGGTGCGCATGGGCGACCGGCTGCTGTTCCGCCAGCTTTCGGCCACGTTGGCCGAGCGCGTGGCCAAGCGGATCGGCGTGAGCCTGTCGCAACGCGCGGTCGGCGCCGGCATCTCGCGCTGGCTGCCGGTGATAGGCGCCGCGGGCGTGGGCGCCTACGCCTGGTACGACACCCGCAGCGTGGCGCGCACGGCGATCGACCTGTTCGGCAGCGGCACCCTGGTGCGCACCGAACCGATGGCGATCCCGGATGACGGGACCGAGCCGGACGATGTCATCGAACCGGACGCCCCACCGCCGCCGTGACGCCCGGCTCCCTTTGCGGCAAGCTCGCCGCATGAGCATCCAGCATCCCCGCCCCGTCGCCCTGGTCACCGGTGGCGCCCGCCGCGTCGGCGCCACCATCGCCCGCACGCTGCACGCGGCCGGTTACGACCTCGCCCTGCACTACCGCCACTCCGCCGACGAGGCTGCCGGGCTGCTGCAGGAACTGGAGCGCGCGCGCGCCGGCAGCACGCTGGCGGTACAGGCCGACCTTGCCGCGGTCGAGCGCCTGCCCGCGCTGGTGGAACAGGTGACGTCGCGCTTCGGGCAGCTCGATGCGCTGGTCAACAACGCGTCGGCGTTCTTTCCCACGCCCGTGGGCAGCGCCACGGCAGCGCAGTGGGACGAGCTGTTCGCGTCCAACGCGCGGGCGCCGTTTTTCCTTGCCCAGGCCGCGTGGCCGGCGCTGCGCGAGTCGCGCGGGGCCATCGTCAACCTGGTGGACATCTACGCCGAGCGCGCGCTGGCCGGCCACCCGATCTACGTCATGGCCAAGGCCGCGCTGGCCGCCATGACGCGCACGCTGGCGCAGGACATGGCGCCGGAGGTGCGCGTCAACGGCGTGGCCCCTGGCGCGGTGCTGTGGCCGTCCGAAGGCAAGGACTACGACGACCGCGCCGCGATGCTCTCGCGCACGCCGCTGCAGCGCGCCGGCGCGCCGGAGGACGTCGCCTCCGCCGTGCTCTGGCTGCTGCGCGACGCACCGTTCGTCACCGGACAGATCATCCGCGTCGATGGCGGCCGCACGCTGGCGGTGTAGGCACCGTTTGTCGCAGGAGCCCCACCCGTGGCTCCTGCGATCGCCTTACTTCTTCGGACGGAAGGCGCCCTGCAGCAGCGCCGGCTCGAAACCGGTACCGCTCTCGCCGACCTCGGCGTAGCGGTACAGCGCCGCCGCGTAGATGCCCTGCAGCGAGGCCTGTACCAGGCTCAACAGCACCAGCGCGACCACCACCACGACCACCGCCGCCACCACCACCGGCATCGAATGCAGCGCGAAGGCGCCGCCGACCAGCAACGCGCCGAGCAGCACGGCCATGAAGGTCATCAGCCCGAACGCAGCGCCCAGGCCCACGGTGCCGATCAGGTTCTCGCCCCACGTGCGCTTGAGCAGTTCCACGCTGCGCTTGACCGCATCGACCGGCCCCACCGCCTGGCTCGCCAGCACCGGCACCACCAGGAAGGTCGCCACCGTCCAGGCCAGGCCGAGCAGGCCGGCGACCAGACGGCCGACCAGGCCCAGCCGCTCCTGCAGCGCCCGCAGGAACAGGCCCACGGTGGCGGCGATCAGCGCGTAGCCCAGGATGCTGGCCCAGCGCGAGCGGGCCAGGGCCAGGCCATCGGACAGGCTGGTCGGCTCGCCGCGCAGGTGGCGCAGCGCGCAGCCGGCCAGCGCGGTGTTGAAGAACACGATCACGAAGTACTGCACCAGGTAGAAGGCGAACATCAGTAGCCAGGTCGCCGCCGACCAGTGCTCGCGGTCGAGCGTGCGGCCGTCGCTGGCGATCACCGCCAGCGCGACCGGCACCAGGAAACTCGCCGCCACCACCAGCGAACACAGCCCGGAAAGCAGCGGAAAGGCCAGCAGGGCCTTGTCCGACCGCAATACCGCGGCGCTCGCCTTCATCAATGCCCAACTGCGCGCAAACTTGCCGGCCATGCGTTTCCCCCTTCGATCCGTGAATACCGGACGCCTTTCTAGCATCGGCTCCGCGCGCGCGACAGTGGCTGCGAGCCTGCGGCAGCAACCTTAGGAGACGACCGCGTGCGCCCGCTCGCGCCCAACGGCGCTCCTACAGGGGAGTCGGCGCGAGCGGTTCGCTTTGCTGCGGGAACGCCGCCCACAGTTCGGCCATGCTGCGTCCGTCCAGTGGATGACGCAGGTCGGGCGCGATGTCCGCCAGCGGCTTGAGCACGAAGGCGTGGCGCAGTTCCTTGCGCGGGATCTGCAGGTGACCGGAACCTTCGAGCACGCGCTGGTCGTAGAGCACGATGTCCACGTCCAGCGTGCGGTCGGAATAGCGCGGCACGTCGCGGCGCCGGCCGTGGCGATCTTCCAGCGCATGCAGCCAGTCGTTCAGCGCTTCCGGTTCAAGCTCGGTGTCCAGCGCCACCGCGAGGTTGATGAAATCGCTGCCCTCGAAGCCCACCGCACGGCTGCGGTAGGCCGGCGACACGTCGATCGCGCCGAAACGCGCGCGCAGTTCGTCCAGCGCCGCACGCAGGTGACGCTCGGGTTCGAGGTTGGAACCCAGGCTCAGGTAGGCGCGTCCCATTGCCTCAGGCCCCGGCCAGCGCGCGGGCACGCGCGGGTGACGCCAGCGCCGCGCGCACGTCCTGGCCCGAGGGCTGCTGGTACAGCGCCAGGCCGAACTCGGGCAGCAGCGCGAACAGGTGCTCGAAGATATCCGCCTGGATGCCTTCGTACTCGGCCCACGCCGTCGTGGCGGTGAAGCAGTACAGCTCCAGCGGTACGCCTTGGGCGCCGCCGTCGAGCTGGCGGACGATGCAGCTCAGGCCGCGGTGGATGCGCGGATGGCCGTCCAGGTAGGCCTGCACGTAGGCACGGAAGGTGCCCAGGTTGGTCAGCCGGCGTCGATTGGCCGGCAGCGTGGCGGCCTCGCCCAACGTCTGGTTCCACTGCGCGAGGTCGCGCGTCTTCGTCGGCAGATAGTCGGCCAGCAGGCGCAACCGGGCCAGGCGCGCGATCTGCGCCTCGTCCAGGAAGTGCACGCTCGCGGCGTCGATGTGCAGCGCACGCTTGATCCGCCGCCCGCCGCTCTCCTGCATCCCGCGCCAGTTCTTGTACGGCTCGGACATCAGCCGCCAGCTCGGGATGCTGGTGACGGTCTTGTCCCAGTTGCGCACCTTGATCGTGTGCAGGGCGATGTCGATCACGTCGCCGTCCGCGTTGAGCTGCGGCATCTCGATCCAGTCGCCGACCCGCAACAGGTCGTTGGAAGACAGCTGCACCCCGGCGACGAAGCCCAGGATGGTGTCCTTGAAGATCAGCATCAGCACGGCGGACATCGCGCCCAGGCCCGACAGCAGCAGGCCCACCTGCTTGCCGGTCACCGCCGCGATCACCACCAGCGCACCGACCAGGTACAGGCCGAGCTTGGTCAGCTGCACCGCGCCCTTGATCGGGCGCTGTTGGCCCACCGTCGTCTGCCGGAACACGTCCTCGGCCGCCGACAGCGCGGCGTTCAGCGCCATCACCACGCACAGCACCACCAGCGCCAGCATGGCTTTGGCCACTGCCGCTTCGACCGCAGCGGGCACGCCGGGGACCAGCGCGATGCCGTAGGAAAGCGCGAGCGGCGACGCCAGTCGCGCCAGCCATCCGAAGGCCCCGTGCTGCAGCAATGCATCGTCCCAGTGCCAGGCGGTGCGCCGCGCGACACCGCACACCAGCCGCAGCAGCAGGCGCCGGCACAGCTCGCCGGCCAACCACGCCAGCGCCAGCACAGCCAGCACACCCAGCAGGGTGCGCATCCAGGGAAGATCGATCAGTTGGGACAGGGAAGGCATGCGGTCTCCTTTCGGCCGGTCGCACGCGGCACGCCACGGCCGCGGCGGACGACGCCGCGCAGGCGCCGCCGATGGGATTACTGCGGGCGCGTGCCGCGTTCGATGCGCACGCCGACCGAGTGCGCGCCGCGCACGGCGCCGGGCTTGGACAGCTTCAGGCGCACCCACGCCACGCCGAACTCCTCCCGAATGATCGCCGCGCAACGCTCGGCGAGCGTCTCGACCAGGCCGAAGCTGGAGCTGCCGACGTAGTCGATCAGGCGCTTGGAGACGTCCTTGTAGTTGAGCGTGTGCGCGATGTCGTCGCTGGCGGCCGGGACGGTGTTGTCGAACGCCATCTCGATGTCGAACGCGAGGGTCTGGCGCACGCGCCGCTCCCAGTCGTAGATGCCGATCACGGCGTCGATGCGCAGGTCTTCGATGAAAACGATGTCCATCGCGCCAGTTTAGGGCATGCAGGAGCACGCCGAAGTGCGTGAGCGCGGGAACGACCGTGCGGGCCGGCCCGCATGGCGTCGTGCACTTTCGGTGCACGCCTACACCGGCTGCAGGCTTTCCAGGTCCCAGCGCGGCGACACGCGCACCGCTTCGTCCTGCCCTTGGCCCGCCGCCAGCCGGATCGCGCCGGCCAGCGCGATCATGGCGCCGTTGTCGGTGCAGAACTGCAGTCGCGGGAAGTAGGTGCGGAAGCCATCCTTCTCGCCGGCGGCCGCCAGCGTTTCACGCAGGCGCCTGTTGGCACCGACGCCGCCGGCGATCACCAGCCGGTGCGTGCCGGTCGCTTCCAGCGCGCGGCGGCACTTGATCACCAACGTGTCGACGATGGCTTCCTCGAAACCGCGCGCGACGTCGGCGCGGGTCTGGTCGGACTGATCGGACTGCTTCCACGCCAGCAGCACCTGGGTCTTGAGGCCCGAGAAGCTGAAATCCAGCCCGGGCCGGTCGGTCATCGGCCGGGAGAAGCGGAACGCGCCGGGCCGGCCCTGTTCGGCCAGCTTCGCCAGCGCCGGGCCGCCCGGGTACGGCAGGCCCATCAGCTTGGCGGTCTTGTCGAACGCTTCGCCGGCGGCATCGTCCAGGGTGTCGCCAAGCAGGCGGTACTGTCCGATCGCGCGCACCTCGACCAGCATGGAATGGCCGCCGGAAACCAGCAGCGCCACGAACGGCGGTTCGGGCGGATCGGGCTCCAGCAGCGGCGCCAGCAGGTGGCCTTCCATGTGGTGCACGCCGATCGCCGGCACGTCCAGTGCCCAGGCCATCGCGCGGGCCGCCGCCGCACCGACCAGCAGCGCGCCGACCAGGCCGGGACCGGCGGTGTAGGCCACGCCGCCGAGGTCGGCGGGGGTCATGCCTGCCTGCGCCAGCGCCTCGCGCACCAGGGGCAGCAGCTTGCGCACGTGGTCGCGGCTGGCCAGTTCGGGCACCACGCCGCCGTAGTCGGCGTGCAGCTTGATCTGGCTGTAGAGCGTGTGCGCCAGCAGGCCGCGGCCGGGGGCCTCGGGCTCCCAGCGCAGCAACGCCACGCCGGTCTCGTCGCAGGAGGTTTCCACGCCGAGAACGGGTTTGTTGGACGGGTTTGAAAGTTGGTTGGTGTGCACGCTATACTTCGCGGCTCGCCCTATTCCACAGGCGCGCCAGGTTGGCGGGCCAGTTTACCACCCGGAGTTTTCATGCCCAGCGTAAAAGTTCGCGAGAACGAGCCGTTCGAGCTTGCCCTGCGCCGTTTCAAGCGTACCTGCGAAAAGGCCGGCGTCCTCGCCGAAACCCGCAAGCGCGAGTTCTACGAGAAGCCGACCCAGGAGCGCAAGCGCAAGCGTGCCGCCGCGGTGAAGCGCCACCTGCGCCGCCTCTCGCGCGACGTTTCGCGCAAGACCCGGATGTACTGATCCGTCTGCCGCTGCGTAGCGCGCGGCACGGCGGTTCTTTCATCCCCAAGGCCGGTGTTGCCCTCCACGGCGACACCGGCCTTTCGCGTTTCCGGAGATAGCCCATGAGCCTCAAGCAGCGCATCACCGACGACATGAAGGCCGCCATGCGCGGCGGCGAGAAGGATCGCCTGGCGGTGATCCGCCTGATCCTGGCCGCGATCAAGCAGCGCGAGGTGGACGAGCGCATCGAGCTGGACGAGGCGCAGACCCTCGCCGTGCTGGAAAAGATGCTCAAGCAGCGGCGTGACTCGATTGTGCAGTACGACGCCGCCGGTCGCGTGGATCTCGCGGACGTCGAGCGCGCCGAGATGGTAGTGATCGAGGCCTATCTGCCGGCCAAGCTGTCCGAGGCCGAGGTCGACGCGCTCATCGACGCCGCCATCACGCAGACGGGCGCGACCTCGCCGCGCGACATGGGCAAGGTGGTGGCTTCGGTCAAGCAGCAGGCTGCCGGCCGCGCCGACATGGCGCAGGTGTCCTCGCGCATCAAGGCGCGACTGGGCGGCTGAGGCCAACCACAATCCATCCCGCCCTCCCCTTCAAAGGGCGGGATGTGGAAGCTCGTGCCCGCGTCCTCGCACTCGAGGCCTTGCCCCTCACACCGCGCACAGCGAGCTGATGCGCACCCTTCACGCCGCTTCCCCTACAACGTTGCGGCGTCGCCGGATCGGAGGCTCCCGCCCCCGGCCGCGCGGCGAGGGAGAAGCCGCATGCTGAAGTGGGCCATCATTTTCGCCATCATCTCGCTGATCGCCGGCTGGCTCGGTTTCGGCGGGATTTCCGGCATCGCCGCGACGATCGCCAAGGTCCTGTTCGTGATCTTCGTGATCCTGTTCATCATCGCCCTGCTGGCGGTGATCGGGGTGTTCCACATCCTGTAGCGAGGCGAAAGCCACCGCGCATGGCGTACACGAGGGCGGGCCCGGCGGCCCGCCTTCGCGCAATGCCGCAGGCGTCCCCGGAACACGGGCACAAGCCCTAGACTAGCCGCCTATGCGCGGCCGTATCCCCGACAGCTTCATCGACGAACTGCTCGCCCGCGTCGACATCGTCGACGTGATCGAGCGGCGCGTGCCCTTGAAGAAGGCCGGGCGCGAATGGACCGCCTGCTGCCCGTTCCACAACGAGCGCACGCCCTCGTTCTACGTCAGTCCCGCCAAGCAGTTCTTCCACTGCTTCGGCTGCGGCGCGCACGGCAGCGCGGTCAAGTTCCTGATGGACTACGAGCGGTTGGAGTTCCCCGACGCGGTGGAGGAACTGGCGCAGGCGGTCGGCCTGACCGTGCCACGCGAAGGTGGTCGCGAGGCGGCGCCGCGCGAGGACAAGACCGACCTCTACGCGCTGCTCGACAATGCGGCGCGCTGGTATGAAACCGAGCTGCCCAGGAACGCCGAGGCGCAGGCCTATTGCCGCAAGCGCGGTCTGGACGCCGACACCATCGCGCGCTTCCGGCTGGGCTGGGCGCCGGCTGGCTACGACGGACTGATCAAGGCGCTGGGCGGCAGCGACCGTCGCATGCAGTTGCTCACCGAAGCGGGCATGGTCGCCACCGGCGAGCGGGGCCATCGCTACGACCGTTTCCGCGAGCGGCTGATGTTCCCCATCCTCGACCGCCGCGGCCGCGTGATCGCCTTCGGTGGCCGGGTGCTGAGCGCGGAGCAATCGCCGAAATACCTCAACTCGCCCGAGACGCCGCTATTCCACAAGGGCCGCGAGCTGTTCGCGCTGTGGCAGGTCAAGCAGGCCAACAGCCAGCTCGCGCGCATCGTGGTGGTCGAGGGCTACATGGACGTGATCGCGCTGCATCAGGCGGGCCTGCCGATTGCGGTGGCCACGCTGGGCACCGCGACCACGCCCGAGCACACCGAAGTGCTGTTTCGCGCCGCGCCCGACGTGGTGTTCTGCTTCGATGGCGACCGCGCCGGCCGCGCCGCGGCGTGGAAGGCGCTGGACGCGGCGCTGCCGCGACTGCGTGACGGCCGCCAGGCGTATTTCCTGTTCCTCCCCGACGGCGAAGACCCGGACTCGCTGGTGCGGAAGGAAGGCAAGGAAGGCTTCGAGAAGCGCCTGAAGGATGCCACGCCCCTGTCGGATTATTTCTTCGGCGAACTGGCGCACGACGTGGACACGGCCAGCCTCGACGGCCGCGCGCGACTGGCCGAACGCGCGCGCCCGCTGATCGCCAGGCTTCCCGACGGCGCCTTCCGCGACCTGATGGCGCAGGAACTGGAAAGGCGCACCGGCGCGCGCGCCAACGTGCCGGCCGAGCCGGCTGCGCGCCGCGCGGTACAGCGTCCCGTGGCCGTGCAGCGTTCGCTGGTGCGCAGCGCCATCGCGCTGCTGCTGGCGCAACCGGGACTGGCCGACCTGGTCGAACCGCCCTACCGTTTCCTGCGGCTGGACAAGCCGGGCGTCGGACTGCTGGCCGAACTGGTCGATCTGTGCCGCGCGCGCCCGGGCATCAATCCGGCGATGCTGGTCGAACACTTTGCCGAGCGCCCGGAGTATCCGGCACTGCAGAAGCTGATGGCGGCGATGGTGGTCGGCGAGCCGGACGTCCAGCGCGAGGAATTCCTCGATGCACTGAGGCGAATGGAGGAGCAGGCCACCGCGCTGCGCCGCGAAGCACTCACCGCGAGGCACCGCGACGGCACCCTGACCAGCGCCGAGAAAGCCGAGCTGCGCGAACTGCTGGCGGCACGCCGTCCGTCCCCGACGCAGGGCTGATCGATGCGGCATGTTTCCTGGCGCGTGCGCCATTCCCGATCGACGCGCGCGCCCGCCAGGAGCAACGATGGCGTTGCTTGAACGGCTGATCGTGCTGTTTGCCGAAAGCGGCTACCTGGCGGTGTTCGCCGCGCTGCTGCTGTGCGGCGCCGGCGCGCCGTTGCCCGAGGACATCACGCTGGTCGCCGGCGGCGTGATCGCCGGCCTGGGTTTCGCCAACGTGCACGTGATGGCGCTGGTTTCGCTGGTCGGCGTGCTGGTCGGCGATGCGGCGATGTTCCTGCTCGGCCATCGGCATGGCGCGCGCATCATGCAGTGGCCACTGGTGGCCCGACTGCTCACGCCCCAGCGCTACGCGCGCGTGCAGGAAAAGTTCGCCCGCTACGGCAATCGCCTGTTGTTCCTGGCGCGCTTCCTGCCCGGCATGCGCACGGCGGTCTACGTGACCGCGGGCGCCACGCACCGCGTGTCGTTCCTGCGATTCTTCCTGCTCGACGGGCTGGCCGCGCTGATCAGCGTGCCGGTGTGGGTGTACCTGGGCTACTTCGGCGCCAACAACCGCGAGTGGCTGGCGATGTGGATCGGACGCGGGCAGCACGGGATCTGGATCCTCGCCGCGCTGCTGGTGATCGCCGGCATCGTGTTGTGGTGGCGCCATCGTTGGCGTGCGCGTCGCGGCATGGACGACTGAGCCGGCCCGCTACAATCGTCCGTTGCACTCGCTTTGGCTCCCGAGTCACATGTCCCTTGCCCCGCTGCGTCGCCTGCTTCCGGACGGCTTCACCCTCGCCCTGCTCGCCGCCGTCGGCCTGGCCACGGTGTTGCCGTGCCGCGGCGATGCCGCGTTGTGGCTGGACCGGATCACCGACGCGGCGATCATGCTGCTGTTCTTCCTGCACGGCGCGAAGCTCTCGCGCGCGGCGATCCTTCGCGGCGTGACGCACTGGCGGCTGCATCTGGCGGTATTCGCCAGCACCTTCGTGCTGTTTCCGCTACTGGGCTTACTGCTGGCGCCGCTGGCGCGCGCCCTGTTGACGCCCTCGCTGGCGCTTGGCGTGCTGTTCGTCTGCACGCTGCCGTCGACGGTGCAGTCGTCGATCGCGTTCACCTCGATCGCCGGCGGCAACGTCCCCGCCGCGGTGGTGAGCGCCTCGCTGTCGAGCCTGATCGGGATCGTGCTGACGCCGCTGCTGGTCGAGTTGCTGCTGGCCACGCACGGCGGACACGCGCCCGGCGCCGCGGGCGTGTGGCAGATCGTCAGGCTGTTGCTGCTGCCGTTTGCCGTCGGGCACCTGCTGCGGCCGTGGATCGGGCACTGGGTCGACCGCCATCGCCCAGTGTTGGGGGTCACCGACCGCGGCACGATCCTGCTGGTGGTCTACGCCGCCTTCGGCGAGGCGGTGGTCGACGGCCTGTGGCGCGCCACCGCGCCGCTGGCCCTGCTGGCCACGCTCGGCGTGGGCGCGCTGCTGCTGGCGCTGGCGCTGCTGTGCACCAGCGCGGCTGGCAGGCTGTTCGGCTTCGCCCGAGCCGACCGCATCACGCTGGTGTTCTGCGGCTCGAAGAAGAGCCTGGCCAGCGGCGTGCCGATGGCCAAGATCCTGTTCGCCTCCCAGGCCGGCGGATTGGGAGCCCTGCTGTTGCCACTGATGATCTTCCACCAGTTGCAGCTGATGGTGTGCGCGGTGCTGGCGCGTCGGTACGCAAAGGCGCAGCCGACCCTGTAGGAGCCCCCATGGACTCCTACAGGGTTTCCGTTACTGGGTTTTGACCGCCACGTCGTCGACCACGAACGAAGTCTGCAGGCTTCCATCCTCGACGCCGTAGAAGTTCACCTGCACCGTTTGTCCCTTGTAGCCGCTCAGGCTCAGGGTGTGGTGCTGGTAGCCGCTGGCGGCGTCCGTGTTGGAGTAGGTGGCCAGCGTGACGTACTTGCCGGTGGAGGTGATCACCTGCACCTGCAGCGTGTCGTAGGCGGTGCCGGTACCTTCGGCGCTGTCGATGTGCAGGTAGAAGTCCAGCGTGGCACTGCTCACGGTCGAAGGGATGCTTACCTGCTGCCGCACGTAGTCGGTGTGGCTGCTGCCGTAGCCGTCCAGCCACGCCTTCCAGCTGCCGGCGTGGGCCGCTTCACTGCTGTCGCTGGTGATGACGCCACTGGTCTGGGTCCAGGCGGTGGCGCCGCTCTCGAAGCCGCCGTTGCTCAGCAATTGGCCGCTGCTGCCGCCGCTGCCGTTGGCGACGCTGAAGCCCACGCCCGAACTGCTGCCGACGTTGCCGGCCGCGTCGTAGGCCTTGGCCACGAGCGTGTGCGAGCCGTCGGTGAGCGTGGTCGAGTCGAGGTTGGCCTGGTAGGGCGAGCTGCTGTCGGTAGCCTTGAGCGCGCCATCGACGTAGAACTCCACGCGGCTGACGCCGACGTTGTCGCTGGCCGTGGCGGCCAGCGTGATCGTACCGGCGCTGCCGCTTTCCGAGGCGCTGACCGTCGGCGGCGTGGTATCGCCGCTACCGCCGCCGCTTCCCTGGCTTACCCAGACCGGCGCGGACCACAATCGGTTGCCGTCGGCCTGCGTGATCTTGGCGTAGTAGAAATGCTCGCCCGCGGTCGGCGTGATCGTGGTGGTCGCGGTTTCGGACAACGACGTCACGGTGCCGTTGCTGCCAGGGACGCCCTGGAACACCTGCACGCGCTGCACGCTGTCGCCGGACGTGCTGGCGTAGTTGACGGTGAGCGTAAGCAGACCAGAGTTGCTGAAGCGCTCGCCCATGACGTGCCCGTTGGCGGTGAGCACGATCTGGTCGGTCTTGTCTTCCGTCGCGAATACGCGGCGTGCGCGCAGCGCGTCGAGGAAGCTGGTCAGACTGAGCGCCGTGCCGCTCGGGATCAGCACGCCGGTGCGGTTGGTGTAGCTCGCGCCCCAGTTGGCGCAGTGGTTGTCCTGGTCGGAACTGGGCGCCACGTGGTAGCCGCGTTCGAGGATGGTGTTGAAGGCGGTCTCGTAGTTCGGCCGCGAGGTTTCGGTCTCGCTGGTATTGGCCGAGAAGGCCGAGCTGTTGAGCACTTCGGCCAGCATCATCACCGTGTCGCCGTCGGCGGTGTAGCCGAAGTTGGTGCCGTTGACGACGAACTGGCCGCTGGAAGCCGGATGGTTGAACTGGCCGATCCAGCCATGCTGGCGCATCAGCGTGTACAGCGAGGCGTAGTCGCCCTTGGCGATGTAATAGTCGCCGATCACCTGCCCGGCGCTGTTCTTCTCCCACTCGATCAGGCCGTCGGCGTTGAGGATGTTCATGTGGCCGCCGTTGCTGATCACACCCCACTCCTGGCCGTACACGGCCAGGAAGTTCGGGTGCGCGGCACGGAAGGAGCTTGCGGCCTGCAGGCCCGAGGCGAACAGGTTCTTGGCCGTGGCCGGATCGGCCGATGTGTTGGTGCCGGTGGAACCATCGAACATGTGGTTGTGCTCGGAGGTCATCAGCATGTCGAGCCCGCGGTTCATCGCGTACTGGTAGGCGTCGGCCGGGCCGTAGGCGCTGCTCTGCGGCGCCTGTTCGCTGTCGCAGGTGGCAAGGTCGCCGCCGCCGTCACTGTGGTTGGTCTGGCTGTGCAGGTTGCCGTAATAGATCGTGTAGGGCAGCGAACCGGCGCTGACGGACTGGACCTGCAACGTACCGCCATGGCGAGGCAGCGCGCGGAAGGCCGGCACGCGCGCGGGCGCCACGGCGCCAACCTGGATGTCGTAGCGCTGCTCCTCGATGCGGTCGGGCGCGCGATCGGCGGCCAAGGCCAGCGCATGGCCAGCCAGGCCGGTACCCAGTTGCCGAACGTTGGCTTCGTCGAGCGCGATCGCGCGCAGGCGCATCGTGTAATAGCCGGCTGGCAAGGCTTCGCCACGGTCGCCCTTGCCATCCCAATGCACGCGGGCCGTGGCCGTGCGCGCGTGCAGCGTGCTGTGGCCGTCCCAGGCGCGCAGCACGCGGCCATCACGATCCAGCAAGGCGACTTGCCAGGCGACCGGTGTGCCGGGCGCGGCGCCCGGATAGGCAAAATGCAGCGTCACCGGCCGTCCGGCGACTGCCTGGAACGGTACCTGCAACGACGCCTCGAATTCCTGGTGGTCGGGCAACGCCGTGCCGGCCCACGCGGCCGGCAGGCCGCAGCATCCCAGGCCCGCCAGCATCAGCGCGCGAGCCATCAAAATTCTTGCTTGCATATGAACCCCTACACGTTGGCAAGGATTCCCCCGACAGGTTTTATAGCTGTCGGCCGCTGGTGGCGGTATCGGCAAAATTCGTAGGAAAAATTCCCCGAAGAGTCAGAGCCAGCGGCCGTAGCGCCGCATGTACACGCGCTTCACCAGCTGCGTCAGCACGGCATAGCAAAGCAGCGTCAAGGCCAGCCAACCGAAGTACGCCGGCGGCAACCCGGTCATCCCGAGCTTGGCGCCCAGTCGACTGTAGGGAATGAACAAGCCGATCGCGCCGATGGCCACCGTCAGCGCAAGCACGGGGGCGGCCGCAATGCTCTGCACGAACGGAATCCGCCGCGTGCGGATCATGTGCACGATCAAGGTCTGCGAGAGCAGCCCCTCGACGAACCAGCCGGACTGGAAGAGCGCCTGGTGCGCCACGTCGTTCGCCCCGAACAGGTGCCACAGCAGCCAGAACGTGGTGAGGTCGAAGATCGAGCTGACCGGTCCGATCCACGCCATGAAGCGGCCGATGTCGCTGGCGTCCCACTGGCGCGGGGATTTGAGGTATTCCTCATCCATGCGGTCGAAGGGAATCGCCAGCTGCGAGATGTCGTAGAGCAGGTTCTGCACCAGCAGCTGCAGCGGCAACATCGGCAGGAACGGCAGGAAGGCGCTGGCCACCAGCACGCTGAACACGTTGCCGAAGTTCGAGCTGGCGGTCATCTTGATGTACTTCATGACGTTGCCGAAGGTGATGCGGCCCTCGATCACGCCCTCTTCCAGCACCATCAGGTTTTTTTCAAGCAGGATGATGTCGGCCGACTCCTTGGCGATGTCGGTCGCGCTGTCCACCGAGATGCCCACGTCGGCCTCGCGCAGCGCCGGCGCGTCGTTGATGCCATCGCCGAGGAAGCCGACGGTGTGACCCTGGCGCTGCAGCGACTTGACCACGCGCGCCTTCTGCAGCGGGGACATCTTGGCAAACACGGTGGTGCGCGCCACTAGCGCGTCGAGCGCGGGCTCGTCCAGCGGTTCGATGTCGCGGCCTTGCGCCGAATGTGCCACGTCCAGGCCGACCTCGCGGCAGATCTTGCGCGTGACCGCCTCGTTGTCACCGGTGACCACCTTCACCGCCACGCCGTGGTCGCGCAGCGCCGCGATCGCGGTGGCGGCCGAGTCCTTGGGCGGGTCGAGGAACGCCAGGCACCCGATCGCCGTCAGGCCCGCCTCGTCGGCCAGGCCATAGGCGCGCCCACTCGGGTTTTGCCGCTTGATCGCCACGACCAGTACGCGCAGGCCGTCCTCGTTGAGGCGGCGGGTCATCGCGCGGATCTCCGCACGCTGGGCGTCGTCGAGCGTGGTGTCGATGCCGTCCAGCCGCGCGGCGGTACAGATGGCGAGCATTTCCTCGACCGCGCCCTTGCACACCAGCAAGTGCTGCCCGTCGTCACCGCCGAGCACCACCGACATGCGCCGGCGCTGGAAGTCGAACGGTATCTCGTCGACCAGGCGGAAGCGCGCGGCCATCGGCTCGAGGTTGCGATGGGCCAGCACCGCCTTGTCCATCAGGTTCTTCAGGCCCGTCTGGAAACGGCTGTTGAGATAGCCGTATTCCAGCGCCTCGTCCGACGCTTCGCCGTCCAGGTCCAGATGGCGTTCGAGCACGATCCGGTCGAGCGTCAGCGTGCCGGTCTTGTCGGTACACAGCACGTCCATCGCGCCGAAGTTCTGGATCGCGTTGAGGCGCTTGACCACCACCTTGCGACGGGACATCGCCATCGCGCCCTTGCCCAGGTTCGCGGTGACGATCAGCGGCAGCATCTCGGGCGTGAGGCCGACCGCCACCGACAGCGCGAACAGGAATGCCTGCAGCCAGTCGTGCTTGTCCAGCCCGTTGATGGCGAACACCACCGGCACCATCACCGCCATGAAACGGATCAGGAGCCAGCTGACCGAGCGCACGCCGCGGTCGAAGCTGGTCTGCACGCGCTGCCCGGACAACGTGTGCGCCAGCGAGCCCAGGTAACTGCGCGAACCGGTCGCCACCGCCACGGCGATCGCGGTGCCGCTGACCACGTTGGTGCCCATGTAGCAGACCGTGGGCAGGTCCAGCGGATCTTTGCCGTCGCCCTCGGCCAGGTCCCGCGCCGTGGGCGCCGCCTTTTCCACCGGCAGCGATTCGCCGGTCAGGATCGCCTGGCTGATGAACAGATCCTTGGCCGAGAGCAGGCGCAGGTCGGCCGGCACCATGTCGCCCGCGCCCAGGTGCACGATGTCGCCGACGACCAGTTCGCCGACCGGCACCTCGATGCGCTCGCTGTGACCGTCGGCCGCGCGGCGGGTGACGCTGGCGGTATTGCGCACCATCGCCTTGAGCCGCTCGGCGGCGCGCGAGGAGCGGTATTCCTGGGTGAAGCTGAGCAGCACGCTGATGCCCACCATCACGGCGATGATCAGCGGTCCGGTGAGGTCCTCGCGGTCGGTCGCCAGTTGCACGATGGCCAGCAACACCAGCACCGCGATGAACGGGTTGCGGCAGGCGCGCAGCAGCTGGCGCGACCAGTGCGGCGGCTTCTCGTGCGAGACCTCGTTGGCGCCATCGCGGTGCAGGCGCGCGGCGATGCGTTCGGCATCCAGGCCTGCCGTGCCGGTGTCGAGCCGGGCCAGCAGTTCGTCGTTGCGCAGCCGCGCGTAGTCGACCGCCATCACGCGTGCCGGCGCCGCGCCTCTGCCGGTTGCCCGGGCCGCCGCGCTGTGGAGGGTCTGCCTGATCATCTGTCCGCTTCCGTCTTTCGCCTCGTCGAACGACGCTTGCCTTCGATCAGGCGCGCCGGCTACAGCAGGTCCGGTCGTCTGGACGGCCGGATGGGACGAGGTCCTGGCGGGGGCCAGCCCCTGTGCAACGGATGCAGGCTCACCCGTTCACCGCGCACGGCAGCGGGGCGGGCTGGGTTACCACCACGGGATTGCGCCGTTCGGCCAGGCCCGCGTCGGCCAGCGGCGCGGGAACGGTGATGGCGTAGACCGGCCGCGCCGCGCTATGGCGGCCGACGGCAAGGCGGCGCCACAGGCGCAGCCACGGAAGATCGCGAAGGAGGTCCATGACCCATCTCCTCGTACGGTGCCGACGACACCGCGGGAGTGGGCCGGGCGTTTCCTAGTCCAGGAAAGCGCCGGCCGACCGCAGGCGGTCGCCGCAGGCGTTCAGCTTGTGATGCGACGCCGGCATCCGAAGCACGCGGATGTCGACGTTGCGACTAGGGTAGACGTCCATATGCCTTGGAAGGTCTTGGGGAATGCCGCGGCGCGGCGCGCCGGAAGGCGCGCGCATTCTGGTGTCCACACGCTCGTCTGTCAATGGGCTACAGGCGTCCCTGTCCTTTTTCACATTGGCCGCGGCGCGCGCGATCAGGCATGCTGCGCACCCTTCTCCGCCGGATGGGCCAGTGACGGCAGCGGCTTCCCCTTCGTTCGACCGTCTGCATGAGCAGGCCCGCGCCGCGCTGCGCCAGCACGACTTCGCGGGCCTGCACGTTCTCGCCACGCAGATGCTCAAGCTCGTGCCGGCGAGCACCGAGGCACATTACCTGGCCGGTGTCGGCGCGCTGGAGTTGCGCCAGGTCGGCGTGGCACTGGAACACCTGCACCGCGCGGCGAGCGGCGAGCCCCGGCGGGCCGACTATGCCGTGCAGTTCGCCCGTGCGCTGGTGCGCGCCCATCGCCCGAGCGATGCGCTGCAGGTAGCCCTTGCCGCCAATGCGCTGGCTCCCCGCGATCCGCTCCTGCTCGATGCGCTGGGCACGGTGTTCACGCAATGCCACACGCACGAACGGGCGGCCAGCCTGTATCGCCATGCGGCTGCGCTGGCGCCGGACAACCCGGTGTGCCAGTTCAACCTGGCCATGTCGCTTGTCTATGCCGGCCGCGCGGCGGATGCCGAGCGCGCGCTGGAAGCGTGCCTGGCGCTGGCGCCCAAGTACTGGGTGGCGCACGGCGCGCTGTCGCGGGTGCGGCGCCAGGATGCCGGATGCAACCACATCGAGCGGCTGTCCGCACTGCTGGCCAGCCATGGCGCCGAACCGGCCGCGGCCTACCAGCTCAACATGGCGCTGGGCAAGGAACATGAGGACCTCGGCGATCATGCGCAGGCGTTCGAACACTTCAGCCGCGGCAAACAGGCGGTTCGCGCAAACCTGCGCTACGCGCCGGCACGGGACGCGGCGATGGTCGAATCGCTCATCCACGCTCTCCCCGCGCCGCCGGCTTCCCCGGGCGGTTGCCTGAGCGACGAGCCGATCTTCGTCATGGGCATGCCGCGCAGCGGCACCACGCTGGTGGAGCGGATCATCGCCAGCCACCCGGAAGTGCACGCCGCCGGCGAGCTGGAAAACTTCAGCATCTGGCTACGCCGCCTCGCCGGTGGCACGGCCCCGGTGCCGCTCGATCCCGACGTGGTGGCGCGCGCCACACGGCTGGACTGGAATCGGCTGGGCGAGCTCTACCTGGCCAGTACGCGGCCGGCGACGGCGCTCAAGCCGCGTTTCGTCGACAAGTTCCCGCACAATTTCCTCTATGCCGGCTTCATTGCGCAGGCGTTGCCGAACGCCAGGCTCGTCTGCCTGCGTCGCCACCCGCTGGACACGTGCCTGGGGAATTTCCGCGAGCCGTTCGCCGAGGGTTCGTTCTTCCATGGCTACGCGTTCGACCTGCTCGACATCGGCCGCTACTACGCGCTGTTCGACCGCTTGATGGCGCACTGGCGGCACGTGCTGCCCGGACGCATCCTGGAGGTCGATTACGAATCGCTGGTCGATGCGCCGGAAGCCACCACGCGGCAACTGCTTGCGCACTGCGGCCTGCCGTGGAACGACGCCTGCTTGCACTTCGAGCGCAACCGCGCGGCCAGTTCGACCGCCAGCGCACTGCAGGTGCGCGATCCCATCCACAAGGCCGGGGTGGGCCGCTGGAAGCAGTACGCGACCCAATTGGCCGGCCTGCGCGATCTGCTGCAGGCCAACGGCATCGACTGCGGGGAGTAAGGCCTCAGCGAGCCACGGACGCCAGCGGCGCCAACGTCGGCACCGCCGTGGTGGCGGCCGACTGCAGCACCAGCCCGGGCTGCGAGGGCGGCGCTATCCAGTGGTCGGCCAGCAGGAAGGCGAACAGCGCCATCAGGTACACGATCGAGTACTTGAACACACGCATCGCGAAAAACTCGTCCGGCGGGTTGAGCAGGCGGATCGCGTAGTAGAGGAAGCCGCCGCCGAGTACCAGCGCGCCGCCGAGATATACCGCGCCGCTGAAGCCGGTCAACGCCGGCAGCAGGGTCACCAGCACCAGCAGCACGGTGTAGAACAGCACGTGCCAGCGGGTGTAGGCCACGCCGTGGGTCACCGGCAACATCGGGATCTTTGCGCGCGCGTAGTCCTCACGGCGGAAGATCGCCAGCGCCCAGAAGTGCGGCGGCGTCCACACGAAGATGATCAGGCACAACTGCAGCGCGAAGGCGTGCAGCTGACCGGTGACCGCGGTCCAGCCAAGCACCGGCGGGATCGCGCCGGCCAGGCCGCCGATCACGATGTTCTGCGGCGTGGCGCGCTTCAGGTACGCGGTGTAGACCAGCGCATAGCCGATCAGCCCGCCGAAGGTCAGCCAGGCGGTCAGCGGATTGACCAGCAACGCGAGCACCAGCATCGAGGCGATGCCCAGCAGCACCGCGAACACCAGCACCTGGCGCGGCTTGAGCTGGCCGGTAGCGAGAGGGCGACGCTGGGTACGCGCCATGAGCTTGTCGATGCGCTCGTCGATCAGGTGGTTGAACGCAGCGGCGGATCCGGAGGCCATCCAGATACCCAACGTACCGAACACCAGCGCGCGCCACGGCGGAATGCCCGGCACCGCCAGGAACATGCCGATCACGGCGCAGAACACCAGCAGCGCAACGACGCGCGGCTTGGTCAGTTGGAAGTACTGGGACAGGTGCAGGGTCACGTGGAAACTTCGCGGTGTGGGTGGGCCAGGCGGTCAGGGCGTGCGCTGTGCAAGCTCGTCCGCGGCCGTGTCGGAGTAGTCGGCGAACTCCGAGTAGGACAGCCGGTGGTCGCCGTCCGCGTCGAACTTGTCGAAGCGCGCGCGCAATGCGGGCAGGCTTTTCAGTTCCGAACGCGTCAGGCGCAGGTTCTTGTCCTGGTCCAGGCTGAGAAACAGGTCGGTCAGCTGCTGTGGCGACAAGGTCGGGCGGGCGTCATCGCGGCGCTTGAGCTCCTGCTGGACCGAAACCATGTCCTGGCCGCTGGCGTGTATCTGGCTGCGCCGCTCCACGGCCCCGGTGCTTACGCCCTTTTCCGGCCGTTCCTGCGCCAGCGTGTTGCCCGCCAGCAGGACGGCTCCCGCGCCCAACGCAAAACCAAGCAACCGCGCCGAAGATTTCGCCATGCCCGGACTCCCTGTTATCAATGTGGGTGGGTCGACCCGATGGCCGGGAGCCGCTGCGTCCGCGCCAGCGTAGCCAGCAGGGTGAACAGCAGCAACGCAGCGACACCGTTGTGGAGGGTCGCCACCGGCAAGGGTAGCCCGAAATGTACGTTGCTGATGCCCAGCAGCACCTGTGCCACAAGCACCACGCCGATCGCCGCGCCGGCCAGGCGCAGGCCGCGTTTGGCAGCGCGATGGCCCAGCCACATCAGGTAGACGAACACCACCAGCGCACCGAAGCGGTGCGCGACCTGGATCGCACTGCGCGCGGCCATGTCCAGGATGCCGCCCTCGTAGTTCACGCCAATGCCGCGCCACAGCACGAAGCCTTCCTTGAAATCGGTCGGCGGCATCCATTGGCCCAGGCACTTGGGGAAGGCGTCCGCGCCCGTGCCGCACGCGAGCGCAGCGTAGTTGGACGAGGTCCAGCCACCCAGCGCGATCTGGCAGGCCAGCAGCACGATGCCGAGCACGACCCAGCGGCGCAGCGCCGCGTGGCGCTCATCGGGCGCGCCGACGCCTGCGAAGCGCAGCGCCGCGTAGGCCAGCAACGCGAAAGTGGTGATGCCGCCGAGCAGGTGGCCCATCACTACGATCGGCTTGAGCAACAGGGTGACCGTCCACATGCCCAGCATGGCCTGGAAGATGATCACTGCCAGCGCCAGCACCGCGATCCGCCACGCGCCGGGGCTGCGCAGCCGGGTCGCGGCGGCCAGCGGCAGGGCGATCGCCACCACCGCCAGCAGCGAGGACCAGGCATGCTCGCCGCGCATGTACAGGGTGACGCCGCCGGCGGCGAAGACCGCGCCCAGGATCACTGCAGCACGCGCCCAGCGCGGACGCCAGGCGGCCATCAGCGCCAGCACGAGCACCAGCACGCCCAGCGTGCCGGCAAGGAAGCGGTGGACCTGTTCGCGCCAGGCCTTGTTCGCCTCGTAGGGGCGGTCCGGGAACGCCGCGTCGGCCCGCGCCACCGCCTGTTCGTGGTGCGGCCAGGTCACCTGGCCGTAGCAGGTCGGCCAGTCCGGGCAGGACAGGCCTGCGTTCGACAGGCGTACGAAGGCGCCGAACATCACCACGCCGAAGGCGAATACCGCCGCGCACAGCGCGAGCCAGCGCATGATGCGCCGCGCCCTGGACGACGCCAACGGCGTTTCGCTCGCGGTCCGCATGCGGCCGCCATCCTCACCGTTCATTTGATCACCTTGTGCATGTCGCGAAGCAGGCCGGTGCCGTCGAAGCCCGCGGGGTAGTAAGCCAGTGCCGTGCCGTTGGATTCGACGAGCAGCGCGCTCACGCTGTCGGGCGCCTGCGGGCGAAAGGCGCCGAGCTTGCCTTCTGCATCGCGCCCCAGCGTCCAATAGGCCTTCATGGCCGCAAGCTGGCCCGCGTCGGCCGGTGGCTCACCGACATACAGGAGGCGCAGGCGCTTCTGGTTGCGATTGAGCGTGACCCATGCCTTGGCCATGCCTGTCAGCGTCTCGAAGCAGCGCGCAGCGCAGCCGGGGCCGGCCAGCGCGACCAGGGTCATGCGCGGCTCGGCGGGGTCGCGCCAGGCGTAGTCGCTGGCGTCGGCAAGCGTCACGCGCAGGTGTTCGTCGACGAAGTTGCGCTGCGGTTCGATCGGCTGGCCATAGCCCTTGCCGCTGGGCTGCCAGCCGGTGAAGGTCAGCACGCCGGCGGCAATGATCGGCAGCGCGAAGACCGCCATGATCGCCAGCAGCTTCAGGCGGCTGGCCTTGAGGGTCGGAGGCGCGGGTGTGTTCATGGGTTGTCCGTGCGTCGGGGGCGGCGCTTGCGGTGCAGGACCAGGAAGATCACCACCACCGCGACCGCAAAGCTGAACCACTGGAAGGCGTAGGCCCGATGCCGCTCCGGCGGCATCGAGGAAAAGTCGAAGGCATGCTCGCGCCGGTAAGCCACCGTCGGGTCCGCGTCGAGCGCGAGCACCCGCGGGTACAGCGGCCGACCCAGGTCCTTGGCCACCTGGCCGAGTTCCAGATAGATGGTCGTCTTGGGCCAATGCGCCTGGCCCGCCAGCGCATCCCCGCCCAGTTCCAGGCCCACGCCCGGCGGCGGCAGGTAAAGCCCGTGCAAGGCGACCTCGCCGGCCGGCAACGGCGGCAGCGCCGACACCTGCTCAGGGGTGCCAGGCAGGAAGCCCAGATCCACCAGCAGCAGGCGCGACTGGCCGGGCAGCGCCAGTGGCACGTAGACCTCCGCTCCGCCGCGCGCATCGTGGTGGGGGTTGTCCAACAGATACGCGCGGTCAGCCAGCCAGGTGCCATGTACCGCCACCCGCGGGAACGCGTCAGCCGGCGGCGTGGCCGCGACCTGCCCGAAGGGTACCGGCGGGGCAGTGGCCGCGGCGGCATAACGCCGCACCAGGCTGTCCTTGTAGGCCGCGCGATCCAGTTGCCACACGCCCAGGCGCACGAACAGCGCCGCGGCGGCCACGGTCAGCAGCACGCTCCACCAGGCCGGCCTGCGCCAACGTGTCACGCGGAGGCCTCGTCGGCGGTGGCTATACTGCCGGCTGGGAAGTCGTTCGGACCGCTCACGTGGAAACCATCTACAAAGTCGCGCTGGTGATCATGTTCCTGATCGTGGTGTTCAACCTCGGCCAGGCGCTGTATTACATGATGACCGACAAGGACGGCAGCAAACGCACCGCCTGGGCGCTGACCCGGCGTATCGGCCTGTCGATCGTGCTGATCGCCATGATCATGCTGGGCATCTGGATGGGCTGGCTGCAGCCCCACGGCGTCGGCCGCTAATTGTAGCGGGCCCGGGCCAGCGAAGCCCGCAAGCGCGACATTTAGCGCAAGCCGCACTGGTGCAGGAACCCACGCGTGAGGGTCTTTTACCGGACCGCCAAGAAACATCGCCCACAAGTGAGCTACCACGAAAAAAAAGCCCGCCGATCGGCGGGCTTTCTTGTTGCGCGGCTGTCGTCTCAGAGGATGTAGACGAACATGAACAGGCCAAGCCACACCACGTCCACGAAATGCCAGTACCACGCCACTGCCTCGAAGCCGAAGTGGTGATCGGGGCTGAAGTGGCCCTTGAGCACGCGCAGCCAGATGATCGCCAGCATGATCGTGCCCAGCGTCACGTGCAGGCCGTGGAAGCCGGTCAGCATGAAGAAGGTCGAGCCGTACACGCCGGTGTGCAGCGTGAGGTTGAGCTCCTTGTAGGCCTCCATGTACTCGTGCGCCTGGGCGTACACGAAGGTGGCGCCCAGCAGGACCGTCAGGCCCAGGAACACCAGGATCTTGCCGCGGTGGCCGGCCTTCAGCGCATGGTGCCCGATGGTCACGGTGACGCTGGAGGTGAGCAGGATCAGGGTGTTGAGCAGCGGCAGGCCCCACGGCGCCACCGTCTGGAAATTGCCGCCGATGTTGCCCGGGCCGTTGCCGCCGCCGGCGCCCCAGGCTGCGGCGTAATCGCTCCACAGGAACTGGTGGGTCAGCACGCCATGGCCTTCGCCGCCCAGCCACGGCACGGAGAACATGCGGGTGTAGAACAGCGCGCCGAAGAACGCGGCGAAGAACATCACCTCGGAGAAGATGAACCACATCATGCCCATGCGGAACGAGCGATCCACCTGCGCGTCGTACTTGCCGGACAGCGATTCATGGATCACCGAGCGGAACCAGCCGAAGAACATCAGCAGGATCCCGATGAAACCGATGGCGATGACCGTCTTGCCGAAGCCCGCTTCGCCCGGCGGTGCGTTCAGCCAATGCGCGGCACCGAACACGGTGAGGAACATGACCACCGCGGCCACGATCGGCCAATGACTCTTGGCCGGTACGAAATAAGCTTGCTGCTGACCCATGAGCGACCCCGTGGATATCTCTTCGTTTGCTTCCATCCCCGCCGTGCCGCGCGGGGAACTGCTTGCCGGGCCGCCGAGACGGATCCGGGGAATACCTGTGCTAGCCGATCTTCACCATGCTCAGGATCGAGAGCAGGAACAGCACCACCGCGATCGTTCCGGTGATCCAGAGGGTGCGCCGTACGCCCTTTCGGCGTGCCAGTTCCCCGTCTTCCGTCTGCCCGCTCATCATCCTGGGCCCTTCGGGCGCACCGACCGGGGTCGGCGCAACCGCTGCCTCAATCATCCACGTGACCGTGGGCCAGCTCGTCGTCGTGGATCACCGGCGGCAGCGCGAAGGTGTGGTGCGGAGCCGGCGACGGCACCGTCCACTCCAGGCCACGAGCGCCTTCCCACACGCGGTCGGCGGCCTTCTTCTTGGAGAAGAACGCGCAATGCACGATCACGCCCAGGAAGATCAGCTGCGAGGCGCCGAACAGGAAGCCGCCGATCGAGCTGATCATGTTGAAGTCGGCGAACGCCACGTTGTAGTCCGGGATGCGGCGCGGCATGCCGGCCAGGCCCAGGAAGTGCTGCGGGAAGAACAGCACATTCACGAACACCACCGAGCACCAGAAGTGCACCTTGCCCCAGAACTCGCTGTACATGCGGCCGGTCCACTTGGGCAGCCAGTAGTACGTGGCGGCCATGATGGCGAACGCCGCGCCGGTCACCAGCACGTAGTGGAAGTGCGCCACCACGAAGTAGGTGTCGTGGTACTGGAAGTCGGCCGGGACGAGCGCCAGCATCAGGCCGGAGAAGCCGCCGATCGTGAACAGGATGATGAACGCGATGGCGAACAGCATCGGCGTCTCGAACGTCAGCGAGCCACCCCACATCGTGCTCACCCAATTGAACACCTTGATGCCGGTCGGCACCGAGATGAGCATGGTGGCGTACATGAAGAAGATTTCGGCGCCCAGCGGCAGGCCCACCGCGAACATGTGGTGCGCCCATACGATGAAGGACAGGAACGCGATCGCCGCGATCGCGAACACCATCGCCTTGTACCCGAAGATCGGCTTGCGCGAGAACGTCGGCACGATCTCGGAGATGATCCCGAACGCCGGCAGGATCATGATGTACACCTCGGGGTGACCGAAGAACCAGAACACGTGCTGGTACAGCACCGGATCGCCGCCGCCGGCGGCGTTGAAGAAGCTGGTGCCGAAGTACTTGTCGGTCAGCAGCATGGTCACCGCGCCGGCCAGCACCGGCATCACGGCGATCAGCAGGAACGCCGTGATCAGCCAGCTCCACACGAACACCGGCATCTTCAGGAGATCCATGCCCGGCGCGCGCATGTTGAGGATGGTCGCGATGATGTTTATCGCGCCCATGATCGAGCTGATGCCCATCAGATGGATCGCGAACACCACGTAGGCGACCGAATCGCTCTGCAGCGACAGCGGCGGATACATGGTCCAGCCGCCGGCCGGGCCGCCGCCGGGCATGAACAGCGTGGACAGCATCAGCGCGAAGGCGAACGGCAGGATCCAGAACGAGAGGTTGTTCATGCGCGGCAGCGCCATGTCCGGCGCGCCGACCATCAACGGGATCATCCAGTTACCGAGGCCCACGAAGGCCGGCATGATCGCGCCGAAGATCATCACCAGCGCATGCATGGTGGTCATCTCGTTGAAGAAGTACGGCTGCACCAGCTGCATGCCCGGCTTGAACAGCTCCGCGCGGATCACCATCGCGAAGCTGCCGCCGATGAAGAACATCAGCAGCGAGAAGACCAGGTACAGCGTGCCGATGTCCTTGTGGTTCGTGGACATGAACCAGCGCGTGAAGAAGTTCGACGGTGCGCCGTGGTGCTCGTCGTGGTGATCGTGGGTGGCTGCGTGGGCCATGGCCTTGCACCTCTACCTAATGCGAATGCTTGAAAGCGGAAAAGCGGGCGATCAGCCCTGCTTGCCCGGCGTCTTGGCTGCCGGGGCGGCCGTGGTCGATGCGGATGCCGGGGCGGCGGCGGTCGATGCCGGCGCCGGTGCAGCCGGCGTCGCGGGCGTGGCCGCCGGTGCCTTGCCGGCGGCTTCCTGCTGCGCCAGCCACTGGGCGAACTCGGCCTTGGAGACCGCCTTCACCACGATCGGCATGAAGCCGTGGTCCTGGCCGCAGAGCTCCGCGCACTGGCCGCGGTAGGTGCCCGGCACCTTGATGTTGGTCCAGGCGGCGTTGACGATGCCCGGGATGGCGTCGATCTTCCAGCCCAGCGCCGGCACCCACCAGGAGTGGATCACGTCGCCGGCGGTGATCACGAAGCGCACCTTGGTGTCGACCGGCAGCACCAGCGGCTTGTCGACGTTGAGCAGGTAGGTGTTCTCGTCACCGACCTTGACCGACTTCGGATCCAGGCCCGAATCCAGCTGGCGGGTCTCGTTGCTCTGCTCGTCGAGCTTGGACATGAAGCCGACGCCGTCGATCGCCTTGCCTTGGTAGTCGACGTAGTCGTAGCGCCACTTCCACTGGTAGCCGGTGACCTTGACGGTCATCTGCGAGCCGGTGGTGTCGGCAAAGGAGACCAGGCCGCCGGTGGACATCCAGGCCAGCACGATCAGGATGATCACCGGAATGGTGGTCCACACCACTTCGAGCATGGTGTTGTGCGACCACTTCTCGGCCACCGCGCCGCGCGATTTGCGGAAGCGGAACATGGCGACGAACATCGCGCCGAACACCAGCACGCCGATCACCGTGCACACGCCGAGCGCGACGTTGTTGAGGAAGTAGGCCTCGGGCGACCACTCGCTGACGCCGCGCGTCATGTTGAGCTGGCCCGGCTGGGGGTTGGCCCATACCGCGCTGCTGAACAGCGCACAGGCCGCTGCCGCCCATGCCTTGATCCTGATGCCGCCAGATGTCATGTCTTGCACCTTTGTTGACCCTACCCGCGCTGCCGGCCTTGCATGTCCGCCAGCAGCACCTTGAGTTTTCTCGACAACTCGACGCGTTCCTCTTCGGCGAGGAACGAGCCGATCTCCAGCTCGCGTCCATGCGACCCCAGCAGCAGACGCCCGTGCCCGTTGCCGGGCGCCAGCCGCACGCGCACCCAGTAGGACTGGAAGCACGCGCGGCGCCGCCCGGGCAGCGACCGCACCTCCAGCGACTTTTCGTCGAGGCGGATGCGTTCGCTGCGGTCGCCCGCGCGCCAGGCCTGCCTCAATGCAAAGGCCATCGCGCAGGACTCGATCAGGGCAAACAGCGGAGCAAACACATTCCCCTGCCACGCGCCCAGTCCGGCCGTCGTCAGCGCCAGGGCCGCCAGCACCATGATCAAGCGACGCAGCCCGCGTCGGCTGAGTGCGCGATTGGGCCGAAGCCACATCGTCACGCACGGCAGGCCGGCGCCAGCGGGTCGAAGCACGATCATGGGAATCCGGCGTGCCTGGAACTGCGGAATGATAGGCCGCTGAATGACTGCGAGGCAAGAATGTCGCACCCGGCTGACCTGGATCACGCGACGAGAGACAGGCAGCTAGAGGGGAAAACGGTCATCCGGGGCGCGCATGTGCGCGGCTGCACGCTCGCTAGCGACGTGCATCCCGTTTGCGCGCCACGGCATGGGATCCGCCCAGCGTCTTGCCATAGACGGCCGCGTCCGTCGATGCGCCCGCGCACGGATGCGTGCGCCTGGGTGCCGGGCGTACAATTGCCGGCTTCGCCGCCGCCCCGGGCGGCCACCTGCCGCAGATCCCCCACGTGACGCAATCTATCCTGAGCCCCGAAATCCCCGCGGTCGCCGAGCCTGCGCGCGCCCGCATCACCGCCGCCTGGCTGCGCGACGAGACCGAAGCGGTGCTCGATCTGCTCGACCAGGCCGACCTACCTCCGGAGGAACGCGAAGCGGTGGTCGACCGCGCCGCCGCCCTGGTCACGCGCGTGCGGGCGCGGGCGAAGGATCAGAGCATGGTCGAGGCGTTCATGCGCCAGTACGACCTGTCCAGCGAGGAAGGCGTGCTGCTGATGTGCGTGGCCGAAGCCCTGCTGCGCATCCCCGACCAGAGCACCGCCGACAAGCTGATCCGCGACAAGCTGGGCGACGCCGATTGGCGCAAGCACCTGGGCCAGAGCGAATCGGCGCTGGTCAACGCCTCCACCTGGGGCCTGCTGCTGACCGGCCGGCTGGTCAACCTGGCCCAGACTACCCGCGACGATTTCACCGGCTCGCTGCGCCGGCTGGTCGCGCGACTTGGCGAGCCGGCGATCCGCGCCGCGGTGCGCCAGGCCATGCGCCTGATGGGCCACCAGTTCGTGATGGGCCGCACCATCGACGAGGCGCTGGACCGCGCGAAGAAGAAGGAAAACGCGGCCTACCGCTATTCGTTCGACATGCTGGGCGAAGCCGCGCTGACCGCCGCCGACGCCGAGCGCTACCAGCAGGCCTATCGCGACGCCATCGCCGCGATCGGCCGCCGCGGCCCGCACCCCAACCACACCGACGCACCGTCGATCTCGGTCAAGCTCTCGGCGCTCTACCCTCGCTACGAGTCCGGCCAGCGCGAGCGCGCGCGCAAGGCGCTGGTCGCGCGGCTGCTGGAGCTCTCGCAGCTGTCGATGAAGGCCGGTATCGCGCTCTCGGTCGACGCCGAGGAAGCCGACCGCCTGGAGCTCTCGCTGGACATCATCGGCGAGGTCTTCGCGCACCCGTCTTTGGAAGGCTGGAATGGCCTGGGCATCGTGGTGCAGGCCTACTCCAAGCGCACCCCGTTCGTGATCGACTGGCTGGTCGAGATGGCGCTCGCGCACGGCCGGCGCTGGTACGTGCGCCTGGTCAAGGGCGCCTACTGGGATGCCGAGGTCAAGCGTGCGCAGGAAGGCGGCCTGGCCGGCTATCCGGTGTACACGCGCAAGCCGAACACCGACGTCTCCTACATCGCCTGCGCGCGGCGCCTGTTCAACGCCGGCCCGACGCTGATCTACCCGCAGTTCGCCACGCACAACGCGCACACGATCGCCGCGGTACACCACCTGTCGCAGGGCCGGCCGTTCGAATACCAGCGCCTGCACGGCATGGGTGCGGACCTTTATGCCGAAGTGATCGGCGCGAACGGGCTCGCCGCGCCGTGCCGCGTCTACGCGCCGGTGGGCACGCACGAGGACCTGCTGCCGTACCTGGTGCGCCGTCTGCTCGAAAATGGCGCCAACACCAGCTTCGTCAACCGCGTGGTGGACGAGGACGTGCCGGCGCGCGAACTGGTCGCCGACCCGTGCCTGACGGTCCGCTCGTTCGAGTCGATCCCGCACCCGCGCATCCCGCTGCCGGCCAACCTCTACGGTGAACTACGGAAGAATTCCATGGGCGTGAACTTTGCCAACGACAATGAACTGAAGGCCCTGGCCGACGAGGCCAACGCCCACCAGGGTCCGTGGACCGCAGGTCCGCTGGTGCCCGGCGCCACCAGCCAGGGACCGGCCGTCGAGGTCACCGACCCGACCGACCGCCGCCGCAAGCTCGGCACCTACGTCGCCGCCGACGAGGCTACCGTGCGGCAGGCGCTGGCCAACGCGCACGCCGCGCAGGACCGCTGGAGCAACTTCCCGGTCGCCAACCGCGCGGCCATGCTCGAGTACGCCGCCGAGCAGCTCGAGGCGCGCCGCGGCGAGTTCATCGCCCTGTGCGTGCGCGAGGCGGGCAAGAGCCTGCCCGACGCGATCGCCGAGATCCGCGAGGCGGCCGACTTCCTGCGCTACTACGCGACCATGGCGCGCCGCCTGTTCGGCGAGCCGATCGCCCTGCCTGGCCCCACGGGCGAAACGAACCAGTTGTTCCTCGAAGGCCGCGGCGTGTTCGTCGGCATCAGCCCGTGGAATTTCCCGCTGGCGATCTTCATCGGCCAGGTCAGCGCCGCGCTGGCCGCCGGCAACACAGTGATCGCCAAGCCGGCCGAGCAGACCAGCCTGATCGGCTACGTCGCCACCCAGCTGCTGCACGATGCGGGCATCCCGAAGGACGTGCTGCAGTTCGTCCCCGGCGACGGCCCGACCGTCGGTGCCGCCCTGACCCGCGATCCGCGCGTGGCTGGCGTGGTGTTCACCGGCTCGACCGAAACCGCCTGGGCGATCAACCGCGCGCTGGCCGCGCGCAAGGCGCAGATCGCCATCCTGATCGCCGAAACCGGCGGCCAGAACGCGATGATCGCCGACTCCTCCGCGCTGCCCGAGCAGATCGTCAAGGACGTGATGGCCTCGGCGTTCCAGTCCGCCGGCCAGCGTTGCTCGGCCGCGCGCGTGCTTTACGTGCAGGAGGACATCGCCGACAAGGTGATCACCATGCTCACCGGCGCGATGGCCGAGCTGAAGGTCGGCGACCCTGGCCTGCTCTCCACCGACGTCGGCCCGGTGATCGACGAGGACGCCAAGGCGATCCTGGTCGCCCACGCCGAACGCATGGACAAGGAAGCGAAGAAGATCGCCGAGGCGCCGATGGACCCGGCCGCGACCGCGCACGGCACCTTCTTCGCGCCGCGCGCCTACGAGATCCCGACGCTGTCGATCCTCGATCGCGAGATCTTCGGCCCGGTGCTGCACGTGCTGCGCTGGAAGGCCAGCGAACTGCCGCAGGTGATCGAGAAGATCAACGAGACCGGTTACGGCCTGACCCTGGGCGTGCACAGCCGCATCGACGCGACCATCGACTACATCGCCCGCCACACCCGCGTGGGCAACTGCTACGTCAACCGCAACCAGATCGGTGCGGTGGTCGGCGTGCAGCCCTTCGGCGGCGAAGGCCTGTCCGGCACCGGCCCCAAGGCCGGCGGCCCGCACTACCTGCTGCGCTTCGCCAGCGAACGCACGCTGACCATCAACACCACCGCCGCCGGCGGCAACGCTTCGTTGCTGACCATCGGCGAGTAAGGGAAAGCGCAAAGGTGTAGATCGCTCCCTCTCCCCCGCGGGGAGAGGGAGCAGAACGCTCGCAACAGCGTTTACCGCAACGTCATGCAACCATGTGCCTAATCTCCATCGGGCGCACGCCATGGCCGACACCCCCGAACTGACTGCCACCCTGCACCGACTGCGTTCCGCGCAGGCGCGCGATCCCCTGCCTGCCTGGCAGGTGCGCGTCGATCGGCTGCAACGCCTGGCTCGCATGCTGCGCGAGCAGCGCGCGGCATTCGCCACAGCGATCGATGCGGACTTCGGGCAGCGCCCGGTCGAGGAAACCGAGCTGCTGGAACTGTTTCCCTCGCTCTCGGCCATCCGCCATGCGCTGCGCCACGGCAAGCGCTGGATGCGTCCGCGCCGCGCACCGACGGCGCTGGCGTTCCTGCCCGGGCACAACCGCCTGCTGCCGCAGCCGCGTGGCGTGGTCGGCATCGTCGTGCCATGGAATTACCCGCTGTTCCTGGCGGTCGGACCGCTGGTGGACGCGCTCGTGGCGGGCAACCGCGCCATGATCAAGATGAGCGAGTTCACGCCGCGCTTTTCCGCGCTGTTCGCCGAGCAGATCGCGGCGTATTTCGTCGACGACGAGGTCGTCGTGGTCACCGGCGACGCCACGGTGGCGCAGGCCTTCAGCGGACTGGCCTTCGACCATCTGCTGTTCACCGGCTCGACCGCCGTCGGCCATCACGTGATGCGGACCGCTTCGGCGCACCTGACGCCGGTGACGCTGGAGCTCGGTGGCAAGTCGCCGGCCATCATCGGGCCGGGGGCGGACATGGCGCAGGCGGTCGAGCGCATCCTGGTGGGCAAGCTGGTCAATGCTGGGCAGACCTGCATCGCGCCGGATTACGTATTGTTGCCAGGCGCGCGGGTGGAAGAATTCGTCGCCACGGCGCGCACCACGATGGCGCGGCTGTACCCCGATCTGGCCAGCAACCGACAGTACACCAGCCTCATCTCCGATCGCCACTTCGAGCGCATGGCGGCGCTCCGCAACGAGGCGGCGGATGCCGGCGCGCGGATCGAATTGCTGGACGACGCACCGGCCGATCCCGCGCGCCGCCTGTTCCGGCCGCAACTGCTGCTCGACGTGCCCGACGACGCGAAGGTGATGCACGAGGAGATCTTCGGCCCATTGCTGCCGCTGGTCGCCTGCGACTCGGTCGCGCAGGCGGTCGACTACGTCAACGCCCGCCCGCACCCGCTGGCGCTGTACCTGTTCGAGCGCGACCGCCCGACCATCGATGCGGTGCTCGCGCGCACCCAGGCCGGCGGCGTCACCGTCAACGACACGCTCTACCACATCGCCCAGCACGGGCTGCCGTTCGGGGGCGTCGGCGCGTCGGGCATGGGCGGCTACCACGGCAAGGCGGGCTTCGATACGTTCACGCACCTCAAGCCGGTGTTCGCGCAGTCGCGCTGGAACGGTGCGGGGCTGCTGCGACCGCCCTACGGTCCCCGCTTCCGGCGGCTGCTGGAGCTGCTGCTGCGGCACGGCTGACGTTCTTCGCAGGAGCCGGTCTCAGCGAACAGGATGACCGCACCTCGACGATCCGCGAACCGCAGGGCGACGGCGACTACATCGCCACCGATCGCGGCGACAAACCGCTTCGCAACGGCTGACCATCCGCCGAACACCGCGCACAAAAAAACCTCCCCGCTCACGCGGGGAGGTCTTGCACTTCAAACGATCAGAACTTGTACTGCGCCGACAGGCTCAGCAGGTTGCCGTAGTCGTCGAAGTTGCCGGTCAACCGGTCGCCCGTGGGGCTCACCGAATCGATGTGCGCGTTGTTGACGAAAATGTGCGCGTACGAGGCATTGAGCTCGAAGTGCTCGCTGGCCTTGTAGCCGATGCCCACCGCGGCGAACTTGCGGGTGGAGTCGGGCACGCGGGCGTCGCGGGTGGCGGTGTAGGTCGGCGTGGTGTCGACCGAGATGCCGGCGCGCAGGGTCAGCTTGTCGTTGACGTAGTAGTCGCCGCCGATCGCCGCATACCAGGTATTGCGCCAATTGAAGGTCTCGACGCTGTCCGGCTGCGCCGGGTTGCCGTACTGCACGCGCAGTTCCTTGAACACGTCCCACTTGGTCCAGTTCAGGTCGACGCCCAGGCCAAACTTCTCACCCTGGTGCCAGTAGCTGAATCCGGCGCTGGCAGGCGTGGTGAAGTTCGCGGTGCCGGTGGTGTGGGTGAACGGCACACCGCCGGCGGCGGCCAGCAGCGGGGCGACCTGCGGGCTGGACAGCAGGGCGGTCACGTTGGCCGGCACGGTGAAGTTGCCGGTGCCCTCGAGCTTGTGGTCGATCTTGGAACGGTAGTTGACGGCAAGCTTGTCGTTCGGGGTGAGCTTCCAGTACGCGCCCAGCTGCCAGCCGTAGCCCCAGTCGTCACCCTTGACGCGTGCCAGGCCGTCGGAGCCCGGCGGGACCACGGTGCCGACCAGCTGCATGTAGGCCGGTACCTGCGCCGCCGGGATCAGGCCGCCGGCCGCACCCTGCTGTATCAGGCCCATCGCGACGCCGTTGAAGTTGATCGCCGAGGTCAGCTCGGCCGAGGTCTTCTGCGCGATGACGCTGGCACCCAGGGAGAACTGGTCGTTCACGTCGAACGAACCGGACAAGGTAGCGTCCAGCGACTCGAACCGCGACTTGATCGCGTTATAGCGACCCTTCCAGTTCTGGCCATATTCGGTTTGGAAGCCGAACGGCACCGACAGGCCAAAGCCCAGGTGCACGCGGTCGGACACCTTGCTCGCGATGAACAGCGCAGGGATCGGCAGCGTCGTGCCGGCGTCGCCGCCGTCACCGCCGCTGATTGGACGGCCGAGCGCGTCCGTCGCGGTGCCCTTGAAGCGGGCGCTGAAGTTGATCGCGGTGACGTCGGCCTGCAGGTAGGTGCCGTCCAGGTCGGTCATCGCGGCGGGGTTGTTGGCCACCACCGAGGCGTCGCCGCCGGCGGTCGCCGAGCCGGCATAGGCGCGGCCCATGCCCTTGGCACTGTTTTCCTTCAGCTGGAAGGCACTGGCATCGGCCGCCTGCGGCAGCGCCAGCGCACCGGCGACGGCAAGGCTCAGCGCGGCCAGCGCCAAAGGCCGGGCACGGCCCGGGATGGAACGAAAAGACATAGGCATCGCTTGCTCCTGCTTATCTTAAGACGCGGCTCGGGGTGGCAACGGAGACCGTCACGGCTGTTTTCATACGCGCGTTTGAGGCCCCCGCGCGACACTCTGCCCAGCCACCCCCGGGCTTGCAAGTGCGACCGCAGCATTGACGGTGCACGCTGCTACCCTTCGCGTCCCCCGCCCCACGCCATCGCCGTCGGAGTCGTCCCATGCATTGTTTCGTCTACGCCAGCCAGCGCAAATCCGATACCTACGTGTGGCTCGCCGCGCGCGACGAGTTCGGCGTGGTTCCCGAGTCGCTGTCGATGATGCTCGGCGACCTGCGCTTCGTGCTCGAAGTGCAGCTGGACGAGCAGCGCCGCCTGCCGAACGAAGACAGCGAGGTCGTGCTCGAACACCTGCGCACCCAGGGCTGGCACCTGCAGCTGCCGCCGCAGGAGACGCTCGCGGTCGCCAACCAGTTGCAGCGCAGTACGCCGGACGATCGCGACGAATGATTTGTGGTGTCGGGGTTAACGTGCCGTTACCGTCTGCGGCGCCCACGCTTCCTATACTCGCGCCATGAATGAGCCCCGATCGCGCCACCGCCCGCCGTCCCTGCTCAAGGGAACGGCCTGGTTCCTGCCTGGATGGATTGCCGTGGCGATCGCCGCGCTCGGGGCGCACCCGCTGGCGCTGATCCCGTTGCTGCTGGCCAATGCGCTGACGATGGCGGCGGTGTGCCACGCGATCGGTTTCGATCCCGAGCCCCGCTTCGGCCGTACCGTGCTGCGCCGGGGCGCCGCGCACCTGGTGATGTTCACCGGCTACGTGGCGCTGGTGTTCCTGCTGATTGCCTGGCCGATGCTCGAATTGCGCCAGCAACCGACGCTGGGCGGCGCGCTGTTGCTGGCCGCCGCGCTCGTGGTCGCGCTGGTGTCGCTGTGGCGCGTGTGGCCGGCCTTCGGTTTGGTGTTCGTGTGGGACGACGCCTATCCGGCGCAGAGCGATGGCTCGTGGATCTTCACTGCGACCGCGCGCAGCCTTGCGTTCGGCCGTCACCTGGCGCGCGAGGAACGTTTCTTCAGCCATTTCCTGCCGGCGGCGTTCGCGCTGCTGGTACTCGCCTATGGCGCCATCGCGCTGACCGGGCTGTATGGCGTGCTGCCGTCCGAACTGCGCACCGCGGCGCTGGTCGTCTACGGGCTGGCGGTGTTGCCGCTGGGTTGCCTGGTGATCGCCAACCGCACGCTGCGTGCGTTGCTGTGCGAGCGCACGCGCCCGCGTCGCCGCGCCGAAGACGCTCCGTTGCCGGCCGACTTCCTCGCGCCGCCAGCCCCGCGCCCGTCGACGCTCAGCGAGGAAGAGCGCACCGCCGGCGCGCCCGAACAGGGTCCCGCGCTGCTCGCGGCCGCGCGCGACGGCGACATCGAGCGCGCGCTCGCCCTGCTCGAGGCCGGCGCCGATCCCGACAGCGCGCCGGCGCCCGGCGAGCGCGACCAGCGTCCGGTGCTTACCCTGGCCGCCTTGCTGCCGGACACGCGCCTGCTGCGCGCACTCATCGCCAAGGGCGCCGACGTCAATCGCGCCAATGGCGGGCTCACCGCCCTGCTCGCGGCCACCCGCGACAGCTGGCACGGTCGCGCCGAAGCGGTCATGACCCTGCTCGCCAACGGCGCCAGCCCGCTGGCCACCGACAGCGAGGGCAACACCGCGTTGCATGGTGCCGCGCTGAGCGAGGAACCGATCGTCGCGGCGATGTTGCTGGATGCCGCCGCGCCGGTGAACGCGCTCAACCGCGCCGGCGTCAGTCCGCTGGCCGCGGCCTGCCGCGCGGCCAACTGGCCGCTCGCCAAGTACCTGCTCGAGCACGGCGCCAAGCCCGCTCCCGCCGAAGGCGAGCCCGCGCTGGTCGCCGCCGCCGGCATCGCCGACGACGATCCCACCGGCGTCAAGCTGCTGCTCAAGCATCGCGCGAACGTCAACGCCACCGACGCCCATGACCGCAGTGCGCTGATGGCCGCTGCGGCCGAAGGGCACCTGCAGATCGCCCGCGCCCTGCTCGCCGCCGGCGCCAACCCGAACCTGGCCGACCGACATGGCGCCACCGCGCTGATGGAAGCGGCGCGCTGCGGCGCCAGCGAGCTGGTGCAGGTGTTGGCCGACGCGCATGCGGACGCCCGCGCCAGTGACAGCCACGACCGCGACGCGCTCACCCTCGCCTGCCAATCGCCGCACGCGCAGGCCGCGACCGTGCGCGCGCTGCTCGCGCTCGGCGCCGAGCCCCGGCGCGCGGGCAGCGATGGTCGCAGCGCGCTGGACCATGCCGCGGCCGCCGGTCGCTGGGACCTGGTCGCGCTGCTCGACCCGCAATCGCCGCTGCCCGCCAGCCTCGGCGGCGACGCGCCCGACGACGACGAAACGCCGGCGCGATTGCTCGAAGCCCTGCGCCAAGGCCAGTGGGCTGTCATCGCCACGTACGCCGAGCGCGCGCGACAGTGGCCGCAGGCCCAGCTCGCGCAGCTCTACCTGGAGCTATCCGCGCCCGGCCTCGGCGCAGCGCGGCGCTGGCTGCTCGAACACGGGCTCGCGGCCGAAGCCTGTTTGCCCGCGGCGACGATCGACGCCGGGCACCCAGCGCACGCGCCTGGCCGGCGCCTGTTCGATGCACTGCTGGCCCAACTGCCGGCCTCCAGCGAAGCGGTGGACGACCTGCTCAAGGCCGGCGCCACGCCCGCCGGCGCCCATCTGCTAGCGCAGGCGCTGGGCGCCTTGGGCGACGGCGTCCTGGGCGCGGCACTGCCGCTCAAGCTGCTCGAGGGTGGCGCTGACGCCTTCGGCCCCGATGCACGCGAGCGCACGCCGCTGCACCTGGCGGCGATCCATCGGCACGGCGCACTACTCGAAGCCCTGCTGGCACGCGGCTGCTATCCCAACGCACGCGATGGTTCCGGCCGCACGCCGCTGTTCGCCGCGATCGAACATGGCGAGAGCGGACTGGCACTGGTGCGCGCGCTGATCGCCCACGGCGCCGATGCCGAAGCCACCGACGCCAACGGCGAAACGCCACTTGGCCTCGCGCTGGAACACGGCGCCATCCAGCACTGGCTGGACTGGGGCGACTGGACGCGTCCGCGTCGCGCACTGACCGCCACGGACCTGCCCGCCGCCACCCGCACGGGCGCGCTGACCGCGGTCGAGCGCCTGCTCGAACTGGGCTTCGACGTGGATACCCGCGACGCGCAGGGCGCCACCGCGCTGCTGCATGCCTGTGGCGCCGGCCATCGCGAGATCGCCATCCGCCTGCTCGACGCTGGCGCGGATGCCACGCTGGCGGCCGGCACCGGCGTCACGCCGCTCGCCGCGGCGGTGGGCGCGCGCCGCGATGCCCTGCTCGGAGTACTGCTGGAGCGCGGCGTGGAGGTGGACCAGCGCCTGCCCGGCGAAACCACCGCGCTGATGGTCGCCGCTGCGCTGGGCTATCCGGAACTCGTCGAACACCTGCTCGCCGCCGGCGCCGACATCCACGCGGCGGACATGCGCGGGCGCACCGCGCTGCACGCCGCCGCGCAGTTCGGCTTCGAACACAACGACAGTCTGCGCGCGCGGCGTCTGTTCGACGTGCTGTTCAAGCACGACGCCGACGTCAATCGCGCCGACAACGAGGGCAAGACGCCGCTGCTGCTGCTGCTCGGCGCGCAGTTCAAGCCGGGCTCCGCCTGCGATGCCACCCACCTGGCGGCCTTGCTGCCGGTGCTGCTCGACGCCGGCGCGCAGCTGGAACATGCCGACCAGCGCGGCGTCACCGCGCTGCACGCCTGTGCCATGCACGCACTGCTGCCGGCCGCGCGCGTACTGCTGGCGCGCGGCGCCGACCGTCAGGCCACCGACGCCTTCGGCCGCACCCCTGCCGACGTGGCCCGCCACCTGGGCCTGGTCGATATCGCCCACGAGCTGGCCGCGCGCAGCAACGCGGTGCCCAGCGTCCGGCAGATGTTGCGCCAGCCGGCGCAACCGGCGGAGTAATCACGCTCGCGCGACCCAAGCCCCTCTCCCCGCCGGGGAAAAGGTTTGGGTGTGGGGCGGGACGCGCGGGAAATCCGCGTCGAAAACCGAGGCGCTCCATACCTCAACGGCTGCTCTCACACGGATGGCGACGACGACTCCGGTCGTTCCCGCTCGGCGTCCGCCTCGAACAACTGCTCCAGGTCCGCCAGTGCCTCGCGCGTGGTCTGCACGATGCGCGCATCGTCGTCGTACACCAGATACTGCCGCTTGAGCAGCTCGGCATCCTGCTGGCGAAAACGTTCCACCCGCGCCGCAGCCACGTCCCTGGACACGCCCAGCGCCTCCAGCGTCATCTGCGTCATCTGCAGGCTGGAACAGAGCGTCTCGCGCACCGGGTCGTCGATCCCCAGATCCATCAGCCGCCACACGTGCTGGCGGTTGCGCGCGCGCGCGATGACCCTCAGGTGCGGATACTGCCGGCGTACCAGCCGCGCCACGCGCAGGCTCGATTCGGGATCGTCGCTGGCCAGCACGAACACCTCGGCCTTGTCCGCCTGCGCCGCGCGCAGCAGTTCCGGCCGCGCCGGATCGCCGTAGAAGATGTCGTTCCAGCCACCGAAGCGCTGCACCAGGTCGATCTGCTCGACCGAATGGTCCAGCGCCACGAAGCGGATACCCTGGGCGCGCAGCACGCGCGCCACGATCTGGCCCATGCGCCCGTAGCCGGCGATGATCACCTTGGGTGTCTCGGTCTCGATGGTGTCGTACTCGCGCACCGCCTTCTTCGGTCGCGCGCCGAGCAACCGCCCGGTGAGCGCGACCAGCAGCGGCGTCAGCGCCATCGACAGCGTGATCGCGAGCACCAGCCGGTTGTGCAGCGTGCCATCGAGGATGCGCTGCCCATCGGCGAGGTTGAGCACCACGAAGGCAAACTCGCCGCCGCTGGCCAGCAACACCGCCAGGCGCAACGACTCGCCGCGGTCGAGCCCGCCGACCAGCCGCCCCAGCGGCCACAGCAGCACGCCCTTGACCAGCAGAAGACCGACGACCAGCGCCAGCACGCGCAGCGGCTCGCTGAGCAGCAGCGACAGGTCCATCGACATGCCCACGCTGATGAAGAACAGCCCCAGCAGCAGCCCCTTGAACGGCTCCAGGTGCGATTCCAGCTCGTGGCGGTATTCCGAATCGGCCAGCAGCACGCCAGCCAGGAATGCGCCCAGCGTGGAAGAGACGCCCACCCGTTCCATCAGCCACGCCGTGCCCATCACCACCAGCAGCGCGGTGGCGGTGGACACCTCCACCGCATCGGCCTTGGCGACGAAGCGGAACACCGGACGCAACAGGTAGCGTCCACCGACCACCACCGCCACGATCGCGCCCACCGTGCGCAACACGCCCGCCAGGTCCATGCCGTGCCCGCCCGAGGTCGCCAGCAGCGGCACCGCGGCGATCAGCGGGATTGCCGCCAGGTCCTGGAACAGCAGGATCGCGAACGCCTGGCGCCCGTAGGCCCAGCCGGCCTCCTTGCGCTCGGCCAGGATCTGCAGGCCGAACGCGGTGGACGACAGCGCCAGGCTGCCGCCCACGATCGCCGCCGCCCGGCCGCTCAGGCCGAACCACGCGAAACCGATCGCACCGATCGCGATGCCGCACGCCAGCACCTGCATCAGGCCGGTGCCGAACACCGCACGGCGCATCACCCACAGGCGTTGCGGCGAAAGTTCCAGGCCGATCACGAACAGCATCAGCACCACCCCGAACTCGGAGATGGTCGCCACGCCGGCGGTGTCGGCGACCAGCCCCAGCAGTTGCGGGCCGATCACCACGCCGGCCAGGAGGTAGCCCAGCACCGAGCCGAGGCGGAAGCGCTTGGTCAGCGGTACGGCGATCACCGTCGCGAGCAGGAACACCAGCGCGGTTTCGAGGTAATGATGGCTTTCCATCCGCGCGACGCCTTGGTGGGGATGCCTCCGATTATTCCACGCCGCACCCGCCACGACTGCCGCGTCGCCGTGCACGCAACCGTGGGATGATCGCGCGATGAAACCCGTCACGCTCGCCATGGCCGGCCTGTTGCTGCCGTGCCTGGCCATGGCTTCGTCCATCCCGGTGCAGGGCTATACGGTCGTGCACGCCTTCCCGCACGATCCGACGGCCTACACCGAAGGGCTGTTCTACCTGGACGGCTATCTCTACGAGGCGACGGGGACCGTCGGCGCGTCCTCGGTGCGCAAGGTGGACCTCGCCAGCGGCAAGGTGCTCCAGCAGACGCCTACGCCGTGGCCGGACTACGGCGAGGGGATCGTGGCGTGGAAGGGCCGGCTGATCCAGCTGACCTGGCAGGATCACGAAGGCTTCCTGTTCGACCTGGCCACGCTGACGCCGCGCGCGAAGTTCGCCTATCCGGGCGAAGGCTGGAGCCTGACTACCGACGGCACCCGCCTGCTGATGAGCGACGGCACGCCGACCATCCGCATTCTCGATCCGGACTCGCTCCAGCAGGTCGGCCACATCGACGTCACCGCCGACGGCCATCCGCTGGCGAACCTCAACGAGCTGGAATGGGTCAAAGGCGAGCTGTACGCCAACGTCTGGCTGACCGACCGCATCGCGCGCATCGATCCGGCCAGCGGCCGGGTCATCGGCTGGATCGACCTGGCCGGCCTGGGGCCCGCGCCCGAAACGCTGGAAGACCCGGCGAACGACGTACTCAACGGCATCGCCTACGACGCGGCGCACGACCGCCTGTTCGTCACCGGCAAGCGCTGGCCCCGGGTGTATGAAATCCGCCTGGTACCGGCGCATCGCGACACAGCGGCGGGCCCTGCCGCGGCGAAAGCGGGATCACCGCCGGCCAGCCGCTAGCGACGCTGTCACCCACGCAGCACGTCCATGTTCGACATGAACCTGGGCAGGTTGAAGACCATGGACGCGCAGCCGTCCTGGGCGATGCGGGCAGTCGTGTGCGTTCGGGTCACCTGCGGCAGGTTTCTCCTGCAGGAACGCTCCTGGGGCGCACCAGGTGCCCGGCCCACTTTGCGATTGCCCAGAGGCGCTCCTGCAGGCGTCCGAAGCCTATTCGCCGCGCAGCCACCGGGCGGCGTCGATGGCGTAATAGGTAAGGATCGCGTCCGCGCCAGCGCGCTTGAACGCGGTCAACGATTCGAGCACCACCGCCTTCTCGTCCAGCCAGCCGTTCTGGGCGGCGGCCTTGAGCATCGCGTACTCGCCGGACACCTGGTAGACGAAGGTCGGCGCGCCGAAGGTCTCCTTCACCCGGCGCAGCACGTCCAGGTAGGGCATGCCCGGCTTGACCATCACCGCGTCGGCGCCTTCGGCCAGGTCCAGCTCGACCTCGCGCAGCGCCTCGTCCGAGTTGGCCACGTCCATCTGGTAGGTGTGCTTGTTGCCCTTGCCCAGGTTCGCCGCCGAGCCGACCGCGTCGCGGAACGGGCCGTAGAAGCTGGAGGCGTACTTGGCCGAGTAGGCGAGGATGCGCGTGTGGATGTGGCCGGCCGCTTCCAGCGCATCGCGGATGGTGCCGATGCGGCCGTCCATCATGTCCGACGGCGCGACGAAATCCATGCCGGCCTCGGCCTGCGCCAGCGACATCTTCACCAGCGCTTCCACCGTCGGCTCGTTCATCACGTAGCCGCGTTCGTCGATCAGGCCGTCCTGGCCATGCGTGGTGTAGGGATCGAGCGCCACGTCGCCGATCAGGCCCAGTTCGGGATATTTCGCCTTCAGCGCGCGGGTGGCGCGATGCATCAGGTTGTCCGGATTCCACGCCTCGACGGCGTCTTCACTCTTGACCGACGGGCCGGGCGACGGGAACAACGCCAGCGCGGGGATGCCCAGGCGCACGCACTCGCCGGCCAGCTTGAGCAACTCGTCGATGGACAGCCGCGCAACGCCCGGCATCGAAGGCACGTCTTCGCGCTGGCCTTCGCCTTCGATCACGAACGCCACCATGATCAGATCGCCCGGCAATAGGCTGTGCTCGCGCATCAGCGCGCGGGAAAAGGCGTCGCGACGCATGCGGCGCATGCGGATGGCGGGGAAGTTCATGGCAGATCCGTCGCTGGTGCGAAAGGCGCCATTGTACGCCGCGGGCTTCGCATGCCTTCCGGCTGCGGCGTTCCATCGCTCGCCGCCCGGACGTGCCCGAACGGACGACACCGTCAAGTTCTGCCCGTCGAGCCGCATGGGTCGGTGCATCACACATTTTCCACGACGGTCGCACGACGACCGGCTCGCAAGTAGCCAGTCAGGCCGGTTTCCGATACCTTCCCCCGATTGCCGCCGCGCCCGCGCTGCGCCACAGAACGACCCGATGAGCTTCGACACCCGACCCCCCACCCTGCTGGCCGACCTCGGCGGCACCAACGTGCGCTTCGCGCTCGCCGACGTCGGCGCTGCGGAGCCGCTCGTGGCCGACAGCGTGCGCCGCTACCGCGTACGCGATTTCGCCACGCTGGCCGACACCATCCGGCAATACTTCGCCGACACCGGGCTGACCGCGCCGCGCGCGATCATCGCCGCGGCCGGGCGCATCGCCGACGGCGAGACGGTGCAGATCACCAACAATCCGTGGGCGGTCGCCGCGCATGCATTGCAGGCGGACCTGGGGATGGAGTCGGTGCGGCTGGTCAACGACTTCGCCGCGCAGAGCATGGCCGTCTCGCTGCTGCAGCCGCAGCACCTGAAGGCCGTCGGTGACCTGCCGCTGCCGCGGCTGGACAGTCGCGACCACCAGACCTTCGTGGTGATGGGACCCGGCACCGGGCTAGGCGTGGGTGGCCTGCTGCGCCGCGATGGCCACTGCAGCGTGCTGGAAAGCGAAGGCGGCCACGCCGGCTTCGCCGCGCACAGCCGCGAGGACATCGAGATCCTGCACCGGCTCAACGAGCGTTTCGGCCGCGTCTCCAACGAACGGCTGATCTGCGGCAACGGCCTGGTGAACCTCTACACGGCGCTGGCCGACATCGCCGGGGAGCGTGCGCAGGACTACTCCCCCGAGGACATCACCGCCCACGCCGGCGCCGGCACCGATCCGTTGTGCGTACGCGCGGTCGAAACGCTGGCCGGCATCTTCGGTTCCGTCGCCGGCGACCTGGTGCTGACCTTGGGTGGCTGGGACGGCGTCTACCTCACCGGCGGCCTGCTGCCGATCCTGCTCCCGTGGCTGCAGCGCGGCGGCTTCCGCCAGCGCTTCGAAGCCAAGGGCCGCTTCAGCGACACCATGCGCCAGGTGCCCACCATCGCCGTACTGCACCCGGAACCGGGCCTGCTCGGCGCCGCCGCACTGGCGGTGATGGAAACCGGCCGCCCGCTGCTGTCGAGTCCGTAGTCATCCCCTGAGCGATCCGCCGGTATCCTCCCCGGACATCGAGGAGGGTGGCGATGACCCGATTGCGTGTTCCTTGTGTTGTGCTGTTTGCAGCATGGATGCTGCCGGCGATCGCGCTCGCCGGCTCGACGGCGACGGACGCCGTCACGGCAGCACCCGCATGGCACTGGCCGACCCGGCCGATCACCTCGCGCGCCCAACTCGATGCGTACCTGCATGACACGCCGACGGCCGCGTCACCGCTGAGCGTATTCACCCAGGTGGGGCTTCGGCGCTTCCTGGCCAGCCTGGCGTTTAACGACAAGCGCCTAGTCACATTCAGTACGGATGACCTGCGCTATGACCTGACCAGGGAACAGGCATGGGATGTGCTGCGCCTGTTCGGCAAGGAAAGTTATGCCATCGGACTGGGCGCGCGTACCCGGGAGCGTCCGGGTAAAACGCCCGAGCGACACGCCCTAGAAGGGGCCTACGACCGTCTCGCCAAGGCGCTGCAGGTCGATCCCGGCGGCACCTCGCTGGCCTCCATCTATGCAGAGGACTTTGCTCCCGCCCAGGCCCGTCTCGCATCCCTGGACGACAGGGATCTGGAGCTGCTTTTCCGCGCCACCGGCATCCTCGCCTCCACTCATCCGCAGTCGACCGCCTATCTAGCCGCGCTGGAGCGGGATTTCGCGCTGTTGGAACGGCGCGAACAGGTCGATCGGCCGTACGCAGAGACGTTGCACGGCGCATTGCTGATCGCCCATCGCCCGGACGAGGCGCGCGCACTGGTCGCCAGTCACGCGGGACTGGACCTGCAACCACCGCCCACCATGCGCAGTGCCGCCAGGATACGCACCGGCCGGCCCAGCGTATGGATCGTAGGCGGCGCGCATGAACTTTGGCGCCTGCCGCTGATGCTGCACGACACGGTCCAGATCGTGATCTTCGGCTCGCCAAATTGTCGTTATTCCCAGAACGCGGCACGGGACATCGAGGCCGATCCGGCCTTGCGGCGGTTGTTCCGCGCACACGCGCAATGGGTGGCCCCGGCAAGAAACATCGTGGACTTCGGGACCATGCAGTCGTGGAACCGGGACCATCCGGCGCAGAAGCTCGCCATCCTGCAGGACGACGACGAGCTTCCCTACGTCGCGAGTATGCGCACGCCGGTGTTCTACATCCTGCGCCGCGGCCAGCTGGCAGCCACCCTGGAGGGATGGCCTGGGCCGGATCAGCGGGACGCCCTGCGCCGGCACCTGGTAGCGGTGGGTCTGCTGCCGCCTCCGCAGGAGGCCCGCTGATGCTTCGGGGCCGCGCCGCTTTCCTGTTCGACCTCGACGGCACGCTGGTCGATAGCGTCTACCAGCACGTGCTGGCGTGGAAGGAGGCGCTCGACCGCGAGGGCATCGAGCTGGCGGTGTGGCGCATCCACCGCAAGATCGGCATGAGCGGCGGGCTGTTCACGCGCATCCTGCTGCGCGAGACCGGCATCGAGATCACCGAGGAGCGCGTGGCGCGGCTGCGCCGCTGGCACGCGGAAGCGTTCTCGCGGCGTGCCGAAGCCGGTGGTGTGCGCCCGCTTCCGGGCGCGCGCGAGCTGCTCGACTGGCTCACCGAGGCGGGCCTGCCCTGGGCCATTGCCACCAGCGGCCGCATGCAGACGGCGGCACACAACCTGGAGGCGCTCGGCGTCGACCCGGCCAAGGTGCCGGTGATCACCCGCGATGACGTGCGCCACGCCAAGCCCGACCCGGATCTGTTCCTGGCCGCGGCCGAACGGTTGGGCGTGGACATCCACCATGCGCTGGTCCTGGGCGACAGCATCTGGGACATGCTCGCCGCACAGCGTTGCCGTGCCCTCGGCGTGGGCCTGCTTTCGGGCGGCTACGGGCAGGAGGAGCTGGAGCGCGCCGGCGCGTTCCGCGTGTACGAGGACCCCGCCGACCTGCTGTACCACATCGACGAGGTCGCCGCGCGCGATTGACCCGCGCCTGCCGGCACCGCCGATCGAACGCCATCCCGCGGCGAGGGGTTTCAGCCGGCCGTTCTTCGCACCGTCGAAAGCAGTGGGTGGAAGCCCGCTCCACGCGGGCCGTGCGCTCAGCCTGGCGCGAGCAGCGCGTCCAGGTCGTCCTGGTCGAAGCTGAGCTTCTCGCGGGCGCCACCGCCTTCGAGCACCGCCTCGGCGAGTTCGGCCTTGCGCGCCTTCAACTCCTCGATGCGTTCCTCGACGGTGTCGGCGGTGATCAGCCGGAACACGAACACCGGCTTGTCCTGGCCGATGCGGTGCGCGCGATCGGAGGCCTGCGCCTCGGCGGCGGGATTCCACCACGGGTCGTAGTGGATCACGGTGTCGGCGGCGGTGAGGTTCAGGCCCACGCCGCCGGCCTTGAGCGAAAGCAGGAACAGCGGCACGTCGCCGTCCTGGAAGCGCTGCACGGGTTCGGCGCGGTCGCGGGTTTCGCCGGTGAGCATGACGTAGCGGATGCGCTTGCGATCCAGTTCCGCAGCGATCAGCTTGAGCATTTCGGTGAACTGCGAGAAGAGCAGCACCTTGCGGCCTTCGGCGAGCAGCGCCGGCAGCATGTCCATCAGCAATTCGAACTTGGCCGACTCGCGCACGCCGCGCGCGGCCTCGAGCTTGACCAGCCGCGGATCGCAGCAGACCTGGCGCAGCTTGAGCAACGCGTCGAGCACCACGATGCCCGAATGGGTGATGCCGCGCTGGGCGATCACTTCGCGCAGCTCCTCGGCGAGGGTGAGGCGCAGGCTCTCGTAGAGCTCGCGCTGGCGCCCGTCGAGTACCACGCGGCGGGTGATCTCGGTCTTGGGCGGCAGTTCGGACGCGACCTGCGCCTTGGTGCGCCGCAGGATGAAGGGCGCAAGCCGCCGGTTGAGGCGAGCCTGGCATTCGTCGTCGCGCTGCTTCTCGATCGGCACGCGGTAGTGGCGACGGAAGGCGCCTTCGTCGCCAAGCAGGCCGGGCACGGCCAGGTCGATCTGCGACCACAACTCGCCCAGGTGGTTTTCCAGCGGCGTGCCCGTCAGGCAGACGCACCGCGGCGCGCGCAGGCTGAGCACGGCGCGCCGCGCCTGCGTGCGCGGGTTCTTCACCTGCTGTGCCTCGTCCAGCACGATCAGCGCGAACGGCTGTTTGCGCAGGGTGACGACATCGCGCGGCAGCAGCGCATAGCTGGTGAGCACGATGTCCTGCGCGCCCAGTTGGGAGAAGTCGCCGCTGCGCTGTGGACCGTGTAGCGCGAGCACCGTGAGGTCGGGTGCGAAGCGCGCGATCTCCGATTGCCAGTTGGGGATGAGGCTGGTCGGTACCACCACCAGCGCCGGCTGGATCAGCGCACCGCGCTGCTTGAGCGCGAGCAGATGGGTGATCAACTGCAGCGTCTTTCCCAGGCCCATGTCGTCGGCGAGCACACCGCCGACGCCGGCCTCGGCCAGCGCGTTCAACCAGCGCAGGCCTTCGCGCTGGTACGGGCGCAGCTCGACCGTGAGGCCGTCGGGAATGGCGTCGCTGGCGCGCTCGGCGGCATCGCGCAGGCGCGCGGTGAAGCCGCGAAGTGCCTCGGGCGCGCGCAGTTCGCCGCCGCTGGGCAGCGCCTCGACCAGTTCCTCCAGGCGGCCAGCCTGCACGCGCGGCAGGTGCAGCTTCTTCTTCGGGCGCTCCAGGTACTCGGCCAGCGGCGCCAGCAGGCCGCGCAGTTCCTTCAGGCGTACCGGCACGCGGCGGCGCTCGTCGACCGGCGCGTACCACACGGCGTCTTCCGGCTCGTTCGGCGCGGGGCTCAGGTTCAACTGGTGCTCGGCCAGCGCCTGCGCCACCGCGGGCAGGAGGTTGTGCCGCTTGCCCTCGACCTCGATGCCGATCTCCAGGTCGAAGGCATGGTCGTCGGCGTCTTCGGTGGCGTTGCCGTACCAGCGCACCGGGCCTTCGAGCACTTCGAACGGGAAGCTCGGCGCGTAGTCGAGCTGGAAGCCTTCGGCCTCGAGCTTGGCGCGCAGCGCCAGCCAGCGTGCCGGCGTGTTCACCTCCAGCGCGCCGGCATAGCCCTTGCCGGGGAACAGCCAGGCGTCCTCGGGCAGGGTGTCGGCCAGGTCCCAGGGCAGGCCTTCGGTGTCCACGCCCGGAGTGAGCCCGACGCGCTCGAGCTGCTCCATCGCGGAGAGCTCCTCCGCGCGCCGGCGCGTGATCTCGACGAGGTGGCCGTTGCGCACGCGGCGGACCAGCGGCTCGCCGCCGCGGCCGGGCAGGCGCTCGCCGGCGTAGTCGAAGGCCAGCCGCGCATAGGCCAGCGGCGGCGTCCCGGCGGCCAGGCGGGCGTGGCGCGTGAGTGCGTGCAGGGTCAGCACCGGCTTGGGCGCAAGTTCCGCGCGGCGCAGTTCGTCGAATACCTGTGGTGCGGGCAGGCGCTGGCCGAGCGGGCTGTTCTTCAGCGCCTTGAGCAACGGCCGGCCGGCTTCGTGCCTGAGCGGCGGCAGGTCCAGCCAGTGGCTTTCGCGCTTGTCGGCCTCGAGCAGGCCCAGCGTGGCGCGTTCGGCGTCGAGATACCAAAGGCAATCGAGCCGCAGCAGGCGCTGGTTATGGCCGAGCGTGGGTAGCAGGCGCTGGCTGCCATCCTGTTCCAGGTGCCAGTGCCAGTTGAGCGGATGCGCCTTGCCGCGCGACAGGCGCAGGCCAGCCAGGCCACCGAGGAAACACGGCGCGGTATCGAGCATCTGCGCCAGCAGGGCGTCACCGATGTGACCGGCCAGGCGCACGTAGCTGCGGCCCTTGCGCACGTTCTGCGGCAGACCGAGCAAGGCAGCGGCCAGGTGTTGTTCGTGCGGTTGCAGCGGCGCCTGGGCGAGGTGGCGGCTGTCCAGCGGGACCGGGCGCACGTAGCGGCCCTGCTCGGCCACGCCCAGCGCCACCGGCGCGACGTCCAGGTGGGCCCAGGAAGCACCGTCCTCGGGCATGACCTCCAGGAAGAAGCCGAGCACCTGGGTTTCGGCGGGGAGCACCGCGGGCGGTTTGAACAGTCGACGCCAGGCCGGCGGCAAGCCCCCTCCGGTCATGTCCTCCGCCGGGGAGGCACGATCGGCAGGCTGCTTTTCGTCCGGTTGCTGCATGCGCATGCGGTCCGCTTGCCGGCCAAAACAACGAGCTTAGCAAGGGGATGGGTGGTGTGCGCGTCGAGGACGCAAGTTCGTGCGGGGCCGCGCCACGGGGCATGAGGTGGGCTTCAGCCCACCGCCCATTCACGCTGCATGGCCGGGTGTGGCCCGCCGTCGACCGGGAGCAACGTCGTGGGCCCCGGCCGTTCACCCCAACCATCTTCCCGGACGGGAGAGGGAGCCGTGGGTCAGGCGTTGCCGAACAAGCCTTGCGGGTATTCGGGCTTCTGCTCGCGCGACATCAGCATGCGGACGCCCTCGACCGGAGTGACCTCGCCGTGCAGCACGGCGCGCACGCCACTGGCGATGGGCAGGTCCAGGCCATGCTGTTCGGCCAGCCGGGACACCTCGTCGGCGGTCACCACGCTCTCGACCACCTGGCCGATCTGGCGCACGGCCTCGTCCAGCGCAATGCCCTGCCCCAAGGCCAGGCCGAGCCGCCGGTTGCGCGAGAGATCGCCGGTACAGGTCAGCACGAGGTCGCCCAGGCCGGACAGACCCATCAGGGTTTCCGGCCGCGCGCCGAGCGCCAGACCCAGACGCAGCATCTCGTTCATGCCACGGGTGATCAGGCCGGCGCGGGCGTTGAGGCCCAGTTGCATGCCGTCGGCCACGCCGGTGGCCACCGCCAACACGTTCTTCATCGCGCCGCCGAGCTCGGCGCCCAGCACGTCGTTGCCCGAATAGGCGCGGAAGTTCGGCGCATGCAGCAACGCGGCCAGCGACTTGGCGAAGGCCTCGTCTTCCGAGTGCACGGTGACGGCGCTGGGCAGCCCGGCGGCCACCTCGCGCGCGAACGACGGCCCGGTGACTACCGCGGCCGGCCGGCCCGGCAGCTTCTGCGCCACCAGCTCGTGCAGGAAGCGGCCGGTGCCCGGCTCGAAACCCTTGGTCGCCCAGGCGATCGCCGTGCCGGCGTCGAGCAGCGGCGCAAGCTCGTCCAGCATCGCGGCGAAGGCGTGGCTGGGCACCACGATCAGCACGATGTCGGCATCGCGCACGGCCGCGGCCAGCTGCGGCTCGTAGGCGAGCGCGGCCGGCAGCTCGAGGTCAGGCAGGTAACGCTGGTTGCGGCGGCTCTGCGCCATTGCCTCCAGCGCCGCGCGGTCGCGGCCCCAGAGGCGCGTGGTCACGCCGTTGCGCGCGGCCAGCGCGGCCAGCGCGGTGCCCCAGGAGCCGGCGCCGAGCACCGCGAGGATCGGTTGGTCCCGCATGGGTTGTCGCCGTCAGCTGTTGAGCGTCGGGGCCTCGCCGCCGCCCGCCGCGCGGCGCTGCTGCTCCGCGAAGAGAGCGTCGAAGTTGATCGGCTGCAGCAGGAACGGGGGGAACCCGCCCTCCAGCACCAGCGAGGAAATCACCTGGCGCGCATAGGGGAACAGCAGGTTCGGGCAGTAGCTGCCGATGATGCCGTCGTGGTCCTGCTCGTTGAAGCCCGCGATGCCGAACACGCCGGCCTGGTGGACCTCGGCCAGATAGGCCGTCCGCTCGCCGATGGTGCAGGTGAGGGTCAGGCTGAGCACCACTTCGTACAGGCTGTTGCCCAGGTCGGTGGCGCGCTGGCCCAGGTTGAGCTGCACCTGCGGCTGGACCTGGTCGTTCTCGCCGATGTCCTGGAAGATCTGCGGCGCGTTGGGAGCCTCGAAGGACACGTCCTTGACGTAGATCTTCTGCAGCATCAACTGCGGCATGGCCTGGCCGGCGGCCTGGTCGTTGGCGGGCGTGACTTCTGCCATCGGGAATCCCTCGAATTCGTGAGTGCGGGCGAGCAAAGAGGGCGATTGTTCCATACATCCGCACGCCCCGCCACGGTCAGGCGCCCCGGGCGACTTGCGCAGGATGCTGTTTTTCCGCGAGAATACGCGGCTCGACCGAGGCCGCCCCGATCTTTCGGGCTTCCGCGACGCGATGCGGGAACGCAAGCCGGCCACGCTCGATACGCAACACCCTCCAGCATCGCGTGGCGCCCCAAGCGCCGCTGAGCCGATGCCGCCCTGGCCAACGGGCGGTCAGATACCGATTACGGAGGCCCTCATGGCCCGTGTATGTCAAGTCACCGGAAAGGGTGTGCAGACCGGCAACAACGTCTCGCACGCCAACAACAAGACCCGTCGCCGCTGGTTGCCGAACCTGCACGAGCGCCGCTTCTGGGTCGCCAGCGAAAACCGTTGGGTGAAGCTGCGCGTTTCCAACGCCGCACTGCGCACCATCGACAAGAATGGCATCGAGGCCGTGATCGCCCAGCTGCGTGCGCGCGGCGAGAAGGTCTGAGGATTGAACCATGGCTAACAAGACCCAAGACAAGATCCGCCTGATCTCCTCGGCCGGCACCGGCCACTTCTACACCACGCAGAAGAACAAGAAGAACACGCCGGAGAAGTTCGAGTTCAAGAAGTACGATCCGGTCGTTCGCAAGCACGTGATCTACAAGGAAGGCAAGATCAAGTGATCTTCGAAGAAAAACCCGCCCCACGGCGGGTTTTCTTTTTGGGCGCGCGAAAGTTTCCGCTCGCTTATGATCCGCGCCATGGCTGACGCCCTGTTCCCTGCGCTGCTCGGCGAACAATGGCACGCACTGGCGACGCCGGTGCGGCGCATGCATGGCGATGCGCCGCGCGTGCGCGCCATCGGCCAGGCCGACGTGGCCGGCGCGAGCCACCTGCCGGCGCGCCTCCTGCGACGGCTGTTGGGCCTGCCCGAACCGGGTCCGGCACAGCCTCTGGAACTGTCCATCGAGCGACACCCGGGCCATGAAACCTGGACGCGGCGCTTCGCCCACGGCGGGATGCGCTCCCGCCTCACCCGGGCTCCGCGGGGCGATCGGCTGCATGAACGGCTCGGTCCGGTAACGCTGCATTTCGAACTGCGCCGTACAGGCGATGCGATCGACTGGCAACTTCGCGGTGGAAACCTGCTGGGCCTGCCGCTGCCACGCATGTGGTTCGGCTCGGTGCTTGCGCAAAGCGGCGCGCAGGAAGGGCGCTACAGCTTCCACATCGATACGCGATTGCCTTTGCTGGGCCGGCTGGTCGCCTATCGCGGCTGGCTGGAGCCGAGCGATGGCTGAGCGGGAGGACGTCATCGTTTTCGACGGGGTCTGCGTGCTGTGCAGCCGCTGGGTCGATTTCGTGCTCCGGCATGACCACGCGGGCCGCTTCCGGCTGGCCGCCATGCAGGGCACGCATGGGCGCAGGTTGCTCCAGGCGCACGGCCTGTCGGCGGACGACCCGGCGTCGTTCCTGCTCGTGCACGACGGGCGCGGGCATACCGATACCGATGCCATCGCGCACATCCTGCGTGAATTCGGCGGTCGCTGGCGCGTGGCCGCGTCGCTGCTGCTGGCGATCCCGCGCTTGTGCCGCGACCCGGCGTACCGCTGGATCGCCCGCCACCGGTACCGGCTATTCGGGCGGCGCGCGAGTTGCCGGTTGCCCGAACCGGCGCAGTCCTGGCGTTTCCTCGACTAGAGCAGCTCGGCCAATCCCGGCTGTCCACCCGGCGCGCGCTCAGGCGTTTCCACGCAGGCGCAAACCCCGCGCCGCGTTTGCGTTCCATCCCCCAGCCTGGTGCTGCATCGCCTACCGGAGATACGCCATGTCCAAGCTCCCCTTCCGCCCCACCTCAGGCCTGGTCCTCGCCTTCGTTGTCACCACGGCGGCGGCCGCCACCGGCACGGTTACCGTCCGTTACGACCATCCGGAAAACTTCACCGAAACAAAGGAAGTGCGCGCCTTCGCACCCATGCGCGCCGATTCGGCCTACCTGGACACCCTCAAGCGCTACATCGAAACCAAGGCGGCGACCGAGCTTGGGCAAGGCCAGACCCTCGACATCGTCGTGACCGACATCGATCGCGCCGGCTCCTATGCGCCCTCGGTGGGTTCGTTGCAGCCGGTGCGCGTGGTCAAGGACGTCTATCCGCCGCGCATCACGCTGCACTTCCGCCTGCTGGACAGCGAGGGGCAGGTGGTCCGCGAAGGCGACCGCACGCTCACCGACCTGGGCTTCATGTACGACAGCCCGGGCGGGTCTTCCAGTACCGATCCGCTGCGCTACGAAAAGCGCACGATCGATCGCTGGCTGGCGCGGGGACCGGCAAAGCTGTAACGCCGAAGTCACAGGGCTGAAGCCCACCCGGCAAAAAAAAGCCCGCCATGGAGGCGGGCTTTTTTTCATGCATCAGGCCGTTCAGGCGTTGGCGACGCGGTAACCCTTCAGCCGTGCCGCGAACTCCTGCAGCGAACGGATGCCGCTCTGTTCGGCCTCGGCGATCCATTGCTGCAGGCCCTTGAGAGTCTGCTCGGCGCCACGCTGCTCCATCAGGGCCGCCAGGCGGGTGCGGAAGTCGCACACGGTGCGCAGCGTGGGACGCTTGGCCAGCACGGCCTGCAGGCGCGCGCTGCCCTCGCTGTCCAGCCAGCGGCCGCCGTCGGCCAGCGCGTGGCGCATCCGGCGCGGCATTGCCTTGAGGTTGTCGCCGGCGTGGGCGGCTTCCTCGCGCAGGGTCGGCATGATCACGCCGCGGTAGTAGTCGGTCATCGCCTGGAAGCGATGGGTCAGCACCGCCTTGAGCGTCTCAGCATCCGGCAGGCTCACGTTCGGACGCACGTCCAGGGCCGGCGCCACGCGAAGCACCTTGGCCAGGCCCACGGCGCGCAGCCCGCAGATCGCCGCCCAGCCGATGTCGAACTCCCACTTGCGCAGGGCGAACTTGGCCGAGCTGGGGAACGCATGGTGGTTGTTGTGCAGCTCTTCGCCGCCGATCCAGAAGCCCCACGGAATCAGGTTGCGCGCGGTATCAGCACTCTCGAAGTTGCGGTAGCCGGCCCAGTGGCCGACGCCGTTGACGAAACCGGCCGCCCAGAACGGGATCCAGATCATCTGCACCGCCCACAGCGCCGCGCCGATCACGCCGAAGAGCGCGAGGCTGATGAGCAGCATCAAGGTCGGGCCCCAATACGGATGGGCGCCATAGAGCTTGTGCTCGACCCAGTCATCGGGCGTGCCGCGGCCGTACTGCTCCATGTCCTGCTTCGACTCGCAGGCATCGCGGTACAGCGAGACGCCGTCCCAGAACACCTTCTTGATGCCGTAGATCATCGGGCTGTGCGGATCTTCCTCGGTCTCCACCTTGGCGTGGTGCTTGCGGTGCACCGCCACCCACTCCTTGGTGACCATGCCGGTGGTCAGCCAGCCCCAGAAGCGGAAGAAATGCGCCAGCGCCGGGTGGAAATCCACGCCGCGATGGGTCTGGCTGCGATGCAGGTAGAGGGTCACCGTGAAGATGGTGAGCTGGGTCACCACCAGCATGTAGACCAGCATGGCAAGCCAACTGGCGTGGGTCACGCCGTTGGAAAGGAACGTCAGCACCGTGTCGAGCATCAGGAAAACACCGGGGAAGTTGAAAGGCAGTCTATCGGAGGGGTTTCCGTACCCGCCAGCATGGCGCATTGCGCTTCGCGCATGCGTGAAGCGCCCCGCAGGTTGTGCAAACGTGGGGGCGCCGTGACAATCATGCAATGACTCTGCCACAACCGCTGTTAATGCTTGAGAAAGCCAGCCGCCGCCGCGCCGGGCGGGCCGCGGTGCGGGACCTCGACCTCACGCTCGATCGCGGCCAGGTGCTGGGCCTGCTGGGCGTCAACGGCGCCGGCAAATCGACCACGCTGTCGATGATCGCCGGCGCGCTGGCGCCGGACGGTGGTCGCATCCTGCTCGACGGCGCGGACCTGGCCGAGCACCCGGCATCCGCCCGCCGCCTGGTGGGCTGGCTGCCCGAACGTGCCCCGCTGTGGCAGGAACTGACGGTGGGGGAACATCTGGACGCGCACGGTCGCCTGCGCGGACTCACGGGCGCGGCACTCAGGCAGGCGCGCGTGCGCATGATCCAACGGCTCGAACTGGCCCCGCTGGAACACCGTCTCGCGGGCGTGCTGTCGCAGGGCCAGCGCCAGCGACTGGGGCTCGCCTGCGCGTTGCTGCACCAGCCGGCGCTGCTGGTGCTGGACGAGCCCGGCAATGCGCTCGATCCGGTGCAGGTCGCCGCGCTGCGCGCGCTGATCCGCGAGCAGGCCACGGCGGGCACGGCGGTGATCCTCTCCACCCACGTGCTGACCGAAGTCACCGCGGTGTGCGATCGCGTGGCGATCCTGCACGATGGCACGCTGCGTTACGAAGGTGCCCTGGACGCGCACGATCACGCCGCGCTGGAACAACGCTTCTTCGCCATCGCCACCGCGAAGGCGGCCGCATGAGCGCGCTGGCGATGACGCGACTGGAGTTGCGCCGGCTGTTCGTGCGTCCGCTTGCCTGGGTGCTTGGCGCACTGACACTCGCCTGGCTGGCGTGGAACTTCACGCTGCTGCTGGGCAGCTTCCTGGCCGCGCAGATTCGCTTGGCCGCCTTGCCCGACGGCCCCGGCTACACCGACCTGGTGGCCGTGCCCTTGCTGGCCAAGCTGGCCGAGCTCGCTTTCCTGGTCGTGCCGCTGCTGTCGATGTCCGCACTGGCCGGCGAACGTCGCGAGGGGCGCCTGTCGCTGCTGCTGGGCATGGGCCTTGCCCCGTCGCGCATCGTACTCGGCAAGTACGCCGCGCTGCTGGTGTGGCTGCTGACCTGGCTGGCGCTGGTGCTGGCGATGCCCGCGGCGCTGGCCCACGCGACCGCGATCGACTGGGGCAAGCTCGCTGCCGCGGCGCTGGGCATGGCGCTGCTGCTGGCCTCGCTGGCCGCGCTGGGGCTGGCCTGTTCGGCGTTCGCCTCGCACCCGGCCATCGCCGCGGCCGCCGCGCTGGTGCTCACGTTGGGGCTGTGGGCGGTGAACATGGGGGCGCAGTTGGCCGGCGTGGATGACGGCACGATCAACTGGCTGGCAATGAGCTCGCACCTGCAGCCGCTGCTGCGCGGGCTGGTGACCAGCGTCGACGTGGCGTGGTTCGCGCTGCTGGCGACCGTCTGCCTGGCGCTGGCCATCCGTCGCGTCGCGACGGAACGGGAGCGCGGCTGATGCGCACGCTATTCGGACGTCTGGACGGCTGGCTGTTCGCGCTGGCCCTGCTCGTCGGCGCGGGCGCCGTCGGTTACCTCACGACCCGGCATGTCTTTGTCGCCGACTGGACCGCGGGCGGACGCGCCAGCCTGTCGCCGGGGAGCCGCGCCGTGCTGGGCCAGCTCCATGGCCCGGTCGAGATCGTCAGCTATGCCAACCCGCAGGGAGACCTGCGCCCGACCATCGCCGGCTTCCTCGAACGATATCGCCGGGTCAAGCCCGACCTCACGCTGCGCTTCGTCGATCCGCAGCAGGATCCGGCGAAGATGCGCGAACTCGGCATCACTGTCGACGGCGCGATCATCGTGCACTACGGCAATCGCGAGCAGCGGCTGGACGAGCTGTCCGAGCGCAGCCTCACCAATGCGCTGGAGCGCCTGGCGCGCGGCGGCGAACGCATCGTCGCCTTCGTCACCGGCGATGGCGAGCGCCGCGCCGATGGGCAGGCCAACGCCGACCTCGGCACTTTCATGGCGCAGCTGGAGAGCCGCGGCATGCGCGCGGTGCCGCTCAACTTCGCCCAGGTCACCGCGGTGCCCCAGCACACCGACCTGGTCGTGCTGGCCAGCCCTTCGCTGCCGCTGGAAGCCGGCGCCGTGCGCGCGCTGGTCGATTATCTGGCCAACGGCGGCAACCTGCTGTGGCTCACCGAGCCGGCCAACAGCGACCTGAACCTTGCGCCGCTAGCCGACGCGCTGGGCCTGCGCGTGCTGCCCGGCGTGCTGGTCGACGGCGGCGGCGCGGCGCTTGGCCTGAAGGATCCGCGCCTGATCGCGCTGGGCGCCTATCCGCCGCACGCGATCACCCGCGGCTTCCTGCTGACCACGCTGTTTCCGCAGGTTGCCGCGCTGGCCCAGGTCAACCGCAACGACTGGGCGGTGCAGGACTTCCTCGAATCGGGTCCGCAGAGCTGGACCGAGTTTCAGCCGATCGGGAACGACGGCAGCTCGACCATCCGCTTCGACGCCGCGGCAGGCGAGTTGAAGGGGCCGCTGGCCTTCGGCCTGGCGCTCTCGCGGCTGTCGCCCAGTCCCGACAAGAGCCAGCAGCGCGTGGTGGTGGTCGGCGATGGCGATTTCCTTTCCAACACCTTCCTGGGCAACGGCGGCAACCGCGCGCTGGGCGAGCGCGTGTTCGACTGGCTGCTCGGCGACGACGCACTGGTGAGCCTGCCGCCGCGCGGCGCGCCCGATCGCGTGCTGGAGATCACGCAGGCCGAACTCAACGCGCTGAGCCTGGGTTTCCTCATCGGGTTGCCGGTGTTGCTGCTGCTCGTCGGCGGCGTACTGACCTGGCGTCGGCGCCGGCGCTGATGCGACGCAAGGCACGACAGCGCTGGATCATGCTGGGCATCGCGCTCGTATTGGTGGCGCTGGCTTCGATGCAATACCTGCACGACCAGCGCGAGGCGCCCGGCACGCTGCTGGAGCTGGAACCGGCCGCGATCACCTCGGTGACGCTGGCCCTGTCCGGCCAGCCGCCGGAGAGCTACCGCCGCCGCGATGGCCACTGGTGGCAAGCCGACGGCCAACGCGCCGACGATGGCCGCCTGCAGGAGCTCACCGAAATCGCGCAGGCGCCGGTAGTGGCCTGGCGGCCGGACGCGGATTTCGACGCCGCGAAAATCGGGTTGGCACCGCCGGTCGCGCGGCTCGCGCTGGATGGCCACGTACTGGATTTCGGCACCACCGCCGTGACCGGGCCGCTGCGTTACGTGCGCGCAGGCCACCGGATCGCGCTGGTGCCATTGCGTTACACGCCGCGCCCGGCCACGCAGGACGCCGAGCGTATCCACTGACGCCTTCGCAGGGCGGGCTTCACCACAGCACCGCCTGGGCGAGGATGCCTGGCGGACGAAGCCCACCCAACGCCTATGCGGTGCTTGTGGCGCGCGCGGGTGAGCCCATATTGGACGGATCAAGTCCAGAGGAGCGCGCGATGAGCCTGCAGGTGATGGGTGTGTTCGGCATGGGCGTGATGGGTCGCAGCCTGGCGCTGAACATCGAAAGCCGCGGCCATGCGGTTTCCGTCTACGACCATGATGGCGCCTTCACCGACCAGGTCATGGCCGCCCATCCCGACCGCCGCCTGGTGGCGTTCCACGAGTTGCCTGGTTTTGTCGCGTCGCTGGAACGCCCGCGCCGCATCCTGCTGATGATCAAGGCCGGTCCGCCCGTCGACGCCATGCTGGAGGCGCTCAAGCCGCTGCTGGAGGCCGGCGACATCGTGATCGACGGCGGTAACAGCTACTACCGCGACACCATCCGCCGCGAGCAGGCGATGCAGGCGGTCGGCTTGAACTTCATCGGCTGTGGCATCTCCGGCGGCGAGGAAGGTGCGCTGCACGGACCCTCGATCATGCCCGGCGGCCCGCGCGAGGCCTACGCGAAAGTCGAACCGATCCTCACCGAGATCGCCGCACGCGCGCCCGACGGCACGCCCTGCGTGGCGTGGATGGGCCCCAACGGCGCGGGGCACTACGTGAAGATGGTCCATAACGGCATCGAGTATGGCGACATGCAGCTGATCGCCGAGAGCTACGCGATGCTGCGCCAGGTGCTGGGGCTGTCCAACGCCGAACTGGCGCGGATCTATGCGGACTGGAACCGCGGCGAACTCGACAGCTATCTGATCGGCATCACCTCGCACATCTTCACCCACAAGGATCCGGACACCGGCAACGACCTGGTCGACATGATCCTCGACCGCGCCGCCCAGAAAGGCACCGGCCAGTGGACCTGCCAGGACGCGCTGGAAATGCGCGTGCCGTTGCCGTTGATCACCGAGGCGGTGTTTGCCCGCGGCCTGTCGGCGCAGAAGCAAGAGCGCATCGCCGCCAGCCGCGTGCTGCATGGGCCCACGGCCGGCTTCGGCGGCGACCGCGTGGCGTTCGTCGAGTCGGTGCGTCGCGCGCTGTACCTGGGCAAGCTGGTTTCCTACGCGCAAGGCTTCGCCCAGCTGCGCGCCGCGTCCGCGGCGCACGACTGGGACCTGGACTACGCCACCACCGCGAGCATCTTCCGCGCCGGCTGCATCATCCGCGCCGGCTTCCTCGAGCGGATCATGGAGGCCTACACGCGCGACCCTGCGCTTTCCAACCTGATGCTCGATCCCTATTTCGCGGACGTGGCACGCGAGTACCAGCAAGCCCTACGCGAAGTGGTCGGCACCGCGGTGCGCCAGGGCGTGGCGGTCCCGTGCCTGGCGTCGGCGATCGCGTGGTTCGACGGCTACCGCAGCGAGCAACTGCCGGCAAACCTGCTGCAGGCGCAGCGGGACTATTTCGGCGCGCACACGTTCGAGCGCGTCGACCGCCCCGGCAGCTTCCACGTCGACTGGGAATGACCGCCCGCTCCATGCCGGACCCCACTGGTGGGCTCCTACAATGCCCTCGCCATGCCTGAGCTTCCCGAAGTCGAAACCACCCGCCGCGGCATCGCCCCGCACGTCGAGGGCCGCCGCGTCACCGACGTCGTGCTGCGCCGCCCCGACCTGCGCTGGCCGATCCCGCGCGAGGTGAGCGAGCTGCTGCCGGGACAGCGGATCGACGCGGTCGAACGGCGCGCCAAGTACCTGCTGCTGCACACGCAGGCCGGCAGCGCGCTGATGCACCTGGGCATGAGCGGCGTGTTGCGCGTGCTGCCGCCGGATGCGCCGCTGGGTACGCACGACCACGTCGACATCGTGCTCGCGGCCGAAGCGGGCCGCGCCGCGCGCGTGTTGCGCTTCACCGATCCGCGCCGCTTCGGCTGCCTGCTCTGGCAGCCACCCGGCGAAACCCACGAGCTGCTCGCCGCGCTCGGCCCCGAGCCGCTTACCGACGCCTTCGACGGCGACGTGCTCTGGCACCTCTCGCGCGGGCGCAGCGCGGCGGTCAAGCTGTTCCTGATGGACAACGCGGTGGTCGTGGGCGTGGGCAACATCTACGCGAGCGAGGCACTGTTCGCTGCCGGCATCGACCCGCGCCGCGCGGCCGGCAAGGTCTCGCGCGAGCGTTACGCGCGGCTCGCCGCGGAGGTCAAGCGCATCCTCGGCTGGGCGATCGAGCGCGGCGGCACCACGCTGCGTGACTTCCTCAACCCGGACGGCGCGCCCGGCTATTTCTTCCGCGAGCTCAACGTTTACGGTCGCGCCGGCGAACCGTGCAAGGCATGCGGCACGCCGATCCGCCAGGCGGTGCTCGGACAGCGCTCGACCTTCTGGTGCCCACGCTGCCAGCGCTGAGCGCCGGGTTCATCGCCCCCCGTACAGCTGCTCGGCACGCTGGAAAAGCACCCAGCTGGTGGCGATCACCTTCTCGCCCCCACGCGGGCGATTGCCGCGATGGGTGTGCGTGAACGCGGCCGGCGCCAGCAGCAGCGCACCGGTGCGCGGAACGATCTTGCGCTTCTGGTAAAGGAATTCGGTCTCGCCATCGACGAAACCTTCGTTGAGGTAAAGCGTCCACAGCAGGTGGCGGTGCAGCGTCTCGGCGTGCGCGTCGCGCGGGTAGAGCTCGCAATGCCAGTAGGGGTAGCCGCCCCGATCGGCGGCGTAGCGCTGCAGGTTGATCGCGCCGGGGCGGAACACCGTCTCGACCAGTGGCGCCAGCATCGCGTCGTCCATCGCCCGCAGCCGTTCGGGCGTGAGCCGCTCGGATGTCCCGCCCTCGCCGGGTACCTGCAGCATCAGCGGTGCCACCAGCGCGTGCGGGTAGCGGCGCAGATACTTCAACAACCCGGTGAACACCGCCTGGTTGAGCGCCGCCTCGGCCTCCCGCCACGCGGGCAGGCCGCTGATGCCAAGGTCCTGGCTGTCCTTCAGCTCGGGCAACACGCCCGCGCCGACGCGGCCCGGTCGCAGTCCCTCGCTCATGGCCAGGCGCTCGACCAGCGCCGCGCAGGTGGCCGCCGGCAAGGCCTCCGGATAGAGCTCGATGAAGTCGTCTTCAGGCGAAGAGGCAGGCATGCGGGGCGTCAAGGTTCAGCTGCGGGAAAGCCATCCTCGCATGCGTCCTGCCACCGGCAAACGCTTGCCTGGTGCGGCCTGCCGAGCCTCCCGCAACACAGGCGACCATACGCCCAGGTGTGGAAGCAGACGACCGGGTGTTCACGCACGGCTGCAAATGCTGGCCTGGATCGCCCCATTCCGCGGGCGTCTCGGGGAGCTTACGCATGCCATCGAAGTTCATGCCGTCGATCAGACACACCGCCTTCCGCCTCTGCGCCATCGCCGCGGGCCTCCTCGCGAGCGGCGTCGCGCTCGCGGACGCCCAGCTCGACCCGCAACTGCTGACCCAGATGGGGAGCGCGGCCAGCACCGATCCGCTGCAGGTGGTGGTCACCTACAAGCAATCGGGCCCGGTCACGGCCGACCAGCTGGCCGTGCTCGAGTCGCTCGGCATCACCCGCGGCCTGACCATGCACACGCTGCCGATCGCCGGTGCACTGGCGACGCCGGCGGAGATTCGCGCACTGGCCCAGCGCGACGATGTGCTTTCGATCTGGGCCAACCGCCGCCTGACCTACCTGGACGCGGAGGCGAACGGACTTTCCGGTGCCGCGCGCACGGTGGCCAATCCCGCCGATTACCACCGCGCCATTCCGTTCAGCGGCAAGGGCGTGACGGTGGAGATCAACGATTCGGGCATCGACGCGACGCACATGGACCTGCAGTACGGCACCCACGTGGTGCAGAACACGCAGGCCGTGACCAACCTGGCCGCGCTCGACACGATGCTGCCGATCACTTACCTCGAGGGCGTGCCGAACAGCGACTGGGGCTCGGGCCACGGCACGCATTGCGCCGGCATCGTGGGCGGCAACGGCGCGCGATCCAACGGACTGTACGAGGGCGTGGCGCCCGGCGCCGACCTGGTCGGCTATGGCTCGGGCGCCGTGCTGCTGGTCCTCGATGCGGTCGGCGGCCTGGACTACGCGGCCACCCACCAGTTCGGCTTCCGCAACCCGATCCGCGTGGTCAGCAACTCGTGGGGCAGTTCCGGCAAGTTCGATCCGGCCGATCCGGTGAATGTCGCCTCATACGAGTTGTACAAGCGCGGCATCGTCAGCGTGTTCGCCGCCGGCAACGATGGCCCTGGCGAGGATACCCACAACCCCTACGCGCAGGCGCCGTGGGTGATCTCGGTGGGCGCCAGCGAGAAGAATGGCGTGCTGACCGACTTTTCCTCGCGCGGCAAGCGCGGCGAGAGCGGCACGTTCGCCATGCCCGACGGCCGGCAGTGGACCTACGTCAACGAGCCGACCATCGTCGCGCCGGGCGTGGACATCATCTCCACCCGCGACAGTACCGGCACGCTGCCGGCGCTGGCCGCGCAACAGGATGCCGAGGTCATTCCCGCGGCCTACCTGCCCTTCTACACGATCATGAGCGGCACCTCGATGGCTACGCCGCATGTGGCCGGCATCGTGGCGCTGATGCTGGAGGCCAACCCGGGCCTCACGCCGGCACAGGTGCGCGACATCCTGGAACGGACCGCCACCAACATGACCGGGCGGCTGGGCTGGGAGGCCGGCGCGGGCCATGTCAACGCCTACACGGCGGTGGCCGAGGCGGCCGGCATACGCGCTGGCTTCGGCGGCACCGTGAACGCGCTGCACAGCTTCAACAGCAACGCGCTGGTCGTGCCGGGCGCCCCGCCGATTCCGTTCTCGGTCGATTTCGCGCCGGTGGGCCCGGTCGGCGAGCAAAGTTTCACGGTGGGGCCGGAAGTCGCCTTCGTCAGCGCCCGCGCCACCATCGGCACCAATACCCTGGCGCTGGTGCTGATCGACCCCGACGGCGAGGAGTACGGCTCGGCGATCGCCTTGCCGGTGCTCGGCGACACCGTCACCACCGGCGCGCCGGCCAAGCCGGGCGTGTGGAGGGTGACCGTGCGCGGCATCGGCTCGGTGTCCGGAACCGGCCTCGATCCGCTGAAGGTGACGAACGGATACGGTGCGCCCGGCACGGTCACTGGCGAGGTGAGCTTCCTCAACAGCGGCGGTTACACCGGCCTGGGCGACATTGCCGCCCATCCGGCGCGCGAGGCGATCGAGTTTGCCGTCGCCCACCGCCTGGTCGATGGCCTGGCCGATGGCCTCTACCATCCCGACGATCCGCTCAAGCGCCGTGACCTGGCCCGGTACCTGGTGATGGGCGCGAGCGTGCGCCAGTACCTGCCGTTCGACGGCCAGCCGAGCTTCACCGATCTGGACACCGGCGCCAGCGCCTATCCGTTCGCCGAATCGGCGATCGCCCCCGGCGGCGCATTGCGCGACACCGGGCAGCGCCAGGACGGCGTGATGAACCTGTGGGGCGGGCAGTTCCATCCGACCGACAGCGTGACGCGGCTGAGCCTCGCCTATTCGCTCGTGCAGAGCCTGGCACTGCAGGACGAGGCGCGCGCGTTCACCGGGCCGCTGACCGCGTTCTACGAAGGCCAGCGCATTCCTGTCGACGACGCCGGCACGATACCGGCCAACCTGCGCGGCTACGTGCAGCTGGCACTGGACCGGGGCGTCATCAACGCACGCTTCAAGGTGACCCAGGGTCCGTACGACCTCCAGCCAACGATGCACGCGTACTTCGACCCGAACAAGGTCGTCACGCGCGCGGCCTACGCGGTGGCGGCCGGACGCTACATGACGCTGTACCAGAGCGGGCAGTAACTGGCTGAGGTGACCGGCGGCCAGCGCGTCGCCGGTCACTCACCCAGCGCGTCGGCCCATCGGCGACTGGCGGTCACGAGCACAAACCCGCTCACACGGGCCAGTCGAACGCGACGTGGGTATTGTTGAAACGCGGATCGTCCAGGCTGCCGCCGGGATGGGCCACCAGCTCGCCGGGCAGGCCTTCGACCTCCATCGGCTGGCCTTCGGCGAAGCGCGCGCCGAGTGCCTGCAATTCAACCAGCCGCTCGCACAGCACGCCTGCCTGGCCGGCGTGCGCATCGGGCACGCCGCGCAGGCACAGGTCAGGACGGCCGAACTTGCGCAGCCCTCGGGTGTGGATGACCGAGCGGCCGTGCTCCTCGTCGGCCTTGCGCAGGATCAGCACGTGGTTGCGCGGCGGTGCGCCGCCCGTGACCAGGTAGTGCCGGCGCCATGCCCCGGCGTCGAACAGGGTCAGGATCTGTGGATCGAGGATCGCGCTGCCGCCCACGTCCAGCAGGCCGGCGAGCACGCCCAGCGTGTCGCGCAGGTAGTCCAGGCTGTCGCGGTCGGAAAGCTCGCCTCGCACTACCAGCACGTCCGGCGCGGCGCGAGCCTGCTCGAAGGCGGCCGGCGCGTCGTCCTTCAATAGCTCCCCCAGCGCGCCCTTCAGCGGATAGCCCTCCCAGCCGCGCAGCGCGTTGTGGCCGAAGCGCTGCAGTGCCACGCCATCGGGCAGGCCCTGGCTCGCGTACCGCGCGGCCGGGATCGCCAGGTCCGCGGCGAAACGGCCGAAGACGTAGAAGTGCAGCACGATGGTCTCGTCGCTGGGCTGCCAGTACGGGCGTGGCCAGGCTTCCGGGGGTGCGGTCATGGGTGTCCTTGGGGAAGAGAGCGCTGGCCCGGCGAAGTCAGGGCCGTTCGTCCAGCGGCAGCACGCTCTGCTGCAGTTCGATGCGGCCGCGACCCTCGGTGATGTGCTTGAACTCGGCGCGACTGACCGAGACATAGCGATCGTTGCCACCGATCTCAACCTGCGGGCCTTCGGTCACCGCGCGGCCCTGTTCGTCCACGCGCACCACCATGGTGGCCTTGCGGCCGGTGTGGCAGATCGTCTTGATCTCGTCCAGGTTGTCGGCCCAGGCCAGCAGGTAGCGGCTGCCCTCGAACAGCTCGCCGCGGAAATCGGTGCGCAGGCCGTAGGCCAGCACCGGGATGTTCAGCCGGTCGACCACGTCCGACAGCTGCCACACCTGCGCCTTGGAGAGGAACTGCGCTTCGTCGACGAACACGCAGTGCAGCGCGCCCCGTTCGTCGATGTCCTTTTCGACCAGCGCGAACAGGTCCTCGCCGGCGCTGAAGCGTCGCGCGTTGGCCTTCAGCCCGATACGCGAGGCGACCACGCCTTCGCCGTAGCGGTTGTCCAGCGCGGGCGTGAGGATCAGCGTGCGCATGCCGCGCTCGTGATAGTTGTACGCGCTCTGCAGGAGCGTGGTGGTCTTGCCGGCATTCATTGCCGAGTAATAGAAATAGAACTTGGCCATGATGTCGGCGACGCCGGACCGGTCAGCGGAAACGCGCCATTGTAGGCGACTATTCGGCGCGCGCCTGGGCCAGGCGGTAGCGATGTCCAGCCCACCACTTGCGCAGGTTGGCCAGCACGGATACGCCGTAGACGAGCTTGAATACGCGCAGCCTGAGCAGCACCGGCAGCGGATCGAACAGGTCGCCGGCCAGCATCGAGATCACGCCCTGCTCCAGCTGCCAGGTGTTGCGCGGCGAGGCGAACATGCGCCGCATCACCGGTTCGTTGAAGCGGTAGATGAAGAAGGCGAAGCGCGCCATGCCCTTGCGCAGGCGCTTTTCCAGCGCGCGCTGCAGTGCCGCTTCGCGCTTCGGCTCACGCAGCGCCCCGTCGACCACCTCGACGGCACGTTCGGCCGCGTCCATCGCCAGAAACACACCGGAGGAAAACACCGGATCGAGGAAGGCGAAGGCGTCACCGACCAGCATCCAGCCCGGGCCGCTCATCGCCTTCGAATCGTAGGAATAGTTCCCGGCGGCGCGCACCTCGTCGATCGGCTCGGCGCCCTCCAGCCGCTGCCAGAGCTGGGCGTTCTGCCTGAGCGTGTCGAGCAGGAACTCGCGCGCGTCGCCGCGACGGCGCTTCAGGTACTCCGGCCAGCACACCGCGCCCACGCTCATGCTGCCGTCGGGTAGCGGGATCATCCACATCCAGCCGTGCTCGAAGCGATAGATGCTGACGTTCCCGGCGTCCTCGCCGGGGCGGCGCGCCGCGTTGCTGAAGCGGGTGAACAGCGCGGCACTCTGGTGCTGGCGGTTCTTGCGCTTGAGCTTCTTCTTCGTCGACAGGAAGGCGTCGCGACCGCTGGCATCGAGCAGGTAGCGCGCCTCGATGGTGTAGCGCCCGCCCTCGTCGGTCTTCACTTCCAGGCGCGCCTGCCGCGGCCCGATCTGCTCGACCGCGACCACCTGCTGACCTTCGCGCGCATCGGCGCCGCACTCGCGCGCGTGGTCGTAGAGCATCTTGTCGAAGTCCTGCCGCCACACCTGGTAGCTGTGCGGCGGGCTCTTGCACAACGCGCGGCCGAAGGAGAAGACGTTGTAGCCGCGTTCGTTGTCCGTTTCGAAGTCCGCGCCGGCCTTGAACACGCCCATGGCGTGCACCTTGTCCAGCACACCCAGGCGCTCGAGGATCGGCAGGTTCATCGGCAGCAGCGACTCGCCGATGTGGAAGCGCGGGTGGCGCTCCTTCTCCAGCGCGATGACCTTGTACCCGCGCCGCGCCAGCAACGCCGCGGCGGTGCTGCCCGCCGGCCCGCCGCCGATGATTGCCACGTCGCACGACTCGATTGGTTTGTGCTGCTCCATCCGCGCTCCCCCGGGCGACTTTGCGATAGCCGCCTGATTATGGCCGATGCGTCCCGGCGCGCCAGAGGGGCTCTGCTACCATCGGCCTCCGCCCGCACCGCCGCCCGCTCCATGCTCAATCCACAACAACTGGCCGCCGTCGAACACTGCGACAGCCCGCTGCTCGTGCTCGCCGGCGCCGGCTCCGGCAAGACCTCCGTGATTACCCAGAAGATCGCCCACCTGGTCCAGCGGCGGAAGCTCTCGGCCAGCCGGATCGCGGCGATCACCTTCACCAACAAGGCCGCGCGCGAGATGCGCGAGCGCGTGGGCAAGCTGGTCAGCAGCGAGGATGCCGCGGCGCTGACCGTGTGCACCTTCCACGCGCTGGGCCTGAAGTTCCTGCAGATCGAACACGCGCGCGCGGGCCTGCGTCGCGGCTTTTCGGTGCTCGATGCCGACGACAGCGAAGGCATCGTCAAGGAGCTGGCGCCCAAGGGCGTCAAACCGGATGTGCTGTTCGGCATTCGCAATCTGCTGAGCCGCGCCAAGAACGCGGGCCTCTCGCCGGAGGAAGCGTTGGCCGCCGCGCGCGCGCCTCGCGAACTGGAAGCGGCGACGATCTACCAGATGTACCAGCAGCGCCTGGCCGCCTTCAACGCGGTCGACTTCGACGACCTGATCCGCCTGCCACTGCGCATTCTCGAATCCGATGCCGAATGCCGCGACGCCTGGCGCGAGCGCCTGCGCTACCTGCTGGTGGACGAATATCAGGACACCAACGACGCGCAGTACCGGCTGCTCAAGGCGATCGCCGGCGAGCGCGGCAGCATCACCTGCGTGGGCGACGACGACCAGTCGATCTACGCCTGGCGCGGCGCCAACCCGGAGAACATCGACCAGCTCGGCCGCGACTGGCCGAACCTGCGCGTGATCAAGCTGGAGCAGAACTACCGCTGCGGCAAGCGCATCCTGCGCGCGGCCAACCAGCTGATCGCCAACAACCCGCACCTGCACGAGAAGAAGCTCTGGAGCGAGCACCCGGAAGGCGCGCCGATCCGCGTGCTCGAGTGCAAGGAGGCCGAGCACGAGGCGGAGAAGGTGGCCGCCATCGCCACCACGCTCGCCGAGAAGCACAAGGCGCGCTGGCACGACATCGCCATCCTGTATCGGGGCAACTTCCAGGCGCGCCCGCTGGAGAAGGCGCTGCGCCTGGCGCGCATTCCCTATCACCTGACCGGCGCGCTGTCCTTCCTCGACCGTGCCGAGGTGAAGGACCTGCTCTGCTACCTGCGCCTGCTGACCAACCCCAGCGACGACGCGGCGTTCCTGCGGGTGGTCAACGTGCCCAAACGCGAAGTCGGCGCGACCACGCTGGAGAAGCTCGGCCAGCTGGCGCAGTCGAAGCACTGCTCGCTGCTCGAGGCCACTCGCAGCGACGCGGTGCTGCGCCAGCTCACCCCGCGTCCGGCCGCGGCACTGGCCGGTTTTTCCGAGCTGCTCGACGAACTGCGCAGCGCCTCGCTGCACGAAAGCGCGGCCGACCTGGTCGAGCGCATCCTCAAGCGCACCGGCTACGCCGCGCACATCGCCGCCAGCACGCCCGATGCGAGCTTGCGCGATCGCCGCATGGCCAACCTGCAGGAATTGGCCGACTGGTTCCGCGCCATGGCCAAGGGCAACACCGCCGGTGACCTGGCCGCGCAGCTGGCCCTGCTCAGCCACGCCGATCGTGACGAACCCGGCAACGCGGTGCGCATGATGACGCTGCACGCGGCCAAGGGCCTTGAGTTCCGCTTCGTCTTCATCGTCGGTTGCGAGGACGGCACGCTGCCGCACGAGGGTGCCATCGACGAGGGGCGCATCGACGAGGAGCGGCGCCTGATGTACGTGGGCATCACCCGAGCCAAGGAACTACTCACCCTGTCCTGGTCGTCCCGCACCAAACGCTACGGCGAGATCCACAACAACCAGCCCAGCCGCTTCCTGCACGAACTGCCGCAGGCGGACCTGCACTGGCAGGGCAAGGATCCGGAAGCGGACAAGGAAATCGTGCGCGAGACCGCCGAGTCGCACATGGCGAAGATCGCCGCGATGCTGGCGGGCGGCTAGCCGGCCGCCGCGCCCGCTTCGCCATGGACTCGAACAGTCCCGCCGGGCAGGCCAGCGCCGCGTTCAACCGGCGCGACTGGGTGCGGGCCCGCGAGTTCGCGTGGCAGGCCCTGGCGCAGCAGCCGCAGGCGGGCATGCATTACGTCGCGGGGATCGCCTGCCTGGAACTTGGCCAGCGGCCGCAGGCCGTCGCACATTTGCGCCAGGCGGTCGCCATGGCACCGGAACGGGCGGACTTCGGCGCGCAGCTGGCCAGGGCGTTGTCGCTGGCACGGCTGGGACGCGAAGCCCTCGAGGCCGCCGACCGCACGCTCGCGCTCGCCACGGGCGATCCGCTGACGCTGGACACGCTGGGCGTGGTCTACACCCAGGCCGGCGCCTACGCGAAAGCGGCCGCCGTCTTCCGCCAGGCTGCCGAACGGCAGCCAGGGCGGGCGCATTTCCAGTTCAACCTGGCGACCGCGCTGGTCTACCTCGGCGACATCGACGGAGCCGAACAGGCGCTGGAAGCGTGCCTTGCACGGGAACCCGGACACTGGCGGGCGCATCTGACGCTGGCGCAGCTGCGCAAGCAGACACCCGCGGCCAACCACCTGTCCCGGCTGGAGGCATTGCGCCCGCGCGCAGACGCCGACCCGATCGGCCGCATGTCGATCAACCTGGCGCTCGCCAAGGAGCACGAAGACCTGGGCCAGTTCGCCGAGGCGTTCGCCTGCCTGGTCCGCGGCAAGGCGGCGGGCCGGGCGCTCAAGCCCTACACGATCGAACGCGACGCCGCCCTGTTCGATGCCCTGATGCAGGCCTTCCCGGCCCCCGACGCCGTGGCATCCACCGGTTGCTCCAGCGGGGAGCCGCTCTTCGTCATCGGCATGCCGCGCTCGGGCACGACGCTGGTCGAGCGCATCCTCTCGTGCCATCCGGACGTCCATTCGGCGGGCGAGCTGCCCAACTTCGGCATGGTGCTCAAGCAGCTTTCGGGAAGCCGCACCCCGGTGCTGCTGGATCCGGAAACCGTCGCACGGGGCCGGCACGTCGACCCGTGCCAGCTCGGCGAAGCCTATCTGGCCAGTACGCGGCCGGGCACCTCGGGCAAGCCGCGCTTCGTCGACAAGCTGCCGCACAACTTCCTCTACGCCGGCTTCATCGCCCGCGCGCTGCCGAACGCCCGCATCGTCTGCCTGCGCCGCCATCCGCTGGACACCTGCCTGAGCAATTTCCGGCAATTGTTTTCCATGGCCTCGCCAAACTTCGACTACTCCTTCGACCTGCTCGACATCGGCCGCTACTACGTGCTGTTCGACCGGCTGATCGCGCACTGGGACCGGGTATTGCCCGGCCGGATCCTGCAGGTGGACTACGAACGGCTGGTCGAGCGGCAGGAGCCGACCTCGCGCCGGCTGCTCGAGTTCTGCGGGCTGCCCTGGCACGAGGACTGCCTGCGCTTCGAACGCAACGCACAGCCGGTCGCCACGGCAAGCGCCGTCCAGGTCCGCTCGCCGATCTACCGCGGTGCGCTGGGTCGCTGGCGGCACTACGAGGCCGAACTGGGCCCCTTGCGGGACCTGCTCGGGCGCGCCGGCATCGCCCTTGCGGACTGACCGGCGCGCACGCTCCCCGGAACCCGCGCCTCAGAATTTGTAGTTCGCCTCCACGTACATGGCGCGCCCGTACACGTTGTAGTTGCTCTCGTTGTATGGCGAGCTGGTGGTACCCGGATAGCTGCGGTCCAGCGGCGGCATCTTGTTGAACACGTTGTTGACCAGCACCGAAAGAGCCAGGTTCTCCACCGGGTTGTAGGTCACGCTGGCGTTGTACAGGATCCAGGGCCGCAACCGGCCGGTGCCCTCGGCGCTGTAGTTGTCGTTCTGCGTGGCCAGGTAATTGGGAGTGCTGCCGTAGCGGTTGAAGTACACCGTCGCGCTCCACTGCTCGTTCGGGGTCCAGGTGAGCGAGCCGTTGACCTTGGTCTTGAAGTCGGTGCTGTAGAACGGATGCCGCAGCAGCTCGCGCGACGGATCGGTCGGATAGGCCTGGTATTCGTGCTTGAGCACGTCGCTGTAGGAGACCTGCGCCGACAGGTCGCCGAAGCGGCCGATGCCGAACACGTAGCTGAAGTTCGCGGTGATCGCGTTGACCTGCTCGTTGGAGACATTGACCTTCGGCGTCGAGATCTCCTGGATCTGGCCGAGCAGGGCCGGATCGTTGGAAGGACCGCGCACGATCTTGCTGAAGGCGTTCTGGCAGCTGGCCGAGTTCATGTCCAGCGTGCCGATATCGCACAGGTATTCGATCTGCGACAGGTTGTCCGCGCTTTCGGTGTTGACCTCGTTGTTGATGTCCCAGTGCAGGTAGTCCACGCTCAGGGACATCCGGCTCATCGGTGCCCACACGAAGCCGTAGCTCCACACCTTGGCGGTGATCGGCTTGAGCGTCGTGCTGCCTGATTGCTGGCCGAAGAACTGCGTTCCGTCGTACGGCGCGGGGCAGTTGGCGATGTTCCCCGGGCCGTAGCCGAGCCGGTTGCAGTTGAGATAGTCGGGCACGAAATCGTAGTAGCCGCTCAAGCCCTGGTACTGGTCCGCCAGCGTCGGCACCTTGAACGCGGTGCCGTAGCGCCCACGCAGCAGCAACGACTGGAACGGCCGGTACTCGAGGCCGAGGTTGTACGTACCGTGATTGACGTTCTGGCCCTCGACCTTGTAGTTGTCGTAACGGCCTGACACGTCCAGCGTGAGCTGGCTCAACAGCGGCAGCCGGAACTCCGTGGTCGCCGCGTAGCGCGAACGGTGGCCCGCGCCCTGGACGTCCGTGGTACCCCAGACCTCGCCGTTGAGCAGCCGCGGGTCCGGCGTGTAGTTCCAGCCCTGGTTGCCGCCTTCGAGCACGATTGCGATGCCGGCGTCGCCGCCCGGCATCGAGAACAGCGAGGCGTTGGTCAACTGGCCGCGCAGCATGTTGTCCCAGGTCTTGGCGCGCGTGTCGGTATAGCCGGTGAGCGACGCGAACTCCGCCGGCGTCAGCGGGTTGTAGAACGCCGCGTAGTCGGGCTCGAAGATCGGGTAGAAGCCGAAGTACGGATCGACGCCCGGCAGCTGCGGACCCAGCACGCGGTCCTCGAAGAAAGCGTCCATCGGGCCGGCGAAGCGCTGGAAGTTGTGCGAGGTGAGCTTGTCGTCCGAATGGGTGAAGCCCAGGTCGTAATCCCAGTAGGAGTCGCCGAAAGTGCCCTTGGCGCCCAGGGTCAGCATGTAGGAATGCTCGTACTGGTGATCGAGGATCGACTTGTAGTCGCCGGTCTCCTCCGGCGCGAACGCCCGCTGCAGGTCGACCAGGCCGGAAATGCCGTCGCCGTTGTCCAGCCGCGGGTCGTAGTACGCGCCGTAGTCCACACCCGTGCCCCACCAGATGTAATTGGAGCCGGCGGTGTAGCGCTGTTCCTCGTAGGTGTAGAGCAGGTCGCCGTACAGCTGCAGATTGTCGTTTACGTCGAACGTGGCGTGGGTATACAGGTTGGCCGTCTTGTCGTCGTTGGTGACGGTCTTGTATCCGGGAGTGTAGAAGCTGCCGCAGTAGGTGCGGCCGTCGGTGCGGGTGCGCAGCCCCTCGGTGCCGCCGAACAGCGCCGTGGTCCCGGCGCAGTTGTTCGGATCGAGGAAGTGGTAGTCGCCGGTGAACTGGTTGTAGACCAGGAAGTCACGCGAGGCGGTGGCCGGGTCGGTGCCCTGCGTGAAGTACTGGCGGGTCAGTCCGCGATCGAAACCCCAGATCGGCTGGGTGCTTTCGAACTGCCCGCCGATGATCATGTTGAACTTGCCCGCGGTGAAGCCGTCGGCAAAGCTCACCCGGCGGTCCGCGCCGCCGCCGCCGGTGTGCCAGCCGTAGCGGACGTCGATGGTCGGCCGGTCGATATTCTTCTTCAGGACGATGTTGACCACGCCGGCGATGGCGTCTGAGCCGTACAGCGACGACTGGCCACCTGGCAGCACGTCGATGTGGTCGACCATGTCCATCGGTATGCCGCTCAAATTGTTGAACGCGTCGCTGCCGTTGTAGAGGGCGGGGAAGTTGCCCATCGGGCGGCCGTCGATCAGGTACTTCACGAAGCCCACGGGCAGTCCGAACAGGCTGAGCGTCTGCGCGCCCTGGGTGAACGAGGCGGAGGTCTGCGATCCCTGCACGCTGCCGGTGGAGAACGAGGCCTGCTGCAGCGCCTCGGCCACCGTGGTGAAACCGCGCACCTTGAGGTCCTGGGCCGTGATGGTGGTGGTCGGAGTGGCCGTCTCGATCTCGGTCTGCGGGATCAGCGAGCCGGTGACCGTAATGGTCTGCAGCCGCTTCGCCTTGGTCTGGTCGCCCTGGTCCTGCGTCGCGGCGGTACCGGACGTGGTTTGGTCGTCCGGCGTAGTGGTGTCCTGCGCCCGGGCCTGGACCGCCACGACGCTCAATGCCGCCGCGAGGGCGACCACGATGGGTTTCTGGTACATGGGCTGGATCTCCCGCGCTGGTTCTTACGCGCCTCTGGCGCGCTCCCGGCGGGACCATGCGATTGCTTACGTCAATTTAACGTCGACTGGACGGGCGACAAATCGCCAAGCACTCAAGCGCCTGCGCGATCAAGCTCAGACGTTACAGCAGCCCTTCGCCTTCCAGCTCGCTCTTGAGGTAGGCGTAGTAGATCGGCGCGGCGACCAGGCCGGCCAGGCCGAAGGCTGCCTCCATCGCGAGCATGGCGATCAACAGCTCCCACGCGCGCGAGCGGATCTGGGTACCGACGATGCGCGCGTTGAGGAAGTACTCCAGCTTGTGGATCAGGATCAGGAACACCAGCGCGGCGATGCCCACGCCGAGGGACACCGACAGCCCGGCGATGGTCACGGCGGTGTTGGAGATCAGGTTGCCGATCACCGGCAGCAGGCCGACCACGAAGGTCACCGCCACCAGCGTCTTGGCCAGCGGCACGTGGATGTCCATCAGCGGCAGCACGCCGATCAGGAAGATCGCGGTGAACATCGTGTTGATCAGCGAGACCTTGATCTGCGCGAACACGATGTTGTGGAACGCGTCGGCAAGGCGGTTGCTGCGCTGGCCAAGCGCCGCCGCCAGCGGGCCGGGCTGGTGGGTGGAACCGGCGCTGTGGCTGAGCGCCACGATGGCGCCCAGCACCAGGCCGATGATGATGTGCGCGAAGCCGCGCGCGGTGTCCTTGCCGGCCAGTTGCAGGCTGGCCGCGTGCTTGCGGGTCAGGTCGCCCGCCATCACGCGCAGCTCGTCCACGCTGTCCGGCAGCGATCCGACCAGTGCGGACGGGAGCTGTTCGCGCGCCTTCTCCACCAGCGGCATCAGCTGTTTGTCCCACAGGTCCTGCGGGTTGCCGATCTCGCTGTGGAAGAAGCTGATCGCGCCCAGCGCCAGCAGGATCAGCAGCCCCACCACTACCGCACCGATCAGTGCCACCACCACCACCCGGGCACGGCGACCGGACAGGCGCCGCTCCAGCAGCGGGCTGATCGTCTGCACCAGCTCGTACACCAGCAGGCCCGCCAGCAGCGCCGAGAGCAGGTGCAGTCCGATCACCAGCAGCAATGCGATGCCGGCCAGCACGTAGCTCGCGATCCGGGTGGCGCGCGAGGGCTCGCGCTGCAGGGATGGGTTCGGGGCCATGCGCCGGGCACTCGGGGAGGGAAGCCCAGTCTCGCAGCAGGCCGGCCCGCCTTCCAGCCTGGCGTACACTGGCGGGCCGTTCGCGCACAAAAGGACCCACGCGATGACCTCGCGCCTCCCGGCCCTGGCCTCCCTGCTCCTGCTCGCCGGCTGCACGGCGGCGCCGCCGCCCCGGCCGCCGATGGCCGCGGCCATGCCGGCGGACGACAACCTCAATGCCACGGCCTGGGTGCAGAACGCGGTCGAACACGACCTGATCTACCTGCAGACCTACCGCGACGCCCAGCAGCGCCTGGGCGCCGCACTGGCGGACGCACAATGGGACGCGCTCACGCCGGCCGACCGCCTCCAGTCCCCGAGCGGCCTGCCGCCGGCGGTGGTACTGGACGTGGACGAGACGGTACTGGACAACTCGCCCTACCAGGCGCGCCTGATCCGTGCGCACGCCCCGTTCGACCAGGCCAGCTGGGATGCGTGGTGCCGCGAGGCGCGCGCCCGCGCGCTGCCGGGCGTGGTGGCGTTCACGCGCCATGCCGCGGCGCAGGGAATCAAGGTGATCCTCATCTCCAACCGCGACCAGGCGCTGGGCGAGGCCACGCTGGCCAACCTGCGCCGGGTCGGCGTGCCGGTGTCAGGGCCGGACGCTCTGCTCGGCCTGGGCACCAACGTGCCCGGCTGCACCCAGCACGGCTCGGACAAGGGCTGCCGGCGCCAGTGGGTCAGCCGCCACTACCGCGTACTGATGCAGTTCGGCGACCAGCTGGGCGATTTCCTGGACATCCCCCAAAACACGCCCGCCGGCCGCGTGGCAGCGGTCAAGCCATACCTGGACTGGATCGGCCGGCGCTGGTTCGTGCTGCCCAATCCCAGCTATGGAAGCTGGGAACCGGCGCTGTTCGGCAATGACTGGAAGCTGGCCGTGCCGGAGCGGCGCCTGCGCAAGATCGAAAGCCTACGTGTCAAGTAAAATCATAAACTTACGTCACAAAACAAAACCATTGCCTCAAGAGTCGGGTGCGCGTAAGCTCTGTTCCGCCAACACCTGCTGACCTCCTAATCGCAGGCGAGGCCATTTCCCTTCCGGCCTGGCCGGATTTGCCCCGTGAGGCTCCAGGCCCGCGGGGTTTTTCTTTTCCGGCCCGAACAGACATCCGCTTGCCGCCAGCTCGACGGGTCGCGTACGCCGGTGGGGCCATGCTTGCGCCACCCCACCCCCATGCTTCCCATGCCGAGGTCCATGCGCCCTTCCCTGTTCCGTCGCCTCCTGCCCTGCCTTGCCCTGTGCGCACTCGCCGCCTGCCAGTCGAGTGAGCACACGGCCACCTACGTTGCCAGCCAGTCGCCCGAGGCGGCCGTGCAGCAATCGATCGCACTGGTGCGCGCCGGCGATTTCGCCGGCTTCTGGCAACACGCTCTCCCGCCACATGACTACGCCATGCTGCGCGAGGACTGGGGCCAGGCCCGGGCCGGCGAGGCGCCGCTGACCGATGCCGAACGCGCGCGCATCGACACCGCCCTTGAGCAACTGGCCGCGCCCGATGCCGCGGCCACGCTCGACGGCCGTCTGCAGCCCTGGCTGGCCGACGCGCAGGCGCGGTACGGCGACCAGCTGCCGCTGCTGGTCGGCATCGGCCGCGCGCTGGCCGGCAAGGCGATCGAGGAAGACGCGCGCCTGTCCGACACCCAGAAGCGCCAGGCCGTGGCACTGGTCAATGCCCTCGGACCGTGGGCGCAGCAGGCACCCTGGTTCGACCCGGCCAGGGCACGCCAGGCGGTCGGCGTGGTGGTCGCCACCGCGCGCGAGCTGGACCTGCGCGATGCGCAGAGCCTGCGCGCGATGGATTTCGACCAGGCGATGCGCAGCTACGCCATCGGCTTCCACGGCCTCGAACGCATGCTGGCACTGTACGGATTGCCGCTGGACGAGGCACTGGCCTCCGCGCGCGTAGTGCCGCTGGAATACCACCCGCCCTACGCGCGCGTGCGCATCGAGTACCAGTTGGCGGGCACGCCGCTGTCGATGGAATCGATGCTGGTGCAGCAGAACGGCCGCTGGTACGACCAGGACCTGCTCGAAAGCGTGCGCCAGGCGCATCGGACGCTGGCCGCGCCGGCAGCCTCCGGCACGGTCGCGATGTCGCACTGAGCGGCGTTTACGACCCACCGGCTACAATCCGCCGATGCAGAACATGACCGCGGATTCTCCCGCCCGCAGCCGCGCGCCCTGGTGGTTCAGCCTCGCCGGCCAGTTGCTCGAACCCTGGGTGCGCATCCGGCGCGACCCGGCCGAACCGGCCAGCCTGCTCAAGGCCGGCGCGCCGGTGTGCTACGTGATCGAGCGCGACGGCTTTTCCGACGCATTGATCCTGGAACGCGCCTGCCGCGAGGCCGGCCTGCCCGCACCGATGCAGCCGCTGGCCGGCACCCGCCGTCGCCGCTCGGTGTTCGCACTGACGCGGCGTGACGGCTGGCTGTTCGGCCGCAGCCGCCAGCGCGCGCCCTACGAGACGCTCGACCAGCTGGTCCGCTCGCTGGAAGAACACCCCGGCCGCGACATCCAGATCGTGCCGGTGTCGATCTACGTCGGCCGCGCGCCGAGCCGCGATACCGGCTGGTTCCGCGTGCTGTTCTCCGAGAACTGGGTGATGGTCGGCCGCTTCCGCCGCCTGCTCGCGCTGCTGCTCAACGGCCGCGACACGGTGGTGCACTTCTCCGCGCCGGTATCGCTGCGCCAGGTGCTGGACGACGCCGGCGAGGCCAGGCCGGAGCACTTCGCACGCAAGATCGCGCGCGTGCTGCGCACGCACTTCCATCGCATCCGCGCGGCGGTCATCGGACCGGACCTCTCGCACAAGCGCACCGTCGCCGACGCCGTGCTCAACGCCGAACCGGTGCGCGCCGCCATCACCGCCACCGCGGCCAAGGAACGCATCTCCTACGCCAAGGCGTGGCGCCGCGCGCACAAGCTGGTGATGGAGATCGCCGCCGACTATTCGCACCCGGTGGTGCGCTCGGTGTCGTTCCTGCTGTCGAATTTCTGGAACAAGCTGTACGACGGCATCGCGATGCACCACTTCGACAAGGCCCGCGCCGCCGCGCCGGGCTACGAGGTGGTCTACGTGCCCAGCCACCGCAGCCACGCCGACTACCTGCTGCTGTCCTACCAGCTGCACGTCTCCGGCGTGGTGGTGCCGCACATCGCCGCCGGCGTGAATCTCAACCTGCCCGTGATCGGCCCGATCCTGCGTCGTGGCGGCGCGTTCTTCCTGCGCCGCAGCTTCAAGGGCAACGCGCTGTACTCGGTGATCTTCAACGAGTACATGGCGCAGCTGATCGACCGCGGCGTGCCGATGGAGTACTTCATCGAAGGCGGCCGCTCGCGCACCGGACGCCTGCTGGCGCCGCGCGCGGGCCTGCTGGCGATGACCGTGCGCGCGTTCCTGCGCGCGCCGCGACGGCCGGTGCTGTTCCAGCCGGTGTACATCGGCTACGAGAAGCTGATGGAAGGCAAGAGCTACATCGGCGAGCTGTCCGGCAAGCCGAAGGAGAAGGAATCCCTGCTCGGCCTGCTCAAGGGGCTGAAGGTGCTGCGCCAGCGCTACGGCCACGTGGCGCTCAACTTCGGCGAACCGATCGAATTGAATCCGCTGCTCGATGCGGCAAGCGGTGACTGGCGCACCGCCAGCGGCGATCCGGACGCCAAGCCCGAGTGGCTCGGTCGCGTGGTCGATGGCCTGGCCGAACGCATCCAGGTCAACATCAACCGCGCCGCCGACGTCAATCCGATCAACCTGCTGGCGCTGGCCCTGCTGGCCACGCCCAAGCACGCGATGGCCGAGAACGACCTGCTCGCGCAGCTGGAGCTGACCCGCGCGCTGCTGGTGGAGTTGCCGTACTCCGACCGCGTCACGGTCACCCCGATGGATCCGCCCTCGATCATCGCCTACGGCGAGCAGATGGGCTGGATCCGCCGCGTGCGCCATCCCCTGGGCGACGTGCTGAAGGCCGACGACGAGCCGGCGGTGCTGCTGTCCTACTTCCGCAACAACGTGCTGCACCTGACCGCGACCGCGGCGTGGGTCTCCTGCTGTTTCTTGAACAACCGCCGCATGACGCGCGCCTCGATCCTGCGCCTGGGCCGCATCATCTACCCGTTCATCCAGGGCGAGCTGTTCCTGCCCTGGGACTCGGACGGCTTCGTGGCGCAGATGCAGGGCACGATCGATTTCTTCGTGCGTCGCGGCCTGCTGGAGTCCTCCGCCGACGGCCGCGTGCTCGAGCGCGGACCGGGCCAGGACGACGCGGCGTTCCAGTTGAAGACCATCGCGCGCAGCCTGATCCAGGCCTTCGAGCGCTACTACATCACGATCGCCGCGCTGGCCAAGAACGGGCCGCACACCACCAGCGCCGCGGAACTGGAGAACGCCTGCGCCCTCACCGCGCAGCGGCTGTCGCTGCTCAACGAGCAATCGGCGCCGGAGTTCTTCGACAAGGCGTTGTTCCGCGGCTTCATCCAGAAGCTGCGCGAGCAGAAGGTGCTGTGGACCGACCAGGGCGGCAAGCTCGACTACGACCGCGCGCTGGAGGACATGGTCCGCGACGCGCGGGTGATCCTGGCGCGCGAGGTGCGCCACTCGATCCTCAAGATCACCGGCGTGGATGGCGACATGGACGCCGCGCCGCCCAAGCCGGTCAGTCACGTGCCAGAGGACAGCGGCAGCGAGGACCTGCACCGGCGCCACGTCGAGGCAGAACATCACCAGCACGAGCACGACTCGAACCGAGACGTCTGACTTCGCGGGGTGGCTTCAGCCCACATCGGGCGTGCGGCAAGCGCGCGGTGGGCCGAAGCCCACCCTGCGGGCTCTGGCATGATGGGCCTCCCGTTGGAGGAGGCCGCCGATGATCTGCCGTCCCGCGCTTGTCCTGGCCGTTGCACTGATTGCCACGCCCCTCTTCGCCGCCGAGCCGCCCGCGAAGGGCGGCTCGATCGCGCTGCATTGCACGCACCTGCTCGATCCGGCCGCCGGGAAGTTGCTGGGCGAGAGCACCGTTGTGATACGCAGCGGGCGCATCGATACCGTGCACGCCGGCGCGCCCGCGGCCGACGAAGGTAAGCCCGTCGAGCTGATCGGCCAGACCTGCCTGCCAGGCCTGATCGACGCGCACACGCACCTGACCTCCGAGACCAGCCCCACCGGCTACACCGACCAGTTCCGCTGGAACACGGCCGATTACGCGATCCGCTCCACCGTGTACGCCCGGCGCACGCTGCTGGCCGGCTTCACCACCGTGCGCAACCTGGGCGACAACGCCAACGAATCGATCGCCCTGCGCAACGCGATCGACGCCGGCATCGTGCCGGGCCCGCGCATCTTTACCGCCGGCGTGGCGATCGGTTCCACCGGTGGCCATGCCGATCCCACCGACGGCTACCGGCAGGACCTGGCCGGCAATCCCGGTCCGAAGGACGGCATCATCAACAGCGCCGCGGATGCCTGGAAGGCCGTGCGCCAGCACTACAAGGACGGCGTCGATCTCATCAAGATCATGCCCTCCGGCGGCGTGCTGGACGAAAGCGCCAGCGCCGACAACCCGCAGATGACGCTGGACGAGATCAAGGCGGTGGTCGCCGCCGCGCACGATTACGGCTTCACCGTGGCCGCGCACGCGCACGGCGCCGAGGCGATCCGCCGTGCGGTGCTCGGCGGTGTGGATTCGATCGAGCACGGCACCTTCATGGACGACGCCGACATGAGGCTGATGAAGGAACACGGCACCTGGTACGTGCCTACCATCATCGCCGGCAAGTACGTCGAGCAGATGGCATCGAAGCCCGGTTACTACCCGCCACAGGTGGCGCGCAAGGCAAAGGAAGTCGGCCCGATCATCCAGGCCACCGCAGGCCGTGCCTACAAGGCGGGCGTGAAGATTGCCTTCGGCACCGACGCTTCGGTGTATCCGCACGGGCAGAACGCGAGGGAGTTCGAATACATGGTGCAGGCCGGCATGCCGCCGATGTATGTGATCCAGGCCGCTACCACGCATGCGGCCGAACTGCTGCACAAAGCCGATGCGCTGGGCCAGATCCAGCCCGGCCGCGCGGCCGACGTGGTCGCGGTGCCCGGCAACCCGCTCGAGGACATCACCGCCTTGCAGCGGGTGAGCTTCGTGATGAAGGACGGCACGATCTACAAGCAGGACGGCAAGCCGCTTTGAGCGTCGGCTCCCTCTCCGCTCCGGGGAGAGGGTTGGGCTGGGGGCCGGGGCTCGCGAGGAGGTCTCGCATACTTTTGTCTTCGCTCCAGTTGTGGCCTTCCAGCGACTTGGCTCGCCTGCGGCGGGCTTCCGATCGCCTGACGGCGCTCGGGTCACTTTTCTTTGCGGGCCCAAAGAAAAGTAACCAAAAGAAACGGCCTGCTCAGCCCGGGGTGAGATAAGAGCTAGGCGCCACCTCGCCTTGCCGGGTGGGTCTCTTGCTCATAGAGGAGCTGCCGCCGCTTTACCGACGGACGCTCGGGGGCCGAGGCAAGAGAGGGTTTGCGCCGGTTGTGTGCGAGCGGCGCGGTCGGGCCTGGCAGCCTTTTTTTTAATTCTCTTCCCAAGGAGATGCGAGACGAGCTCGCCTCACTTAGCTCCAGGCCCTTTCGTCACGGGCGCCCCCGCGCAACCGGATGGCATACTCGCCACTTCGGTCCCCGGAGAAAGTCCCGTATGCGTGTGATTCCCGCCCTCGCCCTCGGCGCGTTCGTGCTGCCGCTGTCCGCCCTCGCCGCCGATCCGCATTCCTATGCGCAGCCGGCCGAGGTCCGCGTGACTCATCTGGACCTCGACCTCGCGATCGACTTCCCGCACAAGGCGCTCGACGGCACCGCCACGCTGAGCCTGGACTGGAAGAATCCGAAGGCGCCCGTGCTGGTGCTCGACACGCGTGATCTGAAGATCGCCAAGGTCGAGGGCCTGGATGCCGCCGGCCGCGCCACCGCGCTGAAGTTCGCGCTGGCGCCGCGCGACAAGGAACTCGGCAGCAAGCTCACCATCCAGGCGCCGAAGCACCCGGCGAAAGTGCGCATCGTCTACGCGACCTCGCCGCAGGCGTCGGGCCTCCAGTGGCTCACCCCCGCACAGACGGCGGACAGGAAGCTGCCCTTCATGTTCTCGCAGTCCGAATCGATCCACGCCCGTTCGTGGGTGCCGCTGCAGGATTCGCCGGCGATCCGCTTCACCTACAAGGCGCACGTGAGCGCGCCGAAGGATGTGCGCGTGGTGATGAGCGCGCTCAATGATGCCAAGCATCCGCTCGATGGCGATTTCCGCTTCGACCAGCCGCACCCGATCCCCTCTTACTTGCTGGCGATTGCCGCCGGCGACATCGCGGTGAAGGAAACCGGTCCGCGCTCGGCCGTCTACGCCGAACCCTCGGTGGTCGGCAAGGCGGCGCACGAGTTCGAAGACACCGAGAAGCTGATCGAGGCGACCGAGAAGCTCTACGGCCCCTACGCCTGGGGCCGCTACGACATCCTGGTGCTGCCGCCTTCCTTTCCTTACGGCGGCATGGAAAACCCCGACATGACCTTCGCGACGCCGACCGTACTGGTCGGCGACAAGAGCCTGGTCTCGCTGGTCTCGCATGAGCTGGCGCACTCCTGGTCGGGTAACCTGGTGACCGCCGCGAGCTGGCGCGACATCTGGCTCAACGAAGGCTTCACCACCTACGTCCAGGGCCGCATCACCGAGGCCGTCTATGGCAAGGCGCTGGCCGACGAGGAAGCGCTGCTTTCGGCGCGCGCGCTGCAGAAGTCGATCGGCGAGATGCCCGAGAACTCGCAGAAGCTCGCACCCGACCCGCGCGGCGTGGGCGCGGATGACTCGCTCTCGGACGTCGCCTACGACAAGGGCTCCTGGTTCCTGCGCACGCTGGAGCAGCGCTTCGGCCGCGCGACCTTCGACGAATGGCTCAAGGCCTACTTCCACCGCCACGCCTTCACGTCCATCACCACCGAGCAGATGCTGGCCGACATGAAGGCCAATCTGTTCGACACGCATCCGGGCAAGATGAGCTGGGACGAGGCCAGGGCCTGGATCTACCAGAGCGGCATCCCCAAGGACGCGCCGCTGCCGACCTCCGCCCGTTTCCAGATGATCGACAAGGAGCGCGCGGATTTCCTGGCCGGTACGCTGGACGCGGGCCAGCTCGACGCCAAGGGCTGGAACACGCAGGAATGGATGTATTTCCTCGACCGCCTGCCCGACGCGCCCCCGCTGACCAAGATGAAGCAGCTCGACGCCGCCTGGCACCTCACCGGCACACCCAACGCCGAGATCGGCATGCGCTGGTACAGCCATGCCATTGCCGCGGGTGACAGGAACGTCTGGGAAGATGCGCGCGAACACATGACCCGCATCGGCCGCATGTACCTCACCCTGCCGGTGTACAAGGCCTTCGCCGCCACGCCTGAAGGGCTGGCCTACGCCGAGGCGGCCTACGCCAAGGCGAAGGACGGCTATCACCCGATGACCCAGGGCGCGATCGAGTCGATCCTGCGCAAGGCCAGGCAGGCGAAGAAGTAGGCCGCTCCTGCAGGGGCCCGCTTGTGGGCGATGCTTCCAGGGCATCGCCACAAGCGAGTTCCTGCAACCCGGGCCCATACCGCACGAATCAGGACCTTCGATGACCCCACCCGCCACCCGTCCGCTCTGGAAGCGCATGCTGTTCCGCCGCCTGAAGTTCTTCGGCGTGCTGGTGGCCCTGGTGGTGGCGCTGCTTGGCGGCAGCTACCTGTTCGCCCCGCAATGGCTGCTGGGCGCGCACGTGATGCGCCAGGCGATGGCCGCGCACGTGGAGAAAAACACGCTGCGCGCGGGCGACACCACCTGGAGCTACTACGAAGGCGGCCAGGGCCCGACGCTGGTACTGCTGCACGGCTTCGCCGCGGACAAGACCATCTGGCTGCCCCTGGCCGAACAGCTCACGCCGCATTTCCACGTGGTGATCCCGGACCTGCCCGGCTGGGGCGAATCCTCGCGCAACCCGGATGCCAGTTACGGCGTCGACGCCCAGGCGCGGCGCCTGCAGTCATTTCTCGCGGCGCTGCACCTGCAGCGTTTCGTACTGGTCGGGCACTCGATGGGCGGCGCGATCGCAGGCGTCTATGCGGCCGAATACCCGCAGGGCGTGGCCGCGCTGGCGCTGGTCGATGCCTATGGCCTGAAAGCCACTCCGAACGATTTCGATCGCACCATCGCGGCCGGCAAGGATCCGTTCGCCTACGACGACCGCGCCGGCTTCGAACACGCGCTCAAGCTCGCCTTCCTGCAGCCGCCCGAGGTGCCCGGCCGCATCGAGGACGTCTTCGTCGCACGCAACCGGCAGGATCGCGCCTTCATCGAACGCACGCTCGCCGAGCTACGCAAACCCGAAGACTACCTTTCGCTGCAACAGCGGCTGGGCCAGCTCACCATGCCGGTGCTGGGGCTGTGGTGCAGCAAGGATCGCATGGTCGATCCGTCCGCGCTGGACAGCCTTCGCAACGGCCTGGTGCAAGCACCGGCGATCAGCTCCAGCGTTCTCAACGGCTGCAACCACATGCCGATGATGGAAAAGCCCGAGGCCACCGCGCAGGTGCTGACCGGCTTCGTGCTGGGGCACTAGCCGCGGCGCGTCCCGCCCTTCCCCCGAGAGGGAGGGACATGCCGCGCCGGACCCGGTCAGCCAGGCAACCGCACACCGAGAAGAGCGAACCGCCGCAGCCCTTCGACGCTGGGCAGCAGCGCCCGCCCGTGCGACGCGTGGCGTAGCCAACCCGCCTCCAGCATGGCGCCGGTGAGCGCCACGCCCAACGGCCCGCCCACGTGCAGGCGCCGTTCGGTCCAGTCCAGGCAAGCACGGCCGCGCAGTCCCGGCAAGCGCGCCACGGCCTCCGGGTTGAGTCCCGCCTCGGCCAGCGCCGCGGCACCGGCAGGGGCCAGAGAGAGGCCTTCGCTGGTGGTCGTCAGATGGCCGCGCCCGAGCAACTCGGCGCAGAGCGCCACCCCGAGCTGGCCGGCGAGATGGCGATAGCAGCTGCGCGCGCGCCGCAGCGCGGTATCCCCGCTCGGCGGCGCGATCGACTGGCGCGGCAGGGCCAGCGCTTCGAGCCAGCCGGCCACTTCGTCACCGGCGAGACGGTAATAGCGATGGCGTCCCTGTACCTGCACGGCAAGCAGGCCGCCTTCGAGCAGGCGCTTGAGGTGCGCGCTGGCCGTCGGTGCGCCGACGCCCGCCGCTCGCGCCAGCTCGCCGGCCGGGCGGGCGGTGCCGTCGGCCAAGGCAAGAAGCATCGAGGCGCGCGCCGGTTCGGCGAGCAGGGCGCCGATTTCGGAAAGCTGGCGTGGGGTGGGCGGGATGGCGGGCATGGGGCGAGTCTAGTACCGCTGTTGCCCGGGACCTTTCGATGCACGGCGAAGCGTGTAGCCCTCCGCAAGAGTGCCTATCCGTCCCTGACGCAGCTTCCCCGGGCAGGCCATGGGACAGAGCGCCACTTGCGGGTCCCTCCCGGCGGACACGAGGAATGCTGCCAACGGGTGGATGGGGCGAACTTGCCGGGATCTTTCCGTTCACGTCCCGCGCGGCTTCGCCCGATGCGTCGGGGTGGCGGACCAGGGATCGTCCGGCCAGGGGTGGCGCGGGTAGCGGCCTTTGAGTTCCTTCTTTACTTCCGGGTACGTGCGCTCCCAGAAGCCCTTGAGGTCTTGCGTGACCTGGATCGGCCGGCCGGCGGGCGAGAGCAGGTGCAGGGTTACCGGCACGCGCCCACCGGCCACGCGCGGGGTATCGGCCAGGCCAAACAATTCCTGCAATTTCACCGCCAGCACCGGGGGCTCGCCGGGTGCGTATTCGAGCTTGCGCACCTGGCCGCTGGGGACCGTGAGGCTCTCCGGGGCGTGCTGGTCGAGCTGGCGGCGCTGCTCGTAGTCGAACAGTGCGGCCAGCGCCTGGGAGAGCTCGTCGGTGCCGAGCGCGTCGAGCTTGCGCTTGCCTTGCAGGTACGGCCCGAGCCAGTCCTCCAGCGAAGCCAGCAGCGTCGCGTCGGACACGTCGGGCAAGCCCAGCTCGGGCATCCAGCCGGCCAGCGCCTGCATGCGCGCGCGCAGGCGTCGGGCGGTCTCGCTCCAGGGCAGCGCATCGATGCCGCGACTGCGTACCGCCGCGAGCAGCGCAGGCAATGCGTCCTCCGGCCGTACCGGCACGCTGCGCCGTTCCAGCACGATGGCGCCGAAGCGCTGTTCCTCGAACGCCTCCACCGCACCCCGGCTGTCGTTCCAGCGCAACGTGCGCTCGCGCCGGAAGTGCTGCGGGAAATCCTCATCGAGGCGGCGCGGGTCGAACGGCGCCGCGGCGAGCACCAGGCTGTCGCGCGCCTCCAGACGCAGGTCGAGCACGACCAGCCAGGGTTCGCCGAGCAGCGCGCTGCCGTCGTGCAGGGTGGCGCCGCGGCCATTGGCCAGCGTGTAGCGGCGCGGATTGGCTTCGTCCTGGCGGGCGATGCGGTCGGGCCAGGCATGCAGCAGGAGGCCGCCGACGGCATGGCTGTCGGGTACGCCGCTGGCGGCCGTGCGGACGTCCAGACGTCTGCGCCAGCCCTTGGACGCCTGCTCGATGGCGGCCATGGCGCCGCTGTCGAAACCCCCGCGCGCACCGATTCCCTTCGATGGGCCGGGGGTGGCACCCCGGCGGTCGCGCCAGGCGTGCAGCGCGTCGATGCGCAGACGGAAGTCGTCGCTGCGCGCCTGGTCGCCGCGCAGCGGCGAACGTGCCTCGACCAGTGCCAGCAGGTCGGCGGCCAGCGGGTGCAGTTCCGCCGGCGCACGCAGGGCCATGGCAGCCAGTCGCGGGGTGGCGCCGAGTTCGAGCATGCGCCGGCCCAGCGGCGTGATGCGGCCATCCGCGCCGAGCGCGCCCAACGCGGCCAGCAGTTCGCGCGCCTGCGCGAGCGCGCCCGATGGCGGCGGATCCAGCCAGCGCAACGTGTCGTCGCTGCCGGCGCTGACACCCCAGGCGGCCAGTTCGAGCGCCAGGCCCGACAACTCGGCCTGGTCGATCTCCGGCGTGCGCGCCGCTTCCGGCCGCCGGCTCTGTGGCCACAGGCGATAGGCCGTGCCCTCGGCGACGCGACCGGCGCGACCGGCGCGCTGGTCGGCCGAGGCCTGCGAGATCGCGACCGTTTCCAGCCGGGAAAAACCGGAGTTGGGGTCGAAGCGCGGCTCGCGCGCCAGGCCGGCATCGATCACCGCGCGGATGCCGGGCAGCGTCACGCTCGATTCGGCCACGTTGGTGGCGAGGATCATCCGCCGCGTGCCCGGCTCGGCCGGCGCCAGCGCGGCCTGCTGTTCGGCCAGCGAGAGTTCCCCGTGCAGGGCTAGGATCTCGAGTTGCTCTCCTTTTGCGAGAGGAGAGGGAAGCGTGTTTTCGAGCAGCGCATGGGCGCGAGCGATCTCTCGGCGACCGGGCAGGAACACCAGCACGTCGCCTGGATTGTCTTCCAGCGCCTGGCGCGCGACGCGGGCCAAGTGGTGCTCGGGCGTCTCCTGCGCGCGCGCGGGCGGATGCTCGACGCGCACGGGAAAGCTGCGTCCCGGGCTGGACAGCCGCGGTGCGTCCAGCCAGCGCGCAATGCGCTCGCCGTCGAGCGTGGCGGACATCACCAGCAGCCGCAGGTCGGGGCGCAGGGTCGCCTGCACGTCCAGCGCCAGGGCGAGGCCGAGGTCACCGGCCAGGTGGCGTTCGTGGAACTCGTCGAACAGGATCGCGCCGATGCCGGACAACTCCGGGTCGTCCTGGATCAGCCGCGTGAGGATGCCTTCGGTGACCACCTCGATGCGGGTGGCGGCACTGACCCGGGATTCGAAGCGGATGTGGTAGCCGACGGTCCGGCCGACCTCCTCATCCCGCTGCGCCGCCATGAACTGCGCGGCGGCGCGCGCGGCGATCCGCCGTGGTTCGAGCATCACGATGCGCCGGCCTTGCAGCCACGGCGCCTCGAGCAGCGCCGGCGGTACCTGGGTGGTCTTGCCGGCGCCGGGCGGCGCTTCGAGGACCAGGCGCGGGTGGGCGTCGAGCGAGGCGCGCAGTTCCGGGATGAGCGGGGTGATGGGGAAGTCGGCTTGCGTCATTCCCGCGAATGATAAGGCCTGGGCCTGGCAACCCCCGGGCACCTCCCCCCGTGACACGGGGGAAGGAACAGGTACGAAACCGCCTATCGAGCCCTCCCCCGTCTACGCAAGAGGGTGCCGGCGGGCGGATGGGAGTCGCCCCGGCAGGATTTACTTCCCACCCGCCATGCACTGCGCCACCCATTTGCGCGCCGTGTCCACGCCCTCGGTATCGCCCAGGTGCGTGCGCACGCTGGCGATGAGCTGCCAGTTGCGCGCGCACAGTTCACCGTGCTGCGAGCCATTGCGCCACGACTCCAGGGCCAGCCGTTGCGCGGCGTCGTAGTCGCTCTGCTTGAGCGCCGCTTCGGCCTGCTGGTGGAGCTGCTCGGGCGAGGCCGGCGGCGTCGGCAGCGGCACGTCGGTCGGCGAGGCGGCCGGCGGCGGCGGTTCCTTCGCGCGCTCGGCGCGCAGCGGAGCGAGCGACTCGAACTTGGCCTGGTACTCGTCGGTGATGCGCTTGGCGTCGTCGCTGGAACCGATCACCCGCGGCGTGATCAGCACGATCAGCTCGGAGCGGTTGCGGTGGCGGTCGGTGCTGCCGAACAGGCGGCCGATCAGCGGGACCCGGTTCAGGCCCGGGATGCCGGTGTCGGTGTCGCCCTCGTCCTGGCGGATCAGGCCGCCCAGCAGCACGGTCTGCCCGCTCTGCACGCCCACCTGGGTGGCGATCTCGCGCTGCTGGATGGTGTAGTTGCCGTTGGAGTCCTTGGTGCCCGGCACGCTCACCTGCTGCTTGATGTTGAGGTAGACCAGGCCGCCGGGATTGATGCGCGGCTGCACGTCCATGATCACGCCGGTGCTGATGTATTGCACCTGGCCGATGGTGGTCGGACTGTCGTTGGTCGTGGTGCCCAGGCCGGTGGTGAAGAAGGTCTGGTTGACCGGGATCTGGTCGCCTGCCTGGATGTGCGCGACCTGGTTGTTCATCACCACCAGCGACGGCGCCGAGAGCGTCTTGACGTTGCCGTTGGTCTCCTGCGCGTGCAGCGCGACCTGCAGGTTGTTGTTGAGGAAGGAGTAGAAGAACGAGTCGCCGGTCGGGTTGTAGGTCATGCCGCCCTTGCCCAGCGCCCACTGCTGCTGGTTGCCCGGCTGGCCGGGGGTGACCCCGCCACTGCTGTTGGCCGTGCCGCCGACCAGGCCTTCCAGGTACCACTGCACGCCGAACTGGAAGGCGCCGGTGAGCTGCACCTCGAGGATGCGCGTTTCGATCTGCACCTGCAGCGGCACCGTGTCCAGGCGCTGGATCGCGCCCTCGATCTCCGCCCACTGGGACGGACGCGCACGCACCAGCAACTGGTTGTTGGCATCGACCGAGGAAATCCTGATCGAACCGTCGGAGGAGCTGTACTGCTGGTCGTTGGCCGAGCTGCTGGCGTTGGCCAGGCCGCCGCTGTCGCCGAAACCGCCGCTGCCGCTGCCGCCGAAGCCGTTGCCCTGGCCGGACATGCCGCCGTTGTCGTTGCCGTTGATGCCCGACAAGCCGCCACTGTTGCCCATGCCGGTGTCGTTGCCGCCCTTGAAGCTGCCCGAGCCACCGGCGATCCCGCCGCTGTTGCCGAAGCTGCCGGCGGTGCTGCCCATGCCGGTGCCATTGGCGTTGTCGGCGTTGCCCAGGGTTCCGGAGTTGAGCCCGGGGCCGACCTCGCCGCCGCTGCTGCCGCTGGCCGAGGCGTTGGTGTAGATCTGCGCCAGGTACTTGGCCAGGTCCGAGGCCTTGATGTTGCGCACGTCGTAGACGTACAGCTGCGGCTCGTTGCCGCCGCCACGATCGATGCGCGCGATCCAGTCGCCCACTTCCTGCAGATAGTCCGGCTGCGTGCTGATCACGACCAGCGCGTTGGTGCGCTCGATCGGGATGAAACGCAGCATGCCGGCCAGCGGGCTGTCGCCCTGCTTGCCGAAGATCGCGTCGAGCTTGGGCATCAACTCGGACACGTTCGCCCGTTGCAGGCTGAACACGCCCACCGACATGCCCTTGAGCCAGTCGACGTCGAAGGTACGGATGGTGCGCGCGTAGTTGTCCAGTTCCTGCGGCGAGCCGGCGAGCACCAGCACGTTGCGCGACGGATCGGCGAGCAGGATCGAATCGGGCCGGGCGAATGGCTTGATCAGCTTCTGCATCTGCGCCGCGGAGATGTAGTGCAGCGGGAACAGGCGCGCCTGCATCCCGCCCTGCGGCGCCACCGCGCCGAGGCTGGGCGAGACACTGCCGGCGATCGCGTTCTTCGAAGGCATCACGACGTAGCTGTTGCCCTGGCGCACCAGCGCGTTGCCGGTCCAGGACAGGAGCGTCTCCAGCACGGGCAGCGCCTGGCTGGCGTCGATCGGTTCGGAGGTGGAGAAGGAGATGTTGCCCTGCACGCCCGGCACGATGGTGTAGTTCTTCTTCAGGAAGTCGCCGAGGATGGCCTTGACCACCGCCTGCACCGGCTGGTTCTCGAAGTTGAAGGTCACCGCGCCCTCGCCATGCGCGGGCGGCCGGGGCGTGGACAGCGCCTGCGGGCGGATGAACTCGCCGGTGCCGCTGTTGATCTGCGGCTGCGGACTGGTTTCGCTGGCCGGGCCGACGTTGTTGTTCAGCGGCAGCGGCGCGGGCGCGGGCTTGTCGGTACCGGCGATGGCTTCGCGCTGCAGCGCGTAGTCGTCGCGCGGCTGCGGCATGCTGGAGCAGCCGACCAGCCAGACCGTCAGCGCAACGGCGCCGATCCGGGACATTCGGTGCAGGGCGTGGGGGAACATGGTTCAGCGATCTCCTTCGTGAGCCTTCGCGGCAGCCTGTTCGGCGCGGCGTTTCTGGATGGCGGCCTTGAGCTGGCGCAGGCGCTCGGCCTGGCGATCCTCGTTTGTCATGTCCATGCGGGCCGGCGCGCCGCCGCGCATGCCCGAGATGGCCGCGCCGCCGCCGGGCGGGGCCTTGGCGTCATTGTCGCTCCCGCGATTCTGCGGGATGCCCGGTCCAGGACCGGGCCCCGGCTCGTCCGACGGGTTGCCGTTCTGGTCGTCCTCGTCGGGTGGCTGCAGGCGGTGCGAGCGGTCGATCACCTCATCCGGCAGTTCCGGCACCGACGAGGCTCCGGCCGGGTTGCCCCGCACCTGGTCGATCGGCACGCCGGCCGGCAGTTGCAGCTCGACCCGGCCACTGGACGAATCGAACAACGCCGAGCGCGGCTTCACCTCGACCAGGGTCCAGCTGCCGTCGGGCAGGCTGGCGCCCTCCTTCACCCGCAATTCCTGGTTCTTGTCGGCCTGGCGCTTGTTGTGCAGCAGAGCCATGCGCAGGGTCGGCGTGAGGATGATGCCCGTCAGTTGCATGTCGCCGAGTTGGCTGCCGCCGCTGGCGGCGTGCGCCACCGGCTTGCGGTCGGGATTGAACAACGGCTGCTGCCAGACCGGCGCGTAGTGATCCAGCGGCACCGGCGGCGGCAGCGTGGCGGCATGCTGGGCCGGCAGCGGAGTCGGGGCGCGCGGCGGCGCCCAGTGCACGCCCCGGCCGATGCCGGCCAGCAGCGCCAGGAACACCACGCCCAGCACCAGCGTGGCGGCGGCCAGCGGCACGGTCAGGCGGCGTTGCGCGGCGGCGTTCATGGCTCCTCCCCGTCGCCGGTGTCCACCGTGCTTTCGGCGGGCACGGGCGCGGCGGCGACCGCTCCGTGCGAGGGACGCACGTAGCCGGACAGGGTGAACTGCACTTCCAGCACCGGTTGGTTGCCCTGCTGCGCGGCGACCGGGTTGCGGTAGATGCTCAGGTCATCGACGAACAGGTAGGGCGTGCCCTGCTCCAGCGCGTTGAGCACCGCCACCAGCGGCTCCATGTCGCAGCGCAGGCTGATGCTCACGGCCGCCTTGCGGTAGGGGCTGTTGTCGTCGTCCGGCGGATTGGGCAGCGGCATTTTCTGGGTGACTTCGCAGGCGCCGCCGGCGGTGTGCGCGCCGACCGCGTCGACCACGCGCTGCATCAGCCCGGCCGAGGCGGCGTTGGGATCGCTCTCGGGCAGGAACGCGGCGCTGGCGGCCTGGCCGGCACCCAGTTCGGCGATGCGCTTCTGAAGCGCCGGCTTCTCGGCGATCGCGGCGGCATAGCGGCTCTGGGTGTCGCGCAGGTCCGCCATCTGCGCGTCGACCGCGCGCAGCGGCGCCACGAACCACCAGTGGATCAGCAGGAAGTAGATCAGCACCAGCGCCAGCACCAGCAGCAGCACCGCGGCGATGCGGCTGTCGCGCGGCTTCAGTTCCAGTTGCCTCATGGCTGCGCCTCCGAGCCGGCGCTGGCCGGCGCCGCCGGCGCGCCGGCCTGGCGCAGCTGCGCGACCATGTAGAAGCGTTCCTTGCCGCTGGCCGGATCGGGCTGGATGCTGCCCTGGAAGTTGGGGTCACGGACGATCTTCGAATCCTTCAGCGCGTCGATCAGCGCCGCCGCCTGCGGGGCCTGGCCCTGGAAGCCCACTTGCCCGCTCGGATCGACGCTCAGGCGTTCCAGCCATGCGTTCTGCGGCATCCGGCGGGTGAGGTCGAGCAGCAGGTCGAGCATGGTCACGCGGTTCTGCTTGCGGCGCACCAGGAAGCTGGCCGCGCCGGCGTTGTCCTGCAGCTCCTGGCGCAGCGCGGCGACCTGCTGCGCCTCGGCCTGCATGTCCTGCACCTGCATCTGCATGGTGGCGAGCGCCTGCTCCCGATTGTCGAGCCACTGCGCCAGCGCCAGCACCAGCAGCAGCACGACGGCCCCGGCGAGCGCGAGGTTGAGGCGCTGGCGCGGGTTGGTGCGGTAAGGCACGCGCGTCGGCGGCAGCAGGTTCACGCCGAGCCGGCCGGTGCCCTCGGCCACGTCGACGGCATCGACGCGGATGCCGGCGCCTTCGAGCTCGGCCAGCAGCGGGTCGAGCGTGTCGCGCGGCACCGCCACCAGTTCGGCGAAGAAACGCCCGGCCGGCGCCGGCGTGTCCAGCTCGAGCACGGCGTAGTAGACCTGCTCGACGCGGAAAGGCGTCTGCCGGTCCATCTCGAAGGCACCGACCTGCTGCAGGTTGTCCCCCGCCGCGCGCGGGAGCAGCAGCCGCCGGCGCAGCGCCGCCTCCGCCGGCAGCAGCAGCGCCAGGCGCAAATCCTCGCGGTCGACCTCGCGCACCGCCGCCGACAGCGCGGCCTGTTCGATCGCCGCCTCGGTCCCGCGCGGCCATTGCGCACGCACTTCCGACTCGCCTGTCCGACGCAACTCCCAGCGTCCGTCGGTGCGTTGCAGCAGGTACCACTGGGCGCCGCCGCCGAACAGCCTGCCCCACGCGGCCGGCAGCAGCGCGCCGAGCTCGCCGAACCACCAGGCGAAGAAGCGCGGCAGCGGCGAGGCGCGCCAGGCACGGCGCGCGCGGTCCAGCTGCGGCCGCAGCGATTGTGTTGCGTTGGTCATTCGCGGTCACCCTCCCGCCAGTGCAGCACTGCGTAGGGCTGCGCCCCCGGACGAACGCCCTGCAGGCGTACGGTGGCATGCAGCACGGCGCGCGTGCCGTCGGCCATCGTGGCCTCCGAGCGGATACTATGCGTCACTCCATTGCCCGCGAACAGGCCGGCCACGCCCGGCCGCGTGTTCTTGCGCGCCGCCAGCACCTGCGCGACCCGCTCGGGCGTCATACCAGGGATCGCCCCCAGCGCCATCGGCTGAGCGGTGTTCGGATCGGGACTTTCGCGGCCGGACCAGATGGTGATCGCGCCGGCGATCGTGCGGTAAAGCGCGGGCGTCATGCCAGCCACCTGTTGCAGTTCCTCGATGCTCAGGAAGGGCGCGTGGCGCGGCTGGTAACCGTTGGCTGCGTACACCTCCAGCCCCACCTTGCGACCGGCGTTGAACTCGCGCCAGTCGACCACCGCCGCGGCCATCTTCTGCGCCTCGTCCGGACGCAGGCCGGCAGCGCGGAACAGACCCTGGAGCACGATCGGCGAGGCGCTGTTCAAGTCCACCTTGCCGCCTTCGTCGACCGCGCTGACGCTGACCGTGGCGCCATCGAAACGGAACGTGTATGGCCGGCCGTCGGCCAGCCAGCGCTCGGCCAGGCGCGGGTCCTGCAGGCCGTAGACCGCGCGGGAGAGGCCTGCCTCGGCGGCGTAGTGCGCCTGCGCCTGGGCGAACTGGAAACGCGCCTGCAGGCCTTCGGTGCGCGCGGTCATCGCGTAGCCGCCGAGCATGATCGCCAGCAGCGTGCAGGCCCACAGCACCAGAAGCAAGGCGACGCCGCGTTGGCCCCGACGCGTGTTCACGGCTGCCTCCAGGCGACGCTTGGGCCGGTTGCGTCGAGCATCGCGAACTGGCGCTGGTTGGCCGAGGCATCCACGCGCAGCGGCACGGTCAGCTGTGGCCAGTAGCCGGCGCCGGGCAGCTTGAGGTCGATGCGCACCAGCTGCGGCAGCTGGTCGCCCTGGCGCCAATCGTCGCGCCACGCCCCGACGCGGCCCCGCGCGTCCAGCCCGCGGTAGTGAAAACTCGCTTCGCGCACGTCCTCCAGCAGCACCTGCGGCGGACTGGGCTTGAGCGGCTCGCCGCTGGGCGGCAGCAACGCGAAGCGGACCTGCAGCCGCTGTCCGCCCTTGCCGTTGGCCACCAGCTCGAGAGTCTGCACCTGCGGTCCGAGCTTGCCGAGATAGCCGGGCAAGGGTGCGACGAAGCTCATCGAACCCGGCTCGCCGTGGAAGAAGATCGCCTCGTCGTTGTCCGGGTTCTTGCCCAGCTGCTGGGTCATCGCCTGCGCCAGTTCGTTGCGCAGGAACTGCTGCGCCGAACGCACCGCATCGAGCCGCTCCACGGCCGCCGTACCCGAGCGCACGCTGTGCGACGCGGTGCGGATGCCCGAGTACACGCCGACGAGCAGCAGCGCGAGCAAAGCCAGTGCGGCGAGCGTTTCGAGCAGGGTGAAGCCGCGGACGCACCGGGGAGCCCCAGCGGACCGGACACGGACGGCTCCCGCGCGCGCCCGGGTGCCCATGGGCAGCGCCAGGGCGGCGCATCCCGCCCGCTTCCTGATTGCCGACGTCACGAATCTGCTCCCTGCGGCTTCGGGCCACCGACGCGCAGGGTGCTGAAGCGCGCCGTGTAATCGTGCCCGGCGCTGGTCCACATCACGTCCAGGTCGAGCCGGTAGAGCTTGAGCGGCGAGGCTGGCGCGCGCGGCTGCGGACCGCTCGCCTGCGCGGTCGCCGGCGGCTGGACCGGCCGCACGTCGAGCTGCCAGTGGTAACGCTCGTCGAAGCGTCCACTGCTGCGACCGACGCGGATGGGCTCCAGTACGAACGCGCTGTCGAGCAGGCTGCGGCCCCACATCGCCGCCTCGCTGCGTTCGGCCGAACGCGCGGTGAGCGCAAGCGAACTGCCAGCCACGCGCATCAAGGAGGCGAAGGTGATCGCCAGCAGCAGCACCGCGGCGATCACTTCCAGGAGGGTGAAGCCGCCGGCGCGGGTGCGCCTGCCCGCCTTGGCGGTTCCCGACCATGCGGGTACCGGCCCGATCATGAATTCACCACGCTCACCGCACCCGTGAGCCAGGTGACGTTGACCTGCCAGCGGCGCTCGCCCCGTTGCAGGACGATGTGGCCGCCGGTGGAACTACCATCGGGAAAAAAGCGGATGCGGCCGGTGTGGTTGTCCGGCTGGTCTTCGCGGGCGCTGGTGATGGACAGGCGCATGCCCTTGGGCAGCGCCACCTCCTTCCCGCCGGCGGCCCGGTAGCTGGCCGATTTCGTATCCAGCTCGAAGGTCTGTTCCTTGCCCTTGACGATGGCCTGCGCGCGGGTGGCGCGCAACGCGGCGGCCAGCTCCACGCTGGCTGCGCGCGTGCGTGCGCTGGCCAGGCCCTGGGTGACCGACACGGCGGCCGCCGCCGCGGCGATGCCGATCAACAGGATCACCGCGAGCATTTCGAGCAGGGTGAAGCCACGGGAACACGCACCACGCTTACCCATGGCGAGCCGGGCACCATGGGGCGCAAGGGCACGCGTCCGACGCGCGAGCGCCGAGCAGGCTCCTGTGTCCCGATGGTCGACCCATTGGCTCATTGCCAGCTACCGATGTCCTTGCTGTAGCCGTCGCCACCGGGCTGTCCATCCTGGCCATAGAACACCAGGTCGTAGCTGCCGTGTTCGCCCGGCGCCTTGTAGCCGAACGCATGGCCGAACGGATCGACCAGGTCCGATGGCTTGGCGTACGGCCCCTGCCAGTTCGGCGCGTTCGGCGGCTTCTTGACCAGCGCATCGAGGCCGGCCGGCGGCGAGCCGTTGTCCAGCGAGTAGTTCTCGATCTTCTGGCCGAGCGTCATCAACTGCGCCTTGCCCGCGCCGTACTTGCCCTTGTCGACGCTGCCGCCGACCTGGCGCACGACGATCGCGCCGATGATGCCGATCAGCACGATCACGGCGAGCATTTCGAGCAGGGTGAAGCCGCGGGCGCGCTGCGCGCGCATCGAGCCGGTCCGTTGGTGTTTCATTGCACTCTCCACATCATTGAATATTCGCCGTGAGGCTCAGCAGCGGCAGCAGGATCGCCGCCATGATGATCGCCACCAGCACGGTCATCACGATCGTCAGCGCCGGCACCAATGCGGCCAGCAGCCGGTCGATCGCGCGCCTGGATTCGAGGTCGAAGGTATCGGCGACTTTCAGCAGCATGGTGTCCAGTTGCCCGGCTTCTTCGCCGACCTGCACCATCTGCAGCGAGAGCCGCGGGAAGCGCTGCGAGCGCGCCAGCGCGGCGCTCAGGCCGCCGCCGCCCTTGACCTGTTCGGACGCCTGCGCGAGTGCGTCATCCAGCGCGGTATTGCTGGTGACCTGCCGCGCGATGCTCAGCGCCGCGAGCAGCGGCACGCCGTTCTTCAGCAGCGTGCCCAGCGTGCGCGCAATGCGCGCGGTCTCGACCTTGAGCAGCAGCGGCCCGATCACGCGCATGGTCAGCAGCTTCGCATGCCAGGCCATGCGCAGCGCCGGGTCGCGCAGGCGCGCGCGCCACGTGGCGACACCCACGATCAACACGATCAGGAGCAGCCACCACCACGATTGCAGCACCTGGCCGATGAACAGCACCACGCGCGTGATCAGCGGGATCGGCACCTGCATGTCCTGGAAGATCGGCACGAATTGCGGCACGACGTAGGCCAGCAGCAGCACCAGCGAGCCGAGCACGCCGATCATCAGGAAGGCCGGATAGATCAGCGCGTTGACGATGCTGCCGCGCAGCTGCTGGGCGCGCTCGAGGTATTCGGCCAGGCGGCGCAGGGTCTCTTCCAGCGAACCGCCGGCCTCGCCTGCGCGCACCAGCGAGATGTACAGCTTGGGGAAAACGCCGTGCTCTTCCTCCAGCGCCTGCGAAAGCGTGGTGCCGCCGCGCACGCGGTCGCGCACGCGCTCGACCAGGCGCTTGGCGCGTTCGGCCTCGGGCAGTTCCATCAGGATGCCCAGCGCCCGGTCCAGCGGCTGCCCGGCGCCGAGCAGGGTCGCCAGCTGGTGGGTGAACTGCGCCAGCTGGTCGCCGGTAAAGGGACCGCGCTTGAACAGCGCGGCGAACGCCGAACCTTCGCCCATGGCATCGGCAGGCTTGGCCTCCAGCGGCGTGTGGCCCTGGTCCTGCAAGCGGCCGATCGCCTCCTGCAGGCTGGGGGCCTCGATCTGGCCCTGCAGCATCTCGCCGGCGGCGCTGATGGCGCGGTAGCGGAACTGGGCCATGTCAGAGGCCCTTTACTTTTTGCTCCCTCTCCCCTCCGGGGAGAGGGCCGGGGTGAGGGGCCAAGGCTTGCGGGCAAGGATGGACAGAGCGCGGGCGGTTGGCGCCCTTCAAAACAAAAGGAATAACCACTCCGCGACGGCTCCGGGCGAGCGCCGCCCTCTCACCCCAACCCCCTTCCCGGCGGGGAGAGGGAGCAAAGGCGTCGCCGGTTCGGATCGCATCAGCCTTCCTGCGTGACACGCAGCACCTCCTCGAGGGTGGTGACGCCGGCGACCGCCTTGGCGATACCGTCCTCGTACATCGTGCGCATGCCCTCGGCGCGGGCCACGCGCTCGATCTCGCTGGCGTCGGCCCGCTTCATCACCAGCCGCCGAAGCGGCTCGCTCATCACCAGGAATTCGACGATCGCGCGCCGGCCGCGGTAGCCGGTGGGGTTGGCCGCGCTGGAGCCGGGCTTCCACAGGCGGATCGGGCGCTCGTCGGTGTACTTCTCCAGCTCGAACTCGGCGATCACCTCGGGCGAGGCCTCGTAGGGAACCGCCGTTTCCGGATCCAGCCGGCGCACCAGCCGCTGGGCCAGGATCGCGTTGACGGTGGAGCCAAGCAGGTAGTCCTCCACGCCCATGTCCAGCAGGCGCGTGACGCCGCCGGCGGCCGAGTTGGTGTGCAGCGTGGACAACACCAGATGGCCGGTAAGCGCGGACTGGATCGCGATGCGGCAGGTCTCCAGGTCGCGCATCTCGCCGATCATGATGACGTCCGGATCCTGGCGCATGATCGAGCGCAACGCGTTGGCGAAATCCAGCCCGATCTGCGGCTTGACCTGGATCTGGTTGATGCCCTCGAGCTGGTACTCGACCGGGTCCTCGACCGTGATGATCTTGACGTCCGGCGTGTTGATGCGCGAGAGCGCCGTGTAGAGCGTGGTGGTCTTGCCCGAACCTGTCGGACCGGTGACCAGCAGGATGCCGTTGGGGCGCTCCAGCACCTCGACGAAGCGCTTTTCGAACGCGGGCGTGAAGCCCAGCGATTCGAAGTCGAAAACCACCGATTCGCGGTCCAGGATACGCATCACCACCGACTCGCCATAGGCGGTCGGCACGGTGGATACGCGAAGGTCCAGCTCCTTGCCCTGCACGCGCAGCTGGATGCGCCCGTCCTGCGGCAGCCGGCGTTCGGCGATGTTCAGCTTGGCCATGATCTTGACGCGGCTGATCACTGCCGCGGTCGAGGACGATGGCGGCGCCTCGACTTCGTGCAACACGCCGTCGATGCGGTAGCGCACTTTCAGGCGGTTCTCGAACGGCTCGATGTGCACGTCGGAGGCCCGCTGCTCGACCGCGCGCTGCAGGATCAGGTTGACCAGGCGGATCACCGGCGCCTCGGAGGCAAGGTCGCGCAGGTGTTCGACGTCGTCTTCCTCGCTGGCCTCGCCGCCGAGGTTTTCGACGATCGTGCCCATCGCGGAGCGGCCGGTGCCGTAGTAGCGCTCGATCAGGTCGTCGATTTCCGAGCGCAGGCCGACGCGCAGGGCGACCGGTCGGCCGGCGGCCAGTTCCACTGCCTGCAACGGATAGGGATCGGCCGGATCGGCCACCACCAGCGCCAGGTCGTCCTCGCCCTCGCGCACCGGCACCACGTGCTGTTGCTTGAGGAAGCGCAGGGAGAGTTCGGGTTCGGCCGGCGGCATTTCCGGCGCGTCGCGCGCGGCCAGCAGCGGCACGCCGAGCAGTTCGGACCAGGCTTCGGCCAGGTCGCGCTCGGACACCAGCCCGAGCCGCGCCAGCAGCGCGGTCAGGGTGCCCTCGGGCGCCTCCTCGTGCAGCCTGCGCGCGCGATGGAGGTCGCTGTCCTTGAGATTGCCGCGCGACACCAGGAGTGCGCAGACCGCCGCTTCACGGTCGTCCACGGAGAGCGCCCAGGTGGCCGCGGGCGTTGGAACTGCCGACATGCAGTGTCTCCCGCCAGTCACGTCAACCCGTCAACACCCCCCGCGTCGACGAGAAAAACCATTGGTAGCACATCCCCCGGCCCGGGCGCGAGCGCGCGGCGGGAGATGCCGTGGAACTTCCGACTAACATCACGCGCACAAGTTCAGCACAACGTGAAACGGCCGGCGCCTGCATGTGCGCCGGCCGTCCGCGGGTTTGCCCCGTGGCTTACCAGCCCACGCCCAGGCCCACGCCACCGGAGGTTTCGCTGCCGCTGACCGCCGCGCCGAAGGTCAGGCTGGCCTTGGAAGACAGCTGGCGCGAATAGCCCACCGCCAGCGCGCCCTGGTTGTGATAACCGCCCACGCCCACGCCCAGGCGGTTGGGGCTGTCGATGCCCTGGGTGCTGAAGGCCATCTGCGACATCGCCGTGCCCATGGCGCCGACCGCGTCCAGGCGATTGTTGACGGTGCGGAAGCGCTCGTCGACTTCGCGGCGGAAGCTGGACAGGTCCAGCGACACGTTGGCCAATCGCTGGTCGGCGTAGGACTGCGCCCGAGCCAGGGTCTGGCGGTCACCGGCATCGGCGTAGATCTTGGCAGTGCCCAGCGCCTGGTCGACCTGCCCGGTGTTGGCCGCGTCGGTGGGCGCACTGCCGGCCGCCACGTTGGTGATCTGCCGCTGCTGGCTGGCCGTACCGACCGAGACGGTATTGGCGCGGTCCGCGATCGCGCCCTGGCCCAGTGCGACTGCCCCGCTCGCACTGACGCTCGCGCTTTCACCTACCGCCACGGCATTGGTGGCGTCGGCGGTTATGGTGGTATTGGCGCCTACCGCCGTGCTGCCATCGGCTCCCACGTGCGCTTTGCCGCCGATGGCAGTGTCGTTAGGGCCGGCGGCGTAGCTGTCGCCGCCAATCGCCGTGCCATGGTCGCCTTGCGCCTGCGCGGCTGAACCGAGGGCGACGGCCTTGGTACCGGTCAGGGCATTTGCCACAGAGTCGCCGTCGACACTGAGATAACCCAGGTCAGCTGTGTTGGACTGGAGGCTACCTAGCTGGCCCTCGATGTTGGTTACGCGACCATCAATGTTCGTCACTTCGGAACCAAGGTCGTTGATGGCCTGGCCGTTCGTCCCGGCGAGGTCCGCCAGGGCATCGAGCTGGCCCTTGTTCACCGCGTCCATCGCGTCGACTCCGTCGGCCACGTTGACGACGCGCCGCTCGCCGCCAACGGTGCCGACCGACACCGTGTCGTCCTGGTCGGCGACCGAACCGGCACCCAGCGCCACGCTGTTGTCCGCCGGTGCAAAGGCGCCCGCGCCGACCGCCACGGCGGCCGAGCCATCGGATTCGCTGCCATCGCCAACCGCGACGCTGTCTACATTGGAGGCCACCGAACCGACGCCCATCGCGACCGAATAGTCGCCCAAGGCGGTGCTTTGCACGCCCGAGGCCACGCTGGCGTAACCGGTGGCGTTGGCGGCGTAGCCGAAGGCACTGGCAAAGTCCGAGGCTACGCTGAAACCGCCCAGCGCGTTTGAATAGTCGCCGGCGGCAAAGCTGTCCAGTCCGATCGCTACCGACTGGCTGCCGAACGCGCCTGTATTGGGATCGGCTTGGGAGCCGATGGCAATGCTGTAGGCGCCCTGCGCGTAGGCATCGGAACCAAGCGCCGTGGCTGAGCTGTCGAGCGCCTGGGCGTTATTACCGTTGGCAGTAGCCTTGTCCGCGGCCGCAAGCGAGCCGCTGCCCATCGCCGAGGCGCCCGTGCCCTGGGCCCAGGCGCCATTGCCGCTGGCCAGGGCGAAGTCGCCCAGTGCGGTGGCCTGATAGCCGTTGGCCATGGCGCCGGTACCTTGTGCGTAGGCCAGCGAGCCGAGCGCGATGGCCCCCTCGCCCGAAGCGGTCGTGGCCTCGCCGGACGCCAGGTCCGGATCGCCGCCGCCGATCGCGATGGAGCCGCGATCGGAAGCCTGGGCGTTGGCGCCCAGCGCCACGCTCTCGTAGCCATCGGCGCCGGCGTTGGTGCCGCCAGCGAACGAGCCCTGGCCAGTGGCATAGGAGAGCGAGCCAACCGCAGTACTGTCCACGCCATCGGCGCCGGCCCCGGCGCCAAGCGCGGTGGCGCCGAACGCACTGGCTTCGGTGCCATACACCGTGCCATCGAAATCCGTGTAGTTGCCGCCAATTGCTGTGGCGCTTTCGTCCGTGGCCGTGCTGTCGGTGCCAACGGCCAGGCCATACAACGAGGACGTGTAAGAGCGCGCACCCATCGCTAACGACCATGACCCGTCGGAGCCAGCATTCTCGCCGACGGCGACCGAGCCGTGCCCCGCCGCGTTCGCATAAAGGCCCAGCGCCGTGGCATACATACCCGCGGAAGCACTATGGCCGCCAGCTGTACCGCCTTCCAGCACAAACGGATCGACCAATACCGGATCGGTACCTGGATCTGCAGCGAATACCGCCGCCTGTGCGGGGCTTGCTGCCACCGCGACCGTCATTGCCGCCCCCAGCACCAGCGCACGAGCGCGCCCACCAGAGGCACGCTTGCCCTGGCTGCGTGCCAACTCGGAGGCGACCACAATCATGCCCAACGCCCGGTTCCAAACCTTGCTGTGGATCTTGTTCACAAGCATCTCCCAGTCCGCCAGCGTCTTTGTTCGCCCGGCGGATGTTCATTCATTCGAAAAAGGGATGGCCGAACGCACGCGCCGGCCACCCGGTCGACCGCGAGCTGTGTGGCTCGCGCGCCAGAGCACTCAGCGGCAGGTGACTCCGACGATGCTGAAGGCGGCCGCGACATCGGCCTGTGGGTAACCGCGGTCGGTGGCCGCCTGTTCGACGCCGCATGCGCCACTGTCGAAAGACTCGTCCGGCCCCCAATACAGGGCGTTTGCGTCGTGGAAGACCTCGAATGCCGTGCGCGTGTTCCACCCGGCGGTTTTGGCCAGGGTGCAAAACGCACGGTTGTAGACGCCGCTGGAGTAATGGACGTCGAGGCCGTCGTAGTACTGCGTGGCGTTATCGATCGAGGTGCCGTCGTTGCTCGGCGTACACATGTCGCGCAGCGCCGTCATGCCAAGTAGCGGTACGGTGGTCGGCTTGATGATCTCAGCACCGGTCATGAAGTCGTTGCTGCCACGGTCGAAATACTTCACGGCCTCGCCGGCCATGTCGGAAAACGCCTCGTTCATGCCGCCGGACTGGCCCGCGTACTCCAGGCCCGAATGCTGTTCGGTGAAGCCGTGGCTGATTTCATGGCCAGTGATGTCCAGCACCACGAACGGGTAGAAATACTGGTCGCCGTCGCCAAAGACCATTTCGGAGCCGTCCCAGAATGCGTTCTCGTAGTTCGCGCCGTAGTGCACCCACATGTGCAGCTGCATCGGGCTGCCATCGCCGTTCTTCAGCGGCGGCGCGCCGAACCAACTGTTGTACATGTCGTACACCACACCACCGAAGTGGTGTGCATCGTTAATGGCCGAATACGCGCCGTTGATATCATCGCCCATGCTGGTCCAGCCGGCGGGGTTGGTGCCGGCGCAACCGAACGACCACAGCGTTACACGCTGGCCGCCAGCCACGTTGTAGGTCGCGACCTCATTGTTCTGCAGGTAACAGGTGCTGCCGATGCGGGTGGCGCTGAGCAGCTCGCGGCCGGCGCCCGAACCGTCGTAGTGGTACAGGCCGGTCAGGTCGTTGCCGCCCGGGCCGTTCGCACTGACTGTGGTTGGTGTGCCGGTGCCAGGGGGGCGGCGACCGGTGGTCAGGCCGTCCCAATGACGCAGCACTTCGCCGGTGTTGGCGTCAACGATCGCGGTCGGACGCGAAATCCCGCCGTTCGCGGTGACCAGGTAGGAGGTGCGGTAGGCCAACCGGGCGTTGCCCTTGGCCTGCGGATAGACGAACAACTCGCTCCGGACGTTGCTTGCGGCCATGCCGCGCTGGCCCAGCTTTGCCTGCAGGGCTGCCTGAGCCTGGGCGCCGTTGAGGCGCGGGCGGACCGAGTGCAGCTGGCCGGCCAGGCTGGCTTCGGCCTCGCCATGGGCGCTCAGTACATTGCCGCGGGCGTCGCGTTCGACCACCAGGCTGCGCCCGTAGACCGGCACGCCCTGAAACGTCTGCCGCTCGCGCGTCTTGACGGTGCCACGCACTGTTTTCGCATGCGCACCGGCGGTGAAGGTGCTGCCCTGGCCCAGGCCCAGGCGATTGGCCAGCGTGGCCGGCGCGAGGTTGCCCAGGCGACCGGCATGGATGTGGACGGGCGTGGCGCATAGCGAAACCGAGGCGCAACCCATCGCGGCGAGCATGGCGCCGACGAGCTTCTTCTGGAACATGTTCTCCCCCTACGGACGGTAGCCCGGCTTGTGCTTCGGGCTTTCGAATAACGCCGTCAAATCGCGAAAATGACGACTACGTCACGGTATGGAGGGTTGACGGGAGCGTCAACCGCGAAATATTCCAAGGGCCTTCGCACTTGGCTTCTGCTATCAGTAAGCGGTTTTGGCCGCTCCACGTGGGCAAAGGAAACGGCCGCCACATTTGGCGACCGGATGCGTCTGCTTAGCGCCGTGCGGTGATGCGCAACGGCGCAAAGCTGCCTAATTACGATCAGCGTGCGGCGATGTATTTTCCCACCAGGTTCACGCCGCTGTAGTCCGTCCGCCCGGCCAGGGTGACGAACCACGTGCCGGCTGCCGGGTGGTCGAGCACCACCGACTCGTCGGTGCCGGCGTGCGCGGAGCGGCAGTGGTAGTCGTCCGCCGTGGCGGGCGTGCCCTGGTTGACATAGAGGGTGACGTCGCCGCTGCCCCCCGTCGTGCGCAGGCTCAGCTTGCCGGTGCCCGCGGGCACGTCGATGCGGTACACCGTGCGGCTGCCCTTGGCTCCGGACTGGTCCGACAGCGCCACGCCGTTGGCCAGCACGGCTGGCTGGCTGGTGGTCACGCCGTTGGCGATGGCCATGTTCACCGCGGCGTAGGCATCCAGGATGCCGGCACCGATGCGGTGGTCGGGCGCCACCTTCGGCGTGGCGGCCGTACGCTGCAGGATGTCCAGCACCGCGGCGGGCGACAGCGGCGCGAGACCGCGGGCCAGTCGCGCGCCCTGCATCAACGCCACGGTGCCGCTGACGTGCGGGGTCGCCTGGGACGTGCCCGCGTAGCCGGCATAGCTGGAGTCATCGGCTACCGGCTTGGTGGTGCCACTGTTGATCGCCTGCCAGACGAAGCCGTCCGAGACCTGCTCGCCGCTGTTGCGGTCGCCTGCGTAGATGCCGCCGCCGGGCGCGGCCAGGTCGACCGTGCGCCCGTAGTTCGAGTAGTACGCACGCCGGCTGGTGATGCCGGTGGCCGCGACCGTGATGGTGCCCGGACAGCTGGCGGGCGAGAAGTACTTCGCGTTGTCGTTGTCGTTGCCCGCCGCGACCACCACCACCGCGCCGCGCCGGTTGGCCAGCGCGATCGCCTGTCCCATCGGATCGTCCGCCGTGCACTGGCCGTAACCGCCCAGGCTGAGGTTGATCACCTGCGCCGGATGGGTGTTGTCCGGCACGCCGTCGACGTGGCCGCCGGCAGCCCAGATGATGGCGTCGCTGATGTCGCTGTCGTAGCCGCCGCAGTGGCCGAGCACGCGGATCGGCAGCACCCGCGCGCGGTAGGCGATGCCGGCCAGGCCGACGCCGTTGTTGGTGCGTTCGGCACCGACCGTGCTGGCGACATGCGTGCCGTGCCAGGAACTGGGCTGCGGCGGGTTGAACTCGTCCGTGCACATGGATTGCCAGGGCTTGCCGGTGGTCCAGTCACCGGGGTCCCAGCCGCCCGGGATGCGGCCGTCGGTCTTGCGACCGGAGAGGAACGCATCGGTGATGAAGTCGTAGCCCGCGCCGGCGAGCTTGGTGTTGACGTCCACGTGCGTGGTGATGCCGGTGTCCAGCACCGCGATCACGATGCCCTTGCCGTCGGCCAGGTCCCACGCCGCATTGACGTGGGAACCGCCGTAGTTGCGGTCGCCCGATACCGTGGCGCGGCCACTGGGCGCCTTGAGATCCCACTGGTAGCTGGCGTAGTCGGTGTCGGTCGGACGGAAGGCCGACGGACGCAGCGAGGCCGGCGCGGCGATGTCGCTCACCGGACGGCGCAGCACGTCCGGCGCCACGTGCAGCACGGCCGGGTCGCTGGCCAGCTGCGCCATCAGCGCGGCGGCTTCGTCGCGGTCAAGCTTGCGCGAGGTGCGCAGCACGTCGGCGCCGATCGCCAACCGTCGCCCGTAGCTGGCCTGCACGGGCGCCTGCATCATGCCCTGCGGACCGAGCGTGGCGCGCACCAGGCCGGCGCGGGACAGCGCCGCGCCCATGCTCTGGCGCATGAAGGACGGATTGGCGCGCTCGGCGCTGCCTGGCCGCCAGGTCACGATGAAGCGGTCGTAATGGCCGTCGCTCTTGAGCGAGCTGATGTTGTAGTGAGTGCCGCCGAGCCCGCCGGTGGTGCTGGCGGCGTGCGCCGCCATCGAGAAGGCGAAGGCCATGGAAGCGCCGAGCAGCGCCCCGATCCGCATACGATTTGCCATGAAGTGATTCCCCGGTTTTGAGCACCCGCCGCCTTGCACGGCGGGCAGTACTGCACGGAGTCCTGAAACCCCGCTTCCGTCGACGACGGTCGCCATGGACGCGTCCTGCCGGCTGTCGCGTGACTGCATCACCAACGCCCCCCACTGCTTCCTTGCCGTCGTCGACTTGCAAGCTAGGGGGTCATTTGTCGCCCCGATGTGACAGCGGGCTGGACGGCGGTGCGCCTTGCCAATCGGGGCCGCTCTGCAACAATGCGCGCTTTTGCGGACCTGCCATGCAGCTGATCGATATCGGCGCCAACCTCACGCACGAATCCTTCCGCCACGACGTCGCCGACGTGCTCGCGCGGGCGGCGGCGCAAGGCGTCACGCGGATGATGGTGACCGGCGCCTCGCGCGAGGGCAGCGAGCAGGCGCTGGCACTGGCGCACGAGCATCCCGGCGTGCTGTGGGCAACCTCGGGCGTGCATCCGCACCACGCGGTCGACTACGACGAGTCCACCGATGCGCGCCTGCGCGAACTGGCGCGGTTGCCCGAAGTACGGGCCGTCGGCGAGACGGGACTGGATTACCACCGCAACTACTCGCCGCGCGACGTGCAGTTGCGCGTGTTCGAGCAGCAACTGGCCATCGCCGCGGAACTGGGCAAGCCGCTGTTCCTGCACCAGCGTGACGCGCACGCGGATTTCCTGGCTCTGCTCAAGCGCTACCGCGATCGCGTGCCGGCGGCGGTGGTGCACTGCTTCACCGACACTTGCGAGGCGCTACGCGACTACCTCGCGCTGGGCTGCCACATCGGCATCACCGGCTGGATCTGCGACGAGCGGCGCGGCACGCACCTGCGCGAGTTCGTGCGCGAGATCCCCGCGGGCCGGTTGATGCTCGAAACCGACGCGCCCTACCTGCTGCCACGCACGGTGCGCCCGCAGCCGAGCCATCGACGCAACGAGCCGATGTACCTGAAACACATCTGCGAGGAAGTGGCGCGCGATCGCGGCGAGCCGGTCGAGGTGACCGCGGCGAACAGCACGGCCGCGGCCGCGGCGTTCTTCGGGCTCTAACGCCCGCTGCCCTCCCTTCCGGGGGGGGAGGCCGGGGTCAGAGGCGGCCGACGCGGGTGAAGAAAGGCCAGCGCACGGTACGCACCCTTCCCGGCTCGCCCCACGCATCGGCAAGCGCGGGCGTCGCCGCTTCGACCGGGTCGATGCCCGTGCGCTTCAGGTGCCGCTGCGTGGCCGACCACGACCGCAGGTAGGCGAGGAACTGCGCCAGGTTCCACTCCGCATGCATGGCGAAGCTCGGCGCAGATACCGGGTCGAACGGGAACGCCAACCCTTGATAGCCGCTGTCCACCAACGCGCGTTCCGGCGGCCAGTCGCCACCGAGCGTATCGGCGTAGAGCTTCCATTCGACGGCATCTACCGTCCGGTCCACGCTGCAGTTGCCGTAGGCCGATACCGCCAGCAGCGCGCCCCGTTTGGCGACGCGGCGCACCTGCGCGTGGAAGGCGTCCAGGTCGAACCAGTGCAGCGCCTGCGACACGCTCACCAGGCTCACGCTGCCAGCCGCCAGGCTGCTTTGCTCGGCCGGTTCCACGCGGTAATCGATGGCCGGGTGCGCACTCGCCTGCGCGATCTGCGTGGTGCTCGGATCGGTCGCCACCACGCGTTCGAAATGCGCCGCCAACCCCAGGCTGGCCTGGCCGTTGCCGCAACCGGCATCCCAGGCAAGCGTGGTGTCCGGCGCCTGGCCGGCGAGCCAGGCGAACCAGTCGGCCGGCGGCAGCGGTCGGGCGTCGCGATAGAGCGTGGCGTGGCCGGAGAAATGGTCTTTGAAGGGAGGCATGGCAGGCGGCCGCAGGGTGGGCTTCAGCCTACCGCTACATGGTGGCGGCAGGACGGGCTGAAGCCCACCCTACAAGAGCCGGCGGGTTTCGCCCGGGAGCAGGCCGTCCAGCGCCCAATCACCGATGCGCACCCGGACCAGCCGCAGCGTCGGAAAACCGACCGCCGCCGTCATCCGCCTTACCTGACGGTTGCGCCCCTCGCGCAGCGTGATGCTCAGCCAGCTGGTGGGGATGGCCTTGCGGAAACGCACCGGCGGGTCGCGCGGCCACAGCCAGTCCGGCTCGGCCGCACGTTCGGCACCGGCCGGCAGGGTGAGGCCATCGTTGAGCGTGACGCCACGGCGCAGCGCGGCGATCGCCTCGTCGGTGACTGCGCCGTCCACCTGCACCAGGTAGGTCTTGGCTTGCTTGTGGCGCGGATCGGTCAACCGGTGCGCCAGGCGCCCGTCGTCGGTCAGCAGCAGCAGGCCTTCGCTGTCGTGATCCAGCCGTCCGGCCGGATAGACGTCTTTTTCGCGCACGAAGCCGGCCAGCGTCGGCCGGCTGCCGTCACCGGAAAACTGGCACAGCACGCCATAGGGCTTGTTGAGCGCGATCAGCATCCGTCACGGCGCGGAGGCCGCGTGCGCGGGCGCCTCCGGCTTCACGAAGCGCAGCGTCATGCGGTCGGATTCGCCGATCGCCAGATACTTGTCCTTGTCCTGGTCGCCCAGCGCCAGCGTGGGCGGCAGCGTCCACACGCCCTTGGGGTGGTCGTGGTCGTCCTTCGGGTTGGCGTTGATCTCGCTGCGACCGTCCAGCACGAAGCCGGCATCGGTGGCGAGCTTCACGACGTAGTCCACCGGCAGGTAGCCACTGCCCTTGACCTCGTCCAGCGAGGCGCCGGCATCGGCACGATGGTCGGCAACGCCGAGCACGCCGCCGGGCTTGAGCACCCTGTAGAAGGCCTTGAACATCGCCTGCGCGCTGCCGTCCATCGCCCAGTTGTGCACGTTGCGGAAGGTCAGCACGCGGTCGGCCGATGCCGGAGGGCCGAGCACCGGCGCCTTGGGGTCGAAGGTCACGATCGAGGCCTGGCCGAACTGCGCCGGGTGCGCAGCGAAGAGCTTGCGCAATGCACTGTCGTCGCTGCGCGCCTCGTCATCGGCGGACGGCTGCTTTTCCGCGGCAATGTAATGGCCGTTGTCGCGCAGCAGCGGCGCGAGGATCTGCGCGTACCAGCCGCCGCCGGGGGTGATCTCGATCACCGTCTGGTCCGGGCGCAACTCGAAGAACGTCAGCGTCTCCTTTGGGTGGCGATACATGTCGCGCGCGCGCTGATCGGCCGGGCGCCAGTCGCCGCCGATCACCTGGTCCAGCTGGGTGGCGGTGTAGTCGCTGGCGCTGGTCGGCGGCACCAGCGCGTCGGCGGGCTGGTCCTGCGCGATGGCCGGCAGGGCCATCAGCGCGGCGGTGCAGAAGGTGCAAATCAGCAGGCTCTTCATCGTGTCTCCTTACGGCCATGCGTGGAACGAATGCTTCAGAAAGGGCGCGGGCAGACCGACTGCAATCCGTCGATGTGCTCGTGCAGGTCCGGGGCTATACCCTGCCACATCGGGTCGAGGATGAAGTCGATGCCCTCGTAGCGGGCGAGCTTGGCCGCGGGGATGAAATCCGCATCGCCGGCGACCAGGATGATCTGGTCGACCAGTTTCTTGTAGGTCAGCGCGGCGATGTCGATGCCGATCTTCATGTCCACCTGGGTCTGGCGCATGTCCGGCTCGAAGTGCTCGTCGCCCAGATCCTCCCACGCCAGGGTGCCCTCGCGCAGCTGCTGGTAGGCATTGAACCGGAGTTTCCATTCGCCGCGCTCGGCCAGCCGCCCCAGCCTGAGCGCCATCTTGCGCTGGCGCCGCAGCTGGTCGTGCAGCTCGCGGCGGAACGCTGCCGCGCCGGTGCGCGAGAAGTCCACCGCCTCGCCGCTGAGCGGGCGGACCAGCACCTTTTCCAGCGGCGGGCAGTCGTAGAAGAAGATCCGGTACATCGACTCGCGTGGACGATCCAGCGCCTTCAGGTGTTCCAGCGCCATGCCGAACACCGTCTTGGCCACGGTGCGCGCGTCATTGGCGTCGCGCTCGCCCCAGACCTTGCGGTAACGGGCAAGGAAGAAGGCGCCGTCGACGAGGATGGCGGTGCGTTGCATGGGAATCCTTTGGGGGAGTGCCGGGGAGGCGCGCGCATTCTAGCCGAGCGCCCAGTCGCGAGCCTTACCCCGCGAAGGCAGGGCAGGTCCGGGGCGCTCCTGCCGGACAGCCGGTACAGGCCTCCGCAAGGCCGCGCCCCATCCGCCCCTACGGGCACTTCCCCGCGAGCGGAGGAGAGAGGAGGTCAGTAGCGGATCACCGAGCGGATCACGCGACCCTCGTGCATGGCATCGAACGCCTCGTTGATGCGTTCCAGCGGCAATTCCTGGCTGACCATCTCGTCGATCCTGATCTCGCCCGCCAGGTAGCGCTCGACGTAGCCCGGCAGCTGCGAGCGGCCCTTGACCCCGCCGAACGCCGAGCCGCGCCACACGCGCCCGGTCACCAGCTGGAACGGCCGCGTGCGGATCTCCTGCCCCGCGCCGGCCACGCCGATGATCACCGACTCGCCCCAGCCCTTGTGGCAGCACTCCAGCGCTGCGCGCATCACGTCCACGTTGCCGATGCACTCGAACGAATAGTCCACGCCGCCGCCGGTGAGCTCGACGATCACCTGCTGGATCGGCGTGTCGGGATGGTCCTTCGGATTGACGCAATCGGTGGCGCCCAGCAGTTTCGCCATCTCGAACTTGGACGGATTGGTGTCGATGATCACGATGCGCCCGGCTTTCGCCATCACCGCGCCCTGCACCACCGACAGCCCGATGCCGCCGAGCCCGAACACCGCCACGCTCGCGCCCGGTTCCACCTTCGCGGTGTTGAGCACCGCACCGATGCCGGTGGTGATGCCGCAGCCGAGCAGGCAGACCTTCTCCAGCGGCGCGGCCTTGTTGATCTTCGCCACGGCGATCTCGGGCAGCACGGTGTATTCGCTGAAGGTGCTGGTGCCCATGTAGTGATGGATCAGCCGGCCGTCCTTGGAGAACCGGGACGTGCCGTCGGGCATCAACCCCTGGCCCTGGGTGGCGCGGATGCGCTGGCAGAGGTTGGTCTTGCCCGAGCGGCAGTATTCGCAGGTACCGCACTCGGGCGTGTACAGCGGGATGACGTGGTCACCCACGGCCAGCGTGGTCACGCCCTCGCCCACCTCTTCCACGATGCCGCCACCCTCGTGGCCCAGGATCGCCGGGAACAGGCCTTCCGGATCGGCGCCGGAGAGGGTGAACGCATCGGTGTGGCAGACGCCGGTGGCGACGATGCGCACCAGCACTTCGCCGGCCTTCGGGCCGGCCACTTCCACGTCCTCGATCGACAGCGGCTTGCCTGCTTGCCAGGCGACGGCGGCGCGGGATTTCATGGGCGGCTCCAGGCGGACGGAAACCCCGATGATGCCGCGCGCCGGCCACCGAAGGAACCGGTAGGCGCAGCGGTGCGCGCGCGTGAACTTGGCTCCAGCAGGGTCAGGCGTTGGCGGCCTTGTCCTCGCGCAGCCGCGGCATCTGCGTGCAGTACGCCTCGGCCTCGCCCAGCAGCCATTCGCGGAACACCTGCAGGCCGCGGTGCTCTTCCGAGCGCGGCGGGTAGACCAGCCAGTAAGCCTCGTGGATCGGCAGGTAGCGGTCGCCCAGCACCACCAGCCGACCGGCGTCGATCAGCGAGCGCGAGCTGACCATCCGTCCCAGTCCCACGCCCAGGCCCTCCAGCGCCGCGTGGCGCAGCGCGTCGGTACTGTCGAAATGCGCCACGTAGCGTTTGGGTGGCGTGCCGCCCACCTCCGCGAACCATTCGCGCCAGCGGTCGCCCGGGTCGCCCAGCAATGGCCAGTCGCCAAGCTGGCGGGGATCGGCCCCGCCCATGCGCGCAATCAGTTCGGGGGTGGCCACCGGCGCCAGCCACTCGCCAAACAGCCGTTCGCTGGTGAGCCCGGGCCATTGGCCGCGGCCGTAGCGCAACGCGGCGTCGACCGGCTCGCGCTCGAAATCCACCAACGTGGTGCCCGACTGCAGGTTGAGCTCCAGTTCCGGGTGCGCGGCGACCAGCCCGGGCAGCCTCGGCACCAGCCAGCTGGACATGATTCCCGAGCTCGCGCTCAGCGTGAGCGAGTCGTGCCGCCGCTCGCGATATCGCGCCAGCGCGTGGTCGATGCCATCGAAGTGCTCGCCCACCGCCTCGAGCAAGCCGCAACCTTCAGTGGTGAGCGTGACGCCGCGCGGGCCGCGCTCGAACAGGCGGCGGCCGAGACGATCTTCCAGCTGGCGAATCTGGTGGCTCAGCGCACTGACGGTGAGATTGGCCTGCACCGCCGCGCGCGACAGGTTGCCCACGCGGGCCACCCGCACGAACTGTTGCAACAGACCCAGCGGAACATGGCTCACGAGGTCGGCCTCCCAGGTGCATGTAGAGCCTTGAAATGCGCTCAAGGCTGGCTTGCGAATATATCGCTTTTTGGCCGTCCGAAGGCGACGTACCTTGAGCACACCCCAAGGCAACACATCCCACCCGGAGGTTCCCGTGAAACCGTTCTGGAAGCAGTTGCTGTACCTGCATGGCCACGCCCTGCCCACCGACCTGCGCTGGCGCGAGGACGCGCCGGAGGTACGCGGTCGCCGCGCGGCCCCGATCGTCAAACCGGTGGCACCGATGCTGCGCTGGCGCGATGCCCTGCGCGCTGCGTTGATCAGTTGATCGCAGCGCCTCCACAACAGCCACCTGTAGAACTGCAGGAGCGCACCAGTGCGCGACCGTGAGGCACCCGGTCGCGCATCGATGCGCTCCTGAGGTTGATTCCGTCGCAGCTGCTCTCCATTTCCTGGGATTCCCGCCCCGGAGAAACTCCATGCAACTGCGCCCGCTCGGCCGCTCGCCGCTTTCCATCGCCCCGCTCGCCTTTGGCGGCAATGTGTTTGGCTGGAGCGCGGACGAGAAGCGCTCCTTCGAGTTGCTCGATGCCTTCGTCGGCGCCGGCTTCAACCTGATCGACACCGCCGATGTCTATCCGGCCTGGGTGCCGGGCAACCGCGGCGGCGAATCGGAAACCATCATCGGCCGTTGGCTCAAGGCCCGCGGCAAGCGCGACCAGGTAGTGATCGCCACCAAGGTGGCCAAATGGGCCGAGCAGCCGGGCCTGTCACCGGTCAACATCCAGCAGGCGGTGGAAGGCTCGCTGCGACGCCTGCAGGTCGACTGCATCGACCTCTACCAGGCGCACGAGGATGACGCCTCGATACCCCTGAGCGAGACGCTGGGCGCGTTCGGACGGCTGATCGAACAGGGCAAGGTGCGCGTCATCGGCGCCTCCAACTACACCGCCGACCGCTTCGCCGAGGCGCTGAAGGTTTCGGCCGAACACGGCCTGCCCCGCTACGAATCGCTGCAACCGGAATACAACCTGCTGCGTCGTGCCGGCTACGAACGCGAGCTGGAGCCGCTGATCCGGCGCGAGCAGGTCGGCGTGATCAGCTACTACGCGCTGGCCAGCGGCTTCCTCTCCGGCAAGTACCGCAGCGAGGCGGATCTGGCCAAGAGCCGCGCGCGTGGCAACGGCGTGCGCAAGTATCTGGACCCGCGCGGGCTGGGTATCCTCGATGCTCTGGACCGCGTCGCCGCCAGCCACCAGTCCACGCCCGCGCAGGTGGCGCTGGCCTGGCTTATCGCCCGTCCCGGACTCACCGCGCCGATCGCCAGCGCCACCAGCGTGGAACAATTGCATGATTTGCTGGGCGCGGTGAAGCTCGCGCTGGCGCCGGAGGAGATCGCGGTGCTGGATCGGGCGAGCGCCGAAACCTGACCGCTGTGGAAGCGCACCCTGTGCGCGACCGCGGCGCACCGGTCGCGCACAGGCGTCCGTAAAGAAAAGGGCGCCCTGGGGCGCCCTTTCTTTTAGCCTTCCAGCGTCGCCAGCGCGTCGGTGAAGGTTTTGCTCGGTCGCATCGCCGCACTCGTGCGCGCCAGGTCCGGGTGGTAGTAGCCGCCGATGTCCACGGCTTTACCCTGCGCGCCATTCAACTCGGCCACGATGGTGGCTTCGTTGTCCGCCAGCGCCTTGGCCAGCGGGGCGAAGGTGGCCTTCAGTCCGGCATCCTCGTCCTGCGCGGCCAGCGCCTGCGCCCAGTACAGCGCCAGGTAGAAGTGGCTGCCGCGGTTGTCCAGCTCGCCGACCTTGCGCGCGGGCGACTTGTTGTTGTCCAGGATCCTGCCGTTGGCCTGGTCGAGCGCCTTGGCCAGCACCGCGGCACGCCGGTTGCCGTAGCGCTCGGCCAGATGCTCGAAGGAGGCGGCCAGCGCCAGGAACTCGCCCAGCGAATCCCAGCGCAGGTAGTCCTCTTCGACGAACTGCTGCACGTGCTTGGGCGCCGAGCCGCCGGCGCCGGTCTCGAACAGGCCGCCGCCGGCCATCAGCGGCACGATCGAGAGCATCTTGGCGCTGGTGCCCAGCTCCATGATCGGGAACAGGTCGGTGAGGTAATCGCGCAGCACGTTGCCGGTCACCGAGATGGTGTCCTGGCCCTTGCGGATCCGCTCCAGCGAGACGCGCATGGCCTCGACCGGCGACAGGATGCGGATGTCCAGTCCGGCGGTGTCGTGGTCCTTGAGGTAGCGCTCGACCTTGGCGATCAGCTGCGCGTCGTGCGCACGCGCCGGGTCCAGCCAGAACACCGCCGGCGTGCCGGAGAGGCGCGCGCGGCTAACGGCGAGCTTGACCCAGTCCTGGATCGGCGCGTCGCGGGTTTCGCACATGCGCCAGATGTCGCCGGCTTCGACCGCGTGCTCGAACACCGCGCGGCCATCCTGGTCGGTGACGCGCACGGTACCGTCGACGGCGATCTGGAACGTCTTGTCGTGCGACCCGTATTCCTCGGCCTTCTGCGCCATCAGGCCGACGTTGGGCACCGAGCCCATGGTGGCGGGATCGAACGCGCCGTGCGCCTTGCAGTCCTCGACCACCGCCTGGTAGATGCCGGCGTAGCTGCGGTCGGGAATCAGCGCGAGAGTGTCCTCGAGCTCGCCTTTGGCATTCCACATCTTGCCGGAGTCGCGGATCATCGCCGGCATCGAGGCGTCGACGATCACGTCGCTGGGCACGTGCAGGTTGGTGATGCCCTTGTCGGAGTTGACCATCGCCAGCGCCGGACGCTTCGCGTACCCGGCCTGGATGTCGGCCTTGATCGCCGCCTGCTTCTCCTCGGGCAGCTGCGACAGGCGCGCGTAGAGATCGCCGATGCCGTTGTTGGCGTCGAAACCGACCTGCTTGAGCTCGGCCGCGTATTTCGCGAGCACGTCCTTGTAGAACTCGCGCACCACCACGCCGAACATGATCGGGTCGGAGACCTTCATCATGGTGGCCTTCAGGTGCAGCGAGAACAGCACGCCGTCCGCCTTGGCGTCGGCGATCGCGCTGTCGACGAAGCGCGCCAGCGCGGCGCGGCTCATCACGGCCGTGTCGACGACTTCACCGGCCTGCACGGCGACCTTTTCCTTGAGCACCGTGGTCGTGCCGTCCTTGCCGACCAGCTCGATCTTCAGGCTGCCGCCCTTGTCCATCGTGGCCGACTGCTCGGAGCCGTAGAAGTCGCCGCCGTCCATGTGCGCCACGCGGGTCTTGGAGTCGGCGCTCCACTTGCCCATCTTGTGCGGATGCTTGCGCGCGTAGCTCTTCACCGAGGCCGGGGCGCGGCGGTCGGAATTGCCCTCGCGCAGCACCGGGTTGACCGCGCTGCCTTTGACCTTGTCGTAGCGCGCCTTGATGTTGTACTGCTCGACGTCGCCGTGGACCTCGTCGGGATAGTCCGGCAGTGCGTAACCCTGGGCCTGCAACTCCTTGATCGCGCTTTTAAGCTGCGGCACCGAGGCGCTGATGTTGGGCAGCTTGATGATGTTGGCGTTCGGCGTGGTGGCCAGCTGGCCGAGCTCGGCCAGGTCGTCGGCAATGCGCTGGCCTTCCTTCAGGTATTCGGGGAACTGCGAGAGGATGCGCCCGGCCAGGGAGATGTCGCGCGTCTCCACCTCGATGCCCGCGGTGTGCGCGAAGGCCTTGACGATCGGCAGCAGCGACTGGGTGGCCAGGAACGGCGCTTCATCGGTCAGGGTGTAGAGAATCTTCGGGGCCTGGGACATCGTCTGCGTGACCTCTCGTGCAAAGGCGTACGGGGAAGCGCGGCAAGGACCAGCCCGCGCCGCGAAGAAAAGGCAAGACGGCCATTTTCGCCCGAATGACCGGCGCTGGCTATCGCACGGGCATACGCGGGCGCACGGAAAGCCGGCGCACGTGCGTCAGGCGCGCGTGCGTGATCGGCAGGGCGGGGAACGCTCCGGTGACGGAGCGGGCGGACGCGACGGGCGTACTCAGCTGCCCTGGATCGGGTAGGTCTGCACGCCACCGCTCGCGGCGGGTGCCGGCTGGGTAGCCGGACGCGTGGCCGAGGCCGGGCGGGCGCTGCCGCACTGGTAGGCGCCCCAGGCCTGCTCGCCATCGACCGGCTCGCCCAGCGGCTTGACCGTATCGGCGTTCATCTTGGCCGCCTCGTTGCGCGCCATCACTTCCAGTTCGTCGCGCACCTTGATGTCGTTGCGGTCGACCGGGCCGACGCGTTCCATCACCGACACGGTGACCTTGCCCAGGTCGCGGCACTGCGAGACGTCGCCGCTCCAGGCCGTACGCACCTGCTTGCCCGCGTCGTTGAGGGTGATGCCCCAGGTGCAGGCGCCGAGGAGCAGGACGGGGACGAGCAGCAGCGGGGTCTTGCGCATGGAGGGGCTCCGGAGGGAATGCTGGGACAGCGCATCGTAGCGTGGAGCATGCACGGCCGGCACGAAGTCGCGCAGCGCCGTTTGCCTGCATGCAGGAAAGCCGCCCGCCCATCCGTCCCGTGGGGAACCGGAGGGCGGGCCATGCCGCCTCACTTCACCGGTTTGCCATCCGCATCGAGCACCTGCACCTTGCCCAGGTTCAGTGCGCGCACGGGCGCCTCGATCTTCTTGAGGTCGCCCACGATCACCCAGGTCAGGTGATCGGGACGGACGACTTCGTTGGCCGCCGCCTGAACCTGCGGGTCCTTCAACGCCTGGATGCGCGCCTTCTCGGTCTGGATCCAGTTGTCGGGACGGTCGTACAGGGCAATGTCTTCCAGCGCGCCCATCACCGCGGACGTGGTCTGGTACTCGCCGGGCAGGCTGCGCACGTCGCCTTCCTTGATCTTGGCGATTTCCTCGGCGCTCAGCGGATGCTTGCCGGCCACCCCGCGCGCCTCGGCAAGGATCTGCTGCGCCGACGGTGCGGTCTTGTCGGTCTGCACCGGCGCGTACATCAGGAACGGGCGCTGGCCCAGCGCATCGGGCATGAAGCTGTAGGCGCCGTAGGCCCAGTGCTTGTCCTCGCGCAGGTTCATGTTCAGGCGCGAGGTGAAGGTGCCGCCGAAGGCGCCGTTCATGGTCTCGATCGCCAGGTTGTTGTCGACCCGGGTCGAAGGCGCCAGGCCGCCGGCCAGGATCAGGCTTTGCTGCGCGCCGGGGCGATCGATCAGGTAGACACGCGAAGCGTCGGGGGACGCCACCTTGGCGAGGTTCTTCGCCGGCACCTTGCCCGCGCCCGGCTTCCAGTCGCCGAACACCTTGTTCAACTGCGGGATGATCCTGTCCAGCGTGGTGTCGCCGGCAACCAGGATCCGGACGTTGTCCGGCCGGATGAAGTCGCCCATGAAGCGGCGCATGTCATGGGCATCGAGCGCCGTGATCGAGGGCACCGTGCCCGAACCGGTGAACGGAATCGCGTAGGCGTGGCCTTCGCCGTAAAGCAGCGGCGGCAACGTGCGCAGCGCGATGCCGATCGGCTGGCTCTTCTCCTGCGCGATGCGCGCCAGCCACTGGCCGCGCAGGCGCGAGACATCGTCCGTGCGGAACGCCGGGTTGCGCACGATGTCGGCGAACAGCGCGAGCGACGGTTCCAGCTTGTCGTTCAGCGCGTTGAGCGAGACGTTGCACGCGTCCAGCCCGCAACCGCTGCCGATCTGCGCGCCCAGGCGCTGCTCGCGCTTGGCGATCTCGACCGAATCGAGGTCCTTGGTGCCTTCATCGAGCATCGCCATGGTGAAACTTGACGTGCCGAGCTTGCGGCCCTGGTCGGCGGCGTAGCCGGAGTCGAACATCAGCTGCACCTGCGTCGCCGGAACTTCGTGGCGCTCGGCCAGGGTGACCTCGATGCCGTTGGCGAGCTTGCCGTGCTGCAGGGTCGGGAAGGTGAGGCTGGGGAATTGGGTCACCTCGGGCACGCCCTTGGTACGGTCCACCGGGCTCTTGACGATGGTGTATTCGCCTTTGGCCGAAAGCTCGTCCATCGGCTTGCCCGGCTGCGCGGGGCGACCGGCGTAGGTGGCGAAGTCGGTGTCCTCGACCTTGCCGGGCGTCACGGTGACGGTGTAGTCGCCCTTGGCGATCCATCGGTTGGCCGAGGTCTTCACGCTGGCCGGGGTGGCGGCCATCAACGTGTCGAAATCCTTCAGGTAGGCGCCGGGGTCACCCTGGTAGAGCTGGCCCTCGGCCAGGATCGAAGCCTGCGTATTGACGCGTTCCAGGCCGCGCACGAACGCGGCACGGATGCCGGTCTTGACCCGCTCCAGCTCGTCGGCGGTGGGGCCGTCCTTGAGGAACTTCGCCCACTCGTCGGCCACCGCGGCCTCGACCCTGGCCGGGTCGGCGCCCTTCTTCACGTCCACCTGCAGTTCAAACAGGCTGGCCAGCACGTGCTGCTCGATGTCGACCGAGACATCGTCGGCGAGTTTGTCCTTGTAGACCAGGCGCTGGTACAGACGCGAGGTCTTGCCGCCGCCGAGCACCGCGGCGGCCAGTTGCAGCTGGTTGAGTTCGACGTCGGTGCGCGAGGGCACGTTCCACTCGCGGTAAATGCGCGTCTGCGCGACGTTGTCGGTCATCGAGCCGCGGGTGGACTTCTGGCGCGGTGTCACCCAGACCTGCGGTCGCGGCACGGCCGGGCCGGCGCCGATGTCGCCGAAGTACTTGAGCATCTTCTCCTTCGCCTGCGCCGGCGTGATGTCGCCGGCCAGCACCACCACCGTGTTGGCGGCGCCGTAGTAGTCCTTGAACCACTGCTTGACGTCGCCGAGCGAGGCGGCGTTCAAGTCTGCCATCGAGCCGATGGTGTCGTGGTGGTAGGGGTGGTTGGCCGGGAAGGCCTCGGCCTGGATCAGCTCGCTGACGCGGCCGTAAGGCTCGTTCTCGCCCTGGCGCTTCTCGTTCTGCACCACGCCGCGCTGCTCGTCCAGTTCCTTCTGGCCGATCGCGCCGAGCAGATGGCCCATGCGATCGGATTCCATCCACAGCGCCATGTCCAGCGCGGTGGTGGGCACGGTTTCGAAGTAGTTGGTGCGGTCCAGCCAGGTGGTGCCGTTCTGGTCGGTGGCGCCGGCCAGCTCGAACGGCTTGAAGTACTCGTCCTTGTGGTTCTCCGAGCCCTGGAACATCAGGTGCTCGAACAGGTGCGCGAAGCCGGTCTTGCCCTTCGGCTCATACGAGGAGCCCACGTGGTACCACACGCTCACCGCCACGACCGGCGCCTTGTGATCCTCGTGCACCACCACCGTCAGCCCATTGGGCAGGGTAAAGCGCTCGTACTTCAGCTCGGGGATCTTCTGTGCCTGCGCGGCCGGTGCATCGGTGGCCTGCGCCGGCAGCAGGGCCGGTCCAGCCAGCAGGCTGGCGGCGATCAGCGCCAGCACGGTCTTGGGTGGGAAACGCTTTGCCACGGTGAACCTCCTGCGTCACGAAAGAGGCCCGAGGCTATCGGTCCGGGGCAAACCAGCACAAGCGACAAAGGCCATGGCTGTCCGGATGGTGTCCGCCCGCGGACCGCGCAGTGTCCGCGGACAACCCGGGCGCATCGCTCCTTCGCGGGAAGGTATCCATGAATCAATGGGTTAGCGTTACCTCACGACTGGCACGAGCCTTGCCACTCCGTTGGCAGGATTCCACTCCCTCTCCAAGGAACGTCGCCATGAAACTCGAAACCCTGTTGCTGCGCAGCCTGTTCGCCGCCTGCCTGCTGGTATGCGGCTGGATCATGGCCTCGATGCTGTTCATGCCCGGACCGGTGCAGCTGGCCGGCGCCGGCGACGGTGCCGCGCTAGGCGTGACGCTGGCCGTGCCCGGCGCCTGCATGCTGCCGCCCGACGGCGTCGTTTGCCCGCGCGTGGAAAGCTGAGCATTCGAAGCGGTCTACCGCCGGCCCATCGACGGGCCGCGCAGCGGATAATGGGCGGATGCTGCATGTCATCCTCTTCCGCCCCGAAATCCCGCCGAACACCGGCAACGCCATCCGCCTTTGCGCCAACACTGGCGCGTCGTTGCACCTGATCCGCCCGCTCGGCTTCGAACTGGACGACGCCCGTCTGCGCCGCGCGGGGCTGGACTACCACGAGTACGCGCGCGTCACGGTGCACGAGGACCTGCCCGCCTGCCTGGCCGCGCTCGGCGAGCCGCGCGTGTTCGCCTATTCCACCCGGGGCCGCCTGGCCCACGTGGATGCCCGCTATAGCGAAGGCGACGCCCTGCTGTTCGGCTGCGAAACCGCCGGCCTTCCCGATGAGGTGCTGGACGCCATTCCGCCGGATCAGCGCCTGCGCCTGCCAATGCGCCCGGACAGCCGCAGCCTCAACCTGTCCAACAGCGTGGCGGTGGCGGTCTACGAGGCCTGGCGCCAGCTGGGCTTCGCCGGATCGGTGTAGCAGCGCCCTTGGGCGCGGCCGCCCTCGGCCAACCCAGCGATCGGAGATGGCGGTTGCGCCCAAGGCGCTTCGACGGGAACCGGAATCGGCCCCGCCCGCTACAATCGCCGGATGAACGTCCCCATCCCGAATGCCTGGCTCCCGCAGCCGCTGCGCAAGCTCGCCGGCAGCGCGCTGGAAGCCGCGCTCAACCACACGCTCTCGCTCGATCCCGATACGAAGCAGAAGCTCGCGGCGCTGGCTGGCCGCAGCATCCAGCTGCACCTGCGCGGACCGGAGCTGGCCCTCAGCGTGACGGTGGAGGGCGATCGCCTGAAGGTTGGTCCACCGCAGGACGTGAGCCAATTGCGCGTCGCGGCCAGCCCCGGCAGCCTCCTGGCCATGGCGCTGCGCCGGGGCGACGAGGGCGTTTCACCGCGCAAGGTGGAGATCGCCGGCGACGCCGATCTTGCGCGCCGGCTGGAGAAGCTCGCCAGCGCCTTCCAGCCGGATTTCGAGGAGGCCTTCGCGCGCAGCTTTGGCGACGTGCTCGGTGTGCCGCTCGCCCAGGCGATCGCCAAGGGCCTGCGGCATGCGCGCGAGAGCACGCAGCATTTCACCGAGGACGGCGCCGACTGGCTGCGCGACGAAGCAAGGCTGACCCCGGCGATGGGCGAGGTGGACGATTTTCTCGACGGCGTGGACGCGCTGCGCGAGCGCGCCGAACGCCTGGAAGCCCGCCTGGCGCGCCTGCGCCAGCGCACGTCGGGGCCGCGCGCATGACGCCGCTCAAGGTATTGCCGGGTGCGCTGCGGGTCGCCTCGGTGCTGCTCGCATGGCGGCTGGACGAGCTGGTCGATGCGGCGCACCTGTACCGCCCGCTCAAGCTGCTGCGCCCGATCCTGGCCCGCACGCGCCCCGGCGCGCGCGAACTGCCGCGCGGCGCGCGATTGCGCATGGCGCTGACCGAGCTGGGGCCGATCTTCGTCAAGGCAGGCCAAGTGCTGTCGACCCGGCGCGACCTCATTCCCACCGACATCGCCGACGAGCTGGCCGAGCTGCAGGACCGGGTGCCGCCGTTCCCCGGCGCCGAGGCGCGCGCCATCGTCGAGCACGAGTTGAAGGCCAAGATTGGACGCCTATACGCCCATTTCGACGAAGTCCCCCTCGCTTCCGCGTCGATCGCCCAGGTGCACGCTGCCACGCTGCACGACGGCGCCGCGGTGGTGGTCAAGGTACTGCGGCCGGGCATCCAGGCGAAGATTGCCCGCGACGTGGCGCTGATGCGCTCGCTGGGTGAACTTGCTCAGCGCTGGCACCCCAATGCCGACAAGATCCGCCCGCTCGACGTCGTCGCCGAGGTGGAAAAGATGCTGGCCAACGAGCTGGACTTGCAGCGCGAAGGCGCCAGCGCCAGCCTGCTCAAGCGCAACTTCGAAAGCGGCGTGGATCTCTACGTGCCCGCCGTCCACTGGGACTTCACCGCCGAACGCGTGCTCACGCTCGAGCGCGTGCATGGCGTCAGCGTGGACGACGTGGCGGCCATCGATGCTGCCGGCATCGATCGCAAGGCGCTGGCCGCCAAGGGCGTCCGCGTGTTCTACGAGCAGGTGTTCCGCGACAACTTCTTCCACGCCGACGCGCACCCGGGGAACATCTGGGTCGACCTGGAGCGGCGCGAGGAGCCACGCTTCGTGGCACTGGATTTCGGCATCATGGGGTCGCTCCCCGAGGCCGACCAGTACTGGCTGGCGCAGAACTTCATCGCCCTGTTCGAGCGTGATTACGCGCGCATCGCCCAACTCCACGTGGCCGCCGGGTGGATGCCCGCGACGGTACGGCTGGACGAACTCGAAGCGGCCGTGCGCACGGTGTGCGAGCCCTACTTCACGCGCCCGCTGTCGCAGATCTCGCTGGCCGAGGTGGTGGTCAAGCTGTTCCAGACCGCGCGTCGCTTCGAGCTGACGCTGCAGCCGCAGCTGATCCTGTTGCAGAAGACCCTGCTCAACATCGAGGGTGTCGGGCGCATGCTCGATCCCGACATCGACATCTGGGCGGTGGCCCATCCGGTGTTGAAGCGCATCCTGCGCGAGCGCTACAGCGCGCGGCGCACGTTGCGCGCGGTGCGCCAGCGGCTGCCCGAATGGCTGCATGCCGCACCGCAACTGCCTGAGCTCGTGCGCGATGCCCTTCGCCAGACGGCCAGCGGCGAGCAGCGGCAGCTGACCGATCCGGCGGAGCTTGCGCTGCACGCGGAGCTCGCGCTGCGCCGGCGGCGCGCGCTGCTCGGCGGACTGTTCGGCACGGCGTTGCTCGGCTGCGCCACCCTGCTTTGGATCGCCGGTGGGCCGGATGGCTCCGATTGGGTCGCGCTCGGCTGCCTGGCCGCCGCCCTGCTCGCCTTCCTGACCAGCGCCCGCCGCTGACCCGAAGCGGAGGAAGCCTTGCATCGCCGACGTGCCGCCTGGGAGGCGCACCCTGGGCACGACCGCGCGCCTGCCGGTCCCCGAGCGCGATCGGCCGCAGCGCGCGCTCCTGCAGGTCGCCCACACCTAAGCTCCTGACGAAACCATGCTCGAGATTCTTTACCAGGACGACTCCCTGCTCGCGGTCAACAAGCCCGCGGGCTTGCCCGTGCACCGTTCGAAGCTGATCGGGCCCGCCGACGCCTTCCTGATCGACCTGCTGCGTGAACAGGTGGGCGGCGAGCTGTTCCTCGCCCATCGACTGGACCGCGCGACCAGTGGCGTGCTGCTGGTCGCCCGCTCGGCCGCCGTGGCCGCGGCGCTGGGCGAACAGTTCATGGGGCGCGAGGTGCACAAGCAGTACCTGGCGGTGGTGCGCGGCTGGCCCGAACCGACCGAAGGCCTGGTCGACTATCCGCTGCCAGGCTCGCGCGAGACCGGTCCGCGCCGCGAGGCGCGCACCCGCTACCAGCGCCTGGCCACGGTCGAGGTGCCGATCGCGCTGGGCCGCTATCCGCAGCAACGCTACGCACTGGTGCTCGCGGAACCCGAGACCGGCCGCTTCCGCCAGATCCGCAAGCACATGGCACACCTGCGCCATCCGGTGATCGGCGATTGCCAGCACGGGCGCAGCGATCACAACCGCCTCTACAAGCAGCACTTCGGCTGCCATCGCATGCTCCTGCACGCCTGGCGGCTGCGGTTCGCGCATCCGGCCATCGGCGCGCCGATGGCGCTGGAAGCCCCGTTGGACGACATGTTCCGGGCGATGCTGGCGCGCTTCGGCTGGGGGCTGGCGGGCTGAAAGCCCACCCTACCGGCCATCGCCACCGTCGGGCGGGCTTCAGCCCGCCAACCGCAATCCCCTAAACTGCGCCGATGCTGCAGATCAGCCGCACCCTCACCCTCCCTGATGCCGAACTGACCGAGCGCTTTCTGCGCGCGGACGGCCCCGGCGGGCAACACGTCAACCGCACCGAGAGCGCGGTGGAGTTGCGTTTCGATGTCGCTTCCTCGCCCTCGCTGCCGGAGCCGGTGCGTGCACGCCTGCTCTCGCGTCGCGACCGGCGCATGACCGAGGAGGGCGTGCTGGTAATCCAGGCTCGCCGCTTCCGCGAGCAGGCCCGCAACCGCGACGATGCGCGCGAACGCCTCGCCGACATCGTGCGCAGTGCGCTGGTGGCGCCAAAAAAGCGCGTCGCGACCCGTCCCACGCGCGCTTCGAAGGAGCGCCGGCTGGCCGGCAAGCAGCAGCGGGGCAAGCTCAAGCAGAACCGCACCCGCGACTGGAGCGGCGAATGACCGATTCCATCCTGCCGCCGGTGCCGCCGCAGGCCCCGCGGATCGACAGTCGCTTCTGGCCCTGGCTGATGCGGGGTCTGTTGCGCCTGTCCGGCTGGCGCCTGCTCGGCGAGCTGCCGGACGTGCCGAAGCTGATCATCATCGGCGCGCCACACTCGTCCTACTGGGATGGCGTGTGGGGCCTGATGATGAAGATCGCCCTGGGCGCGGACATCAAGGTCATGATCAAGCGTGAGGTGCTCGACAGTCCGCTCGGGCTGATCCTGCGCCCGCTGGGCATGATCGGCATCAATCGCAAGGCCGCGCTCAACGTGGTCGGGCAGATGGTGCGCCGCTTCGCCGATCATCCGCGCATGTGGCTCGGCATCACGCCCGAAGGCACGCGCAAGCACGTCATGCACTGGAAGAGCGGCTTCCTGCGCATCGCGCGCGAGGCCGAGGTGCCGATCCTGCCGGTGTTCCTGGACTATCCCACCAAGACTTTCACGCTGGGCACGCCGCAGTACGCCACCGACGATCCGGATGCCGACATGGCGCGCATCCGTGCGCTGTTCCGCGGCTACCGCGGCAAGCACCGGAATACCGAAAAACCCGAACCGGACCCGGACGTGTAATGGCCGCCCTGGGCATCGCGCATTTCGGCGCATTCCTGCTCGCCTGCCTGGCGCTCAACCTCACGCCGGGGCTGGACACCTTCTACATTCTCGCCCGCAGCGGGCGCGAGGGACGCGCGGTGGGTTTTGCCGCGGCGCTGGGGATCAACGCCGGTTGCGTGGTGCACACGGCGGCGGCGGTGCTGGGCGTGTCGGCAATCCTGATGACTTCCGCGCTGGCTTTCAGCCTGCTGAAGTACCTAGGCGCCGCCTACCTGGTATGGATTGGCCTGCGCATGCTGCTCGCGCGCTCCACCACGCGCCCGCCCGCCGCGACCCGTGGCCAGGGCATGGGCGCGGCCTTCCGCCAAGGCCTGCTGACCAACGTGCTCAACCCCAAGGTCGCGTTGTTCTACCTGGCGTTCCTGCCGCAGTTCGTCTCGCCGCAGGGCGGCCATCCGCAGCTGGCGCTGCTGGTGCTGGGCGTGAGCTTCATTGGCACAGGCCTGAGCTGGTCGCTGGTGCTGGCGCTGCTTGGCGGGCGAATCCACCGGCTGTTGCTGGCCCGCCCGCGCCTGGGCGGCTGGATGGACCGCTTCTGCGGCACGGTACTGCTGGGCTTCGGCCTGCGGCTGGCGTTGCAGCGGCAGGCCTGATCGCCTAGCGACCCGAGTGGCCCGACTCGTCGTGCTCGCGATGGGTCAGCAGGCCCGGCTTGACCATGTCGACGAACGCGCGCGCCTCCGGGCTCAGGAACTTGCCCTTGCGCATCACCACGCCGTAGCTGCGCTGGGGAAAGAACCGCTTCATGTTGCGCACGGCAAGGCGCGTGCGGTCGGCCTCGGTGATGCAAATGCCGGTGACGATCGAAATCCCCAGGCCTGCGGCGACGTACTCTTTGATCACCTCCCAGCCGCCGACCTCGATCGCCACCTGGTAAGGCACCTGGCGCTGCTGGAACACCAGATCGACCAGCCGATAGGTGGACAGCCGTTGCGGCGGCAGGATCAACCCGTAGGGCGAGAGATCCTCCAGTGCGATCTCCGCTTTGTGTGCCAGCGGGTGGTCCAGCGGCGTGATCAGCATGGGGTCGAAATGGCGCAGCGGCGCCCAGGCGATGTCGTTGGGCACGTCCAGCATCGAGCCGACCGCGAAGTCGGCCTCGTCCGCGCGCAGCAGCGCGAGCCCGTCGCGTCCGGTGACATTGGCCAGTTGCAGATGCACAGCCGGGAACGCCTCGCGGTAGCGGCGCACCAGTTCGGGCAGCAGGTACTGGATGGTCGAGGCCCCGGCGGCGATGGTCAGGCGACCCGCCGTGAGGCCCTTCACGCGCGCCTGGAAATCGCGATCCAGGTTCTCCCAGCCCTCGATCAGCGGGCGAGCCAGTTCGTACAACGCCTCGCCCGCATCGGTGAGGTTGATGCGTCGTCGCCGCCGTTCCAGCAGCGGCACGCCTAGTTCACGCTCCAGGGCCTGCAATTGCAGGGTGACGGTCGGCTGGGAGAGGAACAGCGACTCGGCCGCACGGGTGAGCGTCCCCAGCTTGACGATGCTGACGAAGGCGCGCAGCTGCTTGTGGCGATTGCCCTTGTAGTAGTAGCGCTCGGCAGCCTCCACTGCCTTCTGGCCCGTCGCGGCCGCTTTGCGCGCTCCGGCCCGTCGCGCCTGCCCCGTCCGATTCATGGCAACTTCCCTCACAAACGAGCGTGATAGCGAACTTTTGCTGACTAGTTTGAATTTTTCAATAAGAAAGATTGAAACATTCGCTTTGTCAAAGGCTGGCATGGAGGCCTAGCTTGGATGGACCCCTCCAAGGAGCTGCATCCATGGCCGTCCCGCAGGAACGACTCGACCCCGGCCCGCTGACCGTCCACGGCGATACCGCCGCCTACACCAACCTGCTCACCCCTGATGCGCTGGTCTTCCTGGCCGACCTGCACCGGCGCTTCGATGCCCGCCGGCAGGAACTGCTGGCCGCCCGCGCCGAGCGGCAGGCCAAGTGGGACGCCGGCGCCCTGCCCGATTTCCGCGCCGACACCCGCGCCATCCGCGAGGGCAACTGGCAGGTCGCACCGGTTCCGGCTGCGCTGCGCGATCGCCGCGTGGAAATCACCGGTCCGGTCGAGCGCAAGATGATCATCAACGCGCTCAATTCCGGCGCGAAGGTCTTCATGGCGGACTTCGAGGATTCGTCGACGCCAACCCTGGCCAACCAGATGGACGGCCAGCAGAACCTCATCGACGCGGTCGCTGGCACGATCGCCTGGCGCTCAACCGACGGTCGCGACTACAAGCTCGGCGCCAACCCGGCGGTGCTGGTGGTTCGCCCGCGCGGCTGGCACCTGCCCGAGCGGCACTTCGAGGTCGACGGCGAGCCGATGGCCGGCGCGCTGGTGGACTTCGGCCTGTTCGCCTTCCACAACGCCCGCGCCCTGCAGGCACGCGACCGCGGTCCGTACTTCTATCTTCCCAAGCTCGAGGCGATGGAAGAAGCCGCGCTTTGGGACGAGGTGATGGCACATGCCGAAAGCCGGCTCGACCTGCCGCGCGGGTGCATGAAGGCAACGGTGCTGATCGAGACGCTGCCCGCCGCGTTCCAGATGGACGAGATCCTGCACGCGCTGCGCGAGCGCATCGTCGGCCTCAACTGCGGCCGCTGGGACTACATTTTTTCCTACCTCAAAACCCTGCGCGGCCATCACGACCGGCTGCTGCCCGAGCGCGGCCAGGTGCAGATGACGGTGCCCTTCCTCAAGGCCTATTCCGAACTGCTGATCAAGACCTGCCACCGGCGCGGCGCCTTCGCGATGGGCGGCATGGCCGCGCAGATCCCGATCAAGGGCGATGACGCGGCGAACGAGGCGGCGCTGGAAAAAGTACGCGCGGACAAGCTGCGCGAGGTGCATGCCGGTCACGATGGCACCTGGGTTGCACACCCGGCGCTGGTACCGGTGGCGCAGGAGATCTTCGACCGCTACATGCCCGAGCCCAACCAGCTGCACGTGCTGCGCGAGGACGTCCAGGTCAGCCGCGACCAGCTGCTCGCCCCGGCCTGCGGCACGATTACCCGCGCCGGCTTCGACAACAACGTCGAGGTGGCGCTGCGCTACACCGCCGCCTGGCTCGATGGCCTGGGTTGCGTGCCGATCCACCATTTGATGGAAGACGCGGCGACCGCCGAGATCGCCCGTTCGCAGCTTTGGCAATGGCTGCATTACGCCGGCGACGTGATTTCGGACTGCGTACCGCTGGAGTTCCCCGACGGCGCGCCGATCGACATGGCGCTCTTCGACCAGGCACTCGCCGCGCACGCGCACCGCCTGCGCGAAAGCACGCATCCGGGCGCCCGTCGCGCCGACGACGCCGCCCGCCTGCTCGGCGAGCTGACCCACGCCGACCAGCTCGGCACCTTCCTCACCCTGCCCGCCTACGACCAATTGGCCTGACCGCCGCCTTTGCAGGAACGCACGTGTGCGACCGCCATGTTTCCGGTCGCGCACACGCTGCCTCCTGCAGGAATCCCTCACGGAGCCTGAGAACATGAAAACCACCCTCCCGACCGCCGAACAGATCACCCTGGACTGGACCAACAACCCGCGTTGGGCCGGCGTGCGCCGCAACTACAGCGCCGAGGACGTCGTGCGCCTGCGCGGCACCGTGCCGATCGAGCATTCGCTGGCCCGCCACGGCGCCGAGAAGCTCTGGCACTCGCTGCACAAGGAGGACTTCGTCAACGCGTTGGGCGCGCTGACCGGGAACCAGGCGATGCAGCAGGTCAAGGCGGGCCTCAAGGCCATTTATCTTTCCGGCTGGCAGGTCGCGGCCGACGCCAACGTCGCCGGCGAGATGTATCCGGATCAGTCGCTCTACCCGGCCAACTCGGTGCCGCAGGTGGTCAAGCGCATCAACAACACCTTGCTGCGCGCCGACCAACTGCACCACGCCGAGGGCAGCGACGAGATCGACTGGCTTGCGCCGATCGTGGCCGATGCGGAGGCCGGCTTCGGCGGCGTGCTCAACGCCTTCGAGCTGATGAAGGCGATGATCGAAGCCGGTGCCGCCGGCGTGCACTTCGAGGACCAGCTCGCCGCAGTGAAGAAGTGCGGACACATGGGCGGCAAGGTGCTGGTGCCGACCCGCGAGGCCATCGACAAGCTCACCGCCGCACGCCTGGCCGCCGACGTCTGCGGCGTGCCGACGCTGCTGGTGGCGCGCACCGACGCCGACGCGGCCGACCTGCTCACCTCCGATGTCGATGACAATGACAAGCCCTTCCTCACTGGCGAGCGCACCGTCGAAGGCTTCTTCCGCGTCAAGCCGGGCCTGGATCAGGCGATCAGCCGCGGCCTGGCCTACGCGCCTTACGCGGACCTGGTCTGGTGCGAGACCAGCAAGCCGAACCTGGAGGACGCACGCCGCTTCGCCGAGGCGGTCCGTGGCAAGTATCCGGACAAGCTGCTGGCCTACAACTGTTCGCCCAGCTTCAACTGGCGCAAGAACCTGGACGACGCGACCATTGGGAAATTCCAGCGTGAGCTCGGCGCGATGGGCTACAAATTCCAGTTCATCACGTTGGCCGGTTTCCATAGCCTCAACTACGGCATGTTCGAGCTCGCGCACGGCTATGCGCGCCGGCAGATGAGCGCGTTCGTGGACCTGCAGGAGAAGGAATTCGCCGCCGCCGAGCGTGGCTTCACCGCCGTCAAGCACCAGCGCGAGGTCGGCACCGGGTACTTCGACCAGGTGACGCAGGCGATACAGCAGGGGCAGTCTTCGACCGTGGCGCTGAAAGGGTCGACCGAGGAAGCACAGTTCCAGCGCGCATCGGCGGCCTGAGGCCAGCTTCCGTACCCGCGTTCGGGCAGCTTCCCCGCAGGACGGGGGAGGTAACCAAGCAGCCGCCTACTCGGGCCTTCTCCCACTCCTCGGGGACGGTGCGACAGGCGGCTGGAGGGGCCGACTCAGCCCATCGGTTCCATTGGCGGCGTCAGCGCAATCGCCGACCAGCCTGCCTTCGGTTCGAGCAACCGCTTGGCCGACACCACCCGCAGATTGCCCTTTTCGTCCATGCCAAACAGCAGTACCGCCTGGGCGCCGTTGCGCTCGATGAAGTCGCTCCAGCCGAACGTCTGGCTCAGGCGGGTCGACTTGATCCGCCATCCGGCCGACAGCAGCTCGGCGAAGCGCGCATGCGTCATCTCCTCGCCGAACAAGGGCGGCGCCAGCAGATTGCCCGAGATCGCCGCGCGGTCCGTGGCCTCGTGGGGCGCGAGGTTGCGCAGCCGATAGACCTTCTCGCGCCCGAACTCACGCCGGTAGTGCACGCAGGCCAGCGAGTTGCGCTCGCGATGGGTCGACATGGCCAGTAAGCGGCCCAGTCCCGTCAGGTCGAGGTTGCGCTCGGCATGGGGCGAGGCCGGATTGCCGAAGAACGTGGCCAGCCCATCCATGCGCGCGCGACGGATGCCGTCCCACGCATCGTCCGCCAGCACGATCCGGCAACCGGCATCGGCCAGCGCCTTGCCGATCGCGCGCGCCACCTCGTCGGACCCGTAGATCAACACTCCGCGCGGCTCGGGCTCCGCCACGCCCAGCCAGCGCGCCAGCGGCCGCGCGGTCGCGCTTTGCAGCACCACCGTGCCGATGATCAGGATGAACACCAACGGCACCATCGCATCGGCGCCGGCCACGCCCAGCTCCTGCAGGCGCAGCGCAAACAGCGCCGAAACCGAAGCGGCGACTATGCCGCGCGGCGCCACCCAGGCGATCAGCGCGCGCTCGCGCCAGCTGAGCGAACTGCCCACGCTGGCGAAGACCACCGTGAGCGGTCGCACCAGGAATTGCGCGACCAGGAACACCGCGATGCCCGCCCAAAGCATGCCCTCCGGCAGCGGCCACTGCAGTCGCGCGGCGAGCAGGATGAACAGGCTGGAGACCAGCAGCGTGGTGAGGTTTTCCTTGAAATCGATAATGTCGTCGATGTGGACGTTGCGGATGTTGCCCAGCGAGATGCCCATGATCGTCACGGCCAGCAGGCCCGATTCGTGCGCGATCGCGTTGGACAGGCTGAAAGCCAGCAGCACCGTCGCCAGCACGCCGAAGTTCTGCAGGTACTCGGGGATCAGTTGCCGCCGCAGCAACCACGCCAGCGCCCATGCCGCCAACGCGCCGATGCCCGCGCCGCATGCGATGGTGCCCAGGAAGACGCCGACCGTGTGTCCCTCCTGGTGCGAGACGATGGCTTCGTAGATCAGCACCGCAAACAATGCACCCAGCGGATCGATCACGATGCCTTCCCAGCGCAGCGTGTTGGCGATGCGCGCATTGGGCCGCAAGGTGCGCAGCATGGGCGCGATTACCGTGGGCCCGGTCACGCAGGTCAGTGCGCCGAACAGCAGCGCCACGTCCCAACCGAGGCCCGCGATGAGATGCGCCGCCAGCGCCAGCAGCAATAAGGCCGCGATGGCGCCATAGCTGACCAGGCCGCGCACGGCGCGGCCGATCCCCGGCAGCTCGTGGAAGCGCAGCGTCATGCTGCCTTCGAACAGGATCAGCGCCACCGCCAGCGAGACCAGCGGGAACAACAGTCCGCCCAGCATCGCGTCCGGCCGGAAGATGCCGGTCGCGGGGCCCAACACGATGCCGGCCAGCAACAGGAACAGGATCGCCGGCAGCTTCACCCGCCAGGCGACCCATTGCGCGAGAAAGCCGATGCCGAGCATGCACGCCAGCATCAGCCCGGGCTGTAGCGTCATGCGCCGTCCTTCGCTTCCGGGTCGCTCATTCTGCCTGAGGGCTCCGGATGATTCGAAAGCATGCGGACGGCCTTTCCCGAAAAGGCAGCGCCAGCGCACCGGTGCCGGGTGGCCCGCCCTCTGTACGCGCCCACGCGTGGCGGTGCCCTTAATGGGGTCGCTGCCTTCCTTTGAAGGCGCTGGCGTATCGCGGCGGAAGATGAAGAGGCCAGCCCCGGTATCGGGCGGGGGGAGGGGGGAACCGATACCGGGGCGGCAGGCCGGAGGCATTTAAGTACCGGCGAGTGCAGATATTAATCCGTGCCACCTGGAAGTCAATACCCGCCAGTTCAGAAAATCTAGAAACGCCGGTATTGCAGGGCCTCAGCCAGGTGTGCGCGATCGAGCAGAGCCGCGCCGCCGTCGAGGTCGGCGATCGATCGGGCCACGCGCAGGATGCGGTGATAGGCCCGCGCGGACAGCCCCAGTCGCTCCAGGGCCGCCTCGAACCAGCGCCGCTCGGGCGCGCCCAGCGCGCAATCGCGTTCCAGCTCGCGCGTATTGATCTCGGAATTGGCACGCCCTGCCCGGGCCAGCGCCCGCTCGCGGGCCTGGACCACGCGCGCGCGCACGGTGGCCGAGTCTTCGTCGTACACACTGCGCGGAGCCCCCAGCTCGGCGAGCGGCACGCGCGGTACTTCGACACACAGGTCGATGCGGTCCAGCAACGGCCCGGAGATACGCCCTCGGTAGCGCTGGATCTGGTCGGGCGTGCAACGGCAACGTTCGCGGGCGTCGCCGGCATAGCCGCAGGGGCACGGATTCATCGCCGCGACCAACTGGAACTGGGCCGGGAAGGTCGCCTGCCGCGCGGCGCGCGACACCAGGATCTGGCCGGACTCCAGCGGCTCGCGCAGCACTTCGAGTACGTGCCGGGTGAACTCGGGCAGTTCGTCGAGAAAAAGCACCCCGTTGTGCGCCAGCGATATCTCGCCCGGCCGCGGATGCGAACCGCCACCGACCAGCGCCACCGCCGAGGCGGTGTGATGCGGCGCGCGGAATGGCCGCTGGCGCCAGCGCGCCGGATCCACACGCTGCCCGGCGACCGACAGCACGGCGCAGGTTTCCAGCGCTTCGCTCTCGCTCAGCGGCGGCAGGATGCCGGGCAGGCGCGCGGCCAGCATGGTCTTGCCGGTGCCTGGCGGACCAATCAGCAAAAGGTGGTGGCCGCCCGCAGCGGCAATTTCCAGCGCGCGGCGCGCCTGCAACTGGCCGCGCACGTCGACCAGGTCGGGAACGTCCGGATCGGTTGTCTGCCCATGGTCGGCCGGGCCCGGCAGGGCGAGTTCCTGCGCGTCGCGCAACCAGCCACAGACGTCCGCCAGCGTATCGGCCACCAGTACATTGGCCTCCGGCACCAGCGCGGCCTCGGCGGCATTGGCGCGCGGCACCACTACGCGCCGGCCGCGCGCCCGCGCGCGCAGCAGCGCCGGCAACACGCCCGAGACGCCACGCAGATCACCCGACAGCGCCAGTTCTCCCAGGAACTCGCACTCGTCCAGCTTTTCGCGTGGCACCTGACCACCCGCGGCCAGGATGCCCAGCGCGATGGCCAGGTCGAAGCGGCCGCCGTCCTTGGGCAGCTCGGCCGGCGCCAGGTTCACGGTGACCTTGCGGTTGGGGTATTCGAACGCCGCGTTCTGGATCGCCACTCGCACGCGGTCACGCGCCTCGCGCACCGCAGCTTCCGGCAGGCCGACGATATGCGTGCCCGGCAGGCCGCCGGACAGATGCACCTCGACCATCACTTGCGGTGCGGAAACGCCTTCCTGGGCACGCGTGAGGGTGACCGCCAGGCTCACGGCACGACCCGGGCTGACCAGGACGCGGTCGTCCCTGACCGCAACGGCTGGAGAAACACGAATGGCGGGCTCGGCCGACTTGGGGTGCCGCGGGCAGCTGGTCGCACGGTCGCGCATGACGCGTGCCGGCCGTAAGCGATGGAGTCGCCAGAATGCATGATGAAACGCGACCCCATCGACGTCAGGCAAAAAATAACCGCCCCCGATCGCTCTCGGGGTGAGGTGACGGATCGGGGGCGGCTCCCGGGAGCTGGCAGCTAGGGTCCGCGGGCGGCGTCCGCCTCCAGTTCGGCGACGCGCCTTTCCAGTTCGTCGACCTTGGCGCGGGTGCGCGCCAACAGTTGGCTCTGGACTTCGAACTCCTCGCGGGTGACCAGCTCGAGGCGACGCAATCCTTGCATCAGGACATCGTGGAAGTTGGTTCGCAAATCCTGCTGCGCCTGTGCCAACCCTGGCGGTACCAGCGACACAAGTCGCAGGGCAATTCGGTCGATTTCCTGCCGATCCATCATGGACGGCGCCTCGAGCGGGTCGGAAGGAAGTCTAGGTAACGTGAAAGGGGGTGCACCATCGGCCGGCTCCGCCAGAGAATGTAGGGATTGTCCTACACGGCCCACTGGGGCGACAGGCCAGGGGCTGGCAGGCACAATGAAGGCGATCTTGGGAAAGTTGGCGAGGAGCATCCATGAAGCTGGTCGTGGCGGTCATCAAGCCGTTCAAACTGGATGACGTGCGCGAGGCCCTGGCCGAGGCGGGCGTCCAAGGCATCACGGTGACCGAGGTAAAAGGCTTCGGGCGGCAGAAAGGGCACACCGAACTCTACCGGGGCGCCGAATACGTGGTCGATTTCCTGCCCAAGATCAAGCTGGAAGTAGCGGTGGCCGACGATCAGCTCGAACGCGTGATCGAGGCAATCCAGCAATCGGCGCGCACCGGCAAGATCGGCGACGGCAAGATCTTCGTCAGCCCGCTGGAGCAGGTGATCCGGATCCGCACCGGCGAACTGGATAACGACGCCCTCTAGCCGCGTCGGGTGGGCTTCGGCCCACCAGCGTCGCAGCGTGTGGTGGGCTGAAGCCCGCCCTGCGTCTGGCGTCAGGCTTGTGTCCGCTCGAACCGCCGGTGGTGTACCAGCAAGCCGGCGTAATAGCTGACGTAGTAACCGAGCATGAGGCCGACCACCAGCAACGTCAGCGGGCTGTTGCCCAGTGGCGGCACGGTCGCAGCCATCGGGCCGGCGATACCGTCATGCGGTACCAGCACCAGGAAACGCCAGGCCAGCCGGCCCACCAGCACGGCCGTGATAGTGGCGCCGATCCATGGGTTAGGCAGGTAGAGGTCGCGACCATCGGCGCCCCGTTCGAAGCGGGTCAGGCGCAGGCCGAGCAGGCCCAGCGCGATGCCGCCAAGCAGGCCGCCTGCCAGGCCTTCGAGCAGACGCGGGTTATGCAGACCGGCAAGCGAAAGCAGGCCGGTGACCGCGAGGAGGATGGCCACGCGGGTGATCATCGCGCCGCGCCGCACCAGCTGGCGGCCAAACTGGCGACGCACGCGCCGCCACACCATGAAGGCGAGCAGCGGCGACATCAGTGCGGGCATGAGAAGGTTCGGCGCCATGGTGAGTCTCCCTGGAGTGGCTGGGCGAAGACTAACGGTCCGTACAGTCCGATGCGATGTGGCCGATCCGGGGCCACAAATGGATTCCTGCGAAGAGCGTCCTACTTCGCCTTGCCCTGGTTCGCCACCGCGGCCATCTTCGCCGCGATCGCCTCCGCATCGCCCAGGTAGTAGCTGCGCAGCGGCTTCATCTGGTCGTCGAACTCGTACACCAGCGGCACGCCATTAGGCACGTTCATCTCGACGATCGCCTCGTCGGAGATGTTGTCCAGGTACTTGATCAGCGCACGCAGCGAGTTGCCGTGCGCGGCCACCAGCACGCGCTGGCCGGAGGCCACCGACGGCGCCAGCACGTCGTGCCAGTAGGGGAGCACGCGGGCGACGGTGTCCTTCAGGCACTCGGTATCGGGAATCATCGACGGATCGAGCAGCGCGTAGCGCGGATCGCGCAGCGACGGGTTGTCGGCCCGCTCCAGCGGCGGCGGCGGGATGTCGTAGCTGCGGCGCCAGACCTTGACCTGGTCCTCGCCGTACTTCGCCGCCGTTTCTGCCTTGTTGAGGCCGGTCAGTCCGCCGTAGTGGCGTTCGTTCAAGCGCCAGTCGGTGACCACCGGAATCCACATCAGGTCCATCGCATCGAGCACGCCCCACAGCGTGCGCACCGCGCGCTTGAGCACCGAGGTGTGCGCCACGTCGAAGGTATATCCGCCTTCCGCCAGCAGACGCCCGGCTTCCTTTGCCTCGGCCATGCCCTGCTCGGTCAGGTCGACGTCGGCCCAGCCGCTGAAGCGGTTGTCGAGGTTCCACTGGGACTGGCCGTGGCGGATCAGGACGAGCTTGTGCATGGCGGCAACCTGGCAGCGGAAAACGCGAAATGGTGGGGCGCGCTCGCGACGGCGTCAAATCGCCCCATGCCGAAGGTCACGCTAAACCGCGGAGCGCGGTGGTGCATCTGATGTCCTATTCCCACGAAAGGAGCACCACCATGCGCCACCTGCTCATCGCCCTCGTCCTGGCCCTGCCGCTGGCGGCGGTCGCATCGGACAACGACGTCGACAAGATCAACGGCGATATCCGCATCGATGCCGGGCAGACCGCCGGTGAACTGAGCACCGTCAACGGCGACATTTCGCTTGCCGACGGCGCCAGCGCGCGCAAGGCCGACACGGTCAACGGCGGCATCACGCTGGGCCAGCGCGCCACCATCGGTTCGCTCAACACCGTCAACGGCGGCATCGAGCTGCGCGAGGACGCCAAGGTCAACGGCGAGATCGAGGCAGTCAACGGGCACATCGAGCTGGCCAAGGGCGCCGACGTGAGCGGACAGGTATCCAACGTCAACGGCCGCATCGAACTGGATGCAGCGCACGTGGGCGGCGGCGTGGAAACCGTGGATGGCGACATCGACATCGGCGCCAATTCGCGCGTCGAGGGCGGCATCCTGGTCGACAAGCCCAACGGCGGCTGGTTCCACCACAACCGTACGCCGCACATCGTGATCGGCCCCCATGCCGTCGTGCAGGGCACGCTGGAGTTCCGCCACGAAGTGGTGCTTGAGGTCAGCGACAGCGCGCAGATCGGCCCGGTGAAGGGCGCCACGCCAGTGAAGTTCAGTGGCGCGAAGCCCTAAGGCTCTGCAGGGTGGACTTCAGCCCACCGGCCGCCTGTCGCAAATCACGGCGAGCTGGAGCCCACCCTACGCGTCGGTTGCGGACAGCCAATCGCGCGGTTTGAGGTAGTCCTGCAATCGCGCCTCGGGCGAATCCGGCTCGGGCGCATAGGCATACTCGTAACGCACCCGCGGCGGCAGGCTCATCAGGATCGACTCGGTGCGCCCGCCCGACTGCAGGCCGAACAGCGTGCCGCGGTCCCAGACCAGGTTGAACTCCACGTAGCGGCCACGCCGATAAAGCTGGAACTCGCGCTCGCGCTCGCCCCAGGGCATGCCACGGCGGCGCTCGGCGATCGGCAGGTAGGCATCCAGGAAACCCTGCGCCACGTCGCGGGTGAAGGCGAAACAGCGCTCGAAGCCGCCCTCGTTGAGGTCGTCGTAGAACAGCCCGCCCACGCCGCGCGTCTCGTCGCGGTGCTTCAGATAGAAGTAGTCGTCGCACCAGCGCTTGTAGCGGGGGTAGACGTCTTCGCCATAGGGCGCGCACAGGTCGCGTGCGACCTCGTGCCAGTGCACCACGTCTTCGTCGAACGGGTAGAACGGAGTCAGGTCGAAGCCACCGCCGAACCACCACACCGGTTCGACGCCCGGCTTGCTGGCTTCGAAATAGCGCACGTTGGCGTGCGTGGTGGGCACGTACGGATTCTTCGGATGCAGCACCAGCGACACGCCGGTGGCGATGAAGCTGCCGCCGGCGAGGTCCGGCCGGTGCGCGGTGGCGCTGGGCGGCAGGGTGTGGCCGAAGACTCGGGAGAAGTTCACGCCCGCCTGCTCGAACAGGGCGCCGTCGCGCAGCACGCGGGTACGTCCGCCGCCGCCCGCCTCGCGGGTCCAGCGGTCCTCGACGAAGCGCGCGCCGCCATCGAGGCGTTCGATCGCGCTGCAGATGCGGTCCTGCGTCTCGCGCAGGAAAGTTTCGGCCTGGTCGGCTTGCTGGCTCATCGTAAGGATCGGCGGGGTGACCGCCCAGAGCTTAGCAAGCGGGCCCGCGCCGGCGCTGTGGCGCGTCGACGCGGGCGCTTGAGCGATCAGCCCGCGGTAGCGGAGATCAGCTCGAGGTTGCGGCCGATGTCGCCGGAGAGGTACTGCATCCAGCCCATGTAGTTGGAATGGATCAGGCGGGTACCGTCGCGCTTGACCTCGTACTTGAGGTTCTTGCTGTCGACGTAGCGGATCTGCACCTGTTTGGTATCGAAGTCGACGCGGATCTTGGCGACCCATTCGTCGCGGCTGAGCTGGGCGCTGGTGCTGCCGGCCTGCTCGTCGGTGACGGTCCAGCCACGGCCGAGCAGCGCGGCCTTGACCGCCTTGCCGACCTGGACGTCGTTCATGCCGGCCGGTACGGCGATCGGCGCCGGATCGACCAGCGGCGACTGGCGGAACGCCATCGTCAGCAGCAGCAGCGGGAGCAGCAGGACCAGCATGAAACGGGAACGGAACATCGGGACTTCCCCTGTCTTGAGATACGCCGCCGAGCGCGGCGGGGCGAGTCTGCCGCGCGCGATGGCGCCGCACAAGACGCGTCTCAGCTGATCCGCGCGGCCATGCGGCGGTGGCCAGTCAGCCGCGCCCAACGCACGCCCAGGTCTATCCACATCAGATAGGTCGCTTCCATCAGCAGCAACGCCAGGTAGCGTGGCGTGCGGGGCAAGGCATCCTCGGCGGCGACGGCATGGCCGTCGAAGCCCAGTCGCCGCGCCAGCAACAGGCAGCGTGCCAGGTGGTAGCGGCTGGTCAGCAGCGCCACCGGCGGCAGCACCTCGGCCCGGTCGCCACCCTGCAGCAGACCACGTGCGTGGCGCAGGTTCTCGAGCGAATCGACCGATTCCTGCTCCAGTTCGATGGGCACGTCGGCCGGCAAGCCCTGCCCTTGCAGC